>NZ_CP023278.1:3563541-3887500 GCF_002896875.1 Nostoc sp. CENA543
ACTTAGATAAAAATGTTTGATTTTATCTAAAAAAATGTATATTGATATACAGTAATTTTCATTCCTTTTACTTCTAAATTTATGTCTAATCCAGTCAAGGTATTTTTTTCTTACTCTCACAAAGATGAAACTTTGCGGGATGAATTAGCAACTCATCTGAGTACAATGAAACGTCAGGGTGTGATTGAGGCTTGGCATGATAGAGCTATTATTGCTGGTAGCAATTGGGCTGATGCTATTGATGACAATCTCAACATTGCAGATATTGTTCTACTGTTGGTGAGTGCTAACTTTTTGGCTTCAGATTACTGTTATGACAAAGAAATGATGCGGGCGATGGAACGCCATGAACACAAAGAAGCCCGCGTGATTCCGATTATTCTCAAACCGGTAGATTGGAATGATACACCTTTTAGCAAGCTGCAAGCATTGCCGAAAAATGCCAAACCGGTGACGACTTGGGCAAATCAGGATGAGGCTTTTTTAGATATTGCAACAGGGATTCGTCGGGTGGCTGAAGAAATCGCTAAATCAAAAGCCTCTGGTAGTTCTGTTGTAAACACTACACCTGTAACTACTAGTCAAGGTGGAATAACCGATAGGCAACGTCGGAGATTAGAGCAAGAACGGGATTCATTACAGCAACAATATGATACTGTGAGTAACAAACTAGACAGACTACGCCAAGCATATTCTATAGAAACGGATGTGACGACAAAGTTTAAGTTGGAATCCCAAATCAAGGAAGCTCAAGCCGAACAAGATAAATTAGATGATCAGCTTGAAGAAATTGAGCAGAAACTTTTGTAGTTCACTTTGTAACTCAGCCCGCATCTTGCCCTATTCTCTATGAAATCTATTGAAGTTTTTATCTCTTATCACCAAAAAGATGAGGAATTTCGCCAACAGTTAGAGAAGCATTTAGCATCTTTACGTCGGCAAGAGGTGATTTCTAGTTGGCATGATCGCAAAATTATTCCAGGGCAAGATATTAGAGGAGCAATTGATCAACGCCTCAACCAAGCGGGTTTAATTCTACTGTTAATTAGTCCTGATTTCCTAGACTCTGACTATCACTGGACAGTGGAAGTGACACGAGCGTTACAGCAGAACGCAGCGAAGAAAGCCTGTGTGATTCCTGTGCTGCTACGTCATGTTGATTGGGATGTTCCTCGGCTCAAGGAACTATTACCATTACCGAAAAATCGTAAACCGATTAAAAGTTGGGCTGATAGGGATGAAGCGTTTGTAGAAGTTGTTAAGGGAATTCGGGAAGCTATCGCACCCTTAATGGCGCAATTAGTTGATAGCACGAATGAATCAACCCATCAAGCAACTACAAAAGCACAGGAAGACCTGCAATATCAAGTCACCACTTTAATAAACGAAGCAGATAGTTTGCGTGAGGGTAAGAAGTTAGAGGAAGCAATCTTGAAATACAAAGCAGCTATCAGTCTTGAGCCAAACTCTTTATATGCTCACAATAACCTGGGGATTGCGCTGTATGACCAAGGAAAACTAGAAGAGGCGATCGTATCCTACCGCCAAGCCTTAAATATTGATCCCAATTTTGCCTACGCTCACAATAACCTGGGGCTTGCACTCTATGCACAGAGAAAACTGGAAGAGGCGATCGCTTCCTACCGCCAAGCCTTATATATCGACCCCAATTTTGCAATCGCTCACTATAACCTGGGGATTGCACTGTCTGACCAAGGAAAACTAGAAGAGGCGATCGCTTCCTACCGCCAAGCCTTATATATCGACCCCAATTTTGCAATCGCTCACTATAACCTGGGGATTGCACTGTCTGACCAAGGAAAACTAGAAGAGGCGATTGCATCCTACAGCCAAGCCTTAGAAATAGACCCTAACTTTGCCTATGCTCACAATAACCTGGGGAATGCACTCAAAGCACAAGGAAAACTGGAAGAGGCGATCGCTTCCTACCGCCAAGCCTTATATATCGACCCCAATTTTGCAATCGCTCACAATAACCTGGGGATTGCACTGTCTGACCAAGGAAAACTAGAAGAGGCGATCGCTTCCTACCGCCAAGCCTTATGTATTGACCCCAATGATGCAATCGCTCACTATAACCTGGGGATTGGGCTGTCTGACCAAGGAAAACTAGAAGAGGCGATCACATCCTACCGCCAAGCCTTGAAATTTGATTCCAATGATGTCTACGCTCACTGTAACCTGGGGATTGCGCTGTCTGACCAAGGAAAAGTAGAAGAGGCGATCGCATCCTTCCGCCAATCCTTAAAAATTAACCCGAATGAAGCAATCTTCCACTCTGTCCTGGGGGTTGCGCTCAAAGCACAGGGAAAACTAGAAGAGGCGATCTCATCCTACCGCCAGTCCTTAAATCTTGACCCCAATTTTGCCATCACTCACCATTACCTGGGTCTTGCACTCTATGCACAGGGAAAAATAGAAGATGCGATCGCATCCTACCGCCAAGCCTTAAATATTGACCCCAATTATGCAAAAGCTCACAATAACCTGGGGCTTGCGCTCTATGCACAGAAAAAACTAGAAGAGGCGATCACATCCTACCGCCAAGCCTTAAATATTGACCCCCATTTTACAAAAGCTCACAATAACTTGGGAATTGCGTTGTACAACCAAGGAAAAATAGAAGAGGCAATTAAAGAAATAGAAGTAGCTGTTACTCTTGAACCTAATAACACCCTATTCCGTGACAACTTAAAGCTTTATCAAAATCAGAAACAGGGTTCTTGAGGGCGTTTATTTGGTAAGTAAAATAATTAGATAATCAACGATGTCAGCTAAAGACCTATTTCATGGGGCTGTCAAACAAGCACTACTGAAGGAAAAGTGGATAATTACAGCCGATCCACTCATAATAAAAATTGAAGGTGTAAAGTTTGAGATTGATTTAGCAGCAGAAAAAATTTTAGGAGCTGAGAAAGCAGGTAGAAAAATTGCAGTAGAAGTAAAAAGTTTTCTAAATAGTTCAGCGATTACTGACTTTCACGTAGCTTTGGGGCAATTTCTCAACTATCGGCTTGCCCTACAAATGAAAGAACCAGACCGGACGCTTTATCTAGCAGTACCTTTTGATACTTTTAAAACGTTCTTCCAAGAACTGTTTGTTAAAGAAGCGGTCAAGCTTTATCAAATAAAGCTTGTTGTCTATGAGCCAATTAAAGAAGAGGTTATCGAATGGAGAGAATAGAATACTACCGTCAAAGCATTCGTAACTTGCTAATTGAACAAGCATCTATAGAAAAGAGTAACCCAGATGTTGAGTGTCAGCTAATTTTTGATAGAGAACATGACCATTATCAATTACTTGATGTTGGTTGGGAAGGACTCAAGCGAGTATATAACTGTTTTATCCATTTGGACATTAAAGATGGCAAAATTTGGATTCAGCGCAATACGACTGAGCTAGATATTGCCCAAGCATTAGTAGAAATGGGGGTATCGAAGGAAGATATTGTTTTGGGATTACATCCGCCTTACAAGCGTCCGTATACAGGGTATGGTGTAGCGTAGGTGATTCAAGGGACTTCCAATTAAAAAATATACTATCACTTTGATGGCAGGGGGGCAGGGGGCAAGGAGCAGGGGGAAAGACAGATTTTTTGGAAAAAATAAATTGGATAGTTTATTTTCTAGAAGTCCCCAAAACGTCAACACTTGGTGTCATAAGGCTTAATTCGTTTTGTTGTGTGATGTTTCTAGATTTTAAGCAATAGGTTCAAATACCATTTGCGGAATTAATACACCCGCTTGTAATTCCCCAATTCCCAAAAAACGGGTTGCTTCATAGACTCGCACCTGACCGGTGATTTCTGGAGTTAGGGAAATGCGCTGTCCCTGACACCATTTTTGAGCAGAAATACTGGGTAAAGTTACAGATGGGAGATGTTGTAAGGCTGTATCTGGTGGGGTGGGTTGAAATGTCCCGTTTGAGAGTTGGGTTTCTAACTCATCTAAGGTGAGACTATTTGCTAAATTGAAACCACTGCTTTGAGTACGTACTAAAGCAGCGAGAGTTCCGCCTGTATTTAACACTGTACCTAAATCACGCGCGATCGCCCGAATATATGTGCCGCTACCACAGGCTATCTCTACATCTAATTCGGGAAAGTCTCCGACTCGCCAATCTAAAATTTCTATGCGATAAATTTCTACTGTCCTTGGGGGAACTTCTACGGCTGTACCTTGACGCGCTAAATCGTACAGGCGTTTTCCTTCGACTTGAATCGCACTGTAAATTGGTGGAATTTGCTCAATTTTACCGATAAATTTAGCTAATGCCGTTTTTATTTGTGCTAAATCTAATTCCGCGCAGGGTTGGGACGAGATGATTTCACCTTGTAAGTCATCAGTTGTAGTCTGCATCCCAAAGCGGATAGTGGCTTGATAAGCTTTATCACTGGGAAGATATTGTAATAATCTTGTAGCTTTACCAACTGCAATGGGTAGCACACCAGTAGCGGCTGGATCTAATGTACCTGCGTGTCCTACACGTTTGAGTTTGCATAATTTTCGCGCCTTGGCCACGCAATCATGAGAAGTCCAGCCAAATGGCTTGTTTAAGTTAATAAAACCTTGCACTGTGAAATTTATGAGTTTAGCGATCGCCCATAATTCTAATACTATCAGGAACTTTAGTGAATATAAGGTTTTGTACGAGTCGCGATGCGTGGAGAATGCGTCAATATGACGATATGAATAGATACCCAATTTTTTCATCAAATCGGGTATCTATTTAACAAATAATATATGAGGTAATTACTTAACTTCTTCGGGTGCAAAAGCTTTGATTTTGCCCTTTTTGACGGCAACTACTACATCATATGTAGCACAGTACGAGATGGTGACATTATTAGCCTTGTTATAAAGATTTACTACCATACCTGCGCCACCCGGTTGAACTCCCAGTGGTTCTAAGTCGCCAAAGAAGAAACGACGCAACTGATCACCACTACCAAACTGACCTTTGTGTTTGGCTAGAAAATCAATTTTTTGTTGTGCAGTCAAGCCTGTAGCATCTTTCATTTCTTCTGCTGATGCTTGTACCCAATTAGGATTAACGGCTTGTAATGGAACGTCAAAGACCGTTAACATCCCAGCTAAAGCAACAGTTGTGAGTAAAGATGGTGCAAATTTCATTGGTAACTCCGTTTTTGGTTTATCCCAGCGATTACAGCATCTCAACAACTACTGAAGTTCACCTGAAGCCTAAATGGAAATTACCTGAATTTACTTGTGCAAGTGATTCAGTGAATACTCAGCATTTTCTCAGAAAAATCAGGTTTTAAGTACAAAATCAGGAATGGGGGTTAAGAAGTAACAAGATAGGGTTTTCAAAATCAAATATGATTCCTATATTGAATGATTGTCTCGTGGGGGTGGTGTAATTGTGGCCAAGTTAAGAAGAAAGAATCGTTTCATACACCAAATTCCTGGTCAAGTTTATTTATGGTTAGCAGTGTTAATTTTTGGCGCATCCAGTGCCATAACGCGCAAGCTAACCGAAATTGGTGCAGAAAACTTCTTAGGTGGCCGCAACCCAATTTCGTTATGTAATGTTTTGTTTGTGGGTAATCTCTGCGCTTTATTCTTGATGATTTTTATTTATGGGCGACAGTGGAATCAAACAGCTTTGCAGAAAATTACTCGAAAAGATTGGTTATATTTAATAGTTGTAGCGATTTTAGCAGGAGCTTTAGCCCCTGGGTTAATTTTTCAATCTCTGGCTTTAACCAATGTTAATAATGTCATTTTGATAGGACGTATTGAAGTTCCCTTAACATTATTTTTATCGATAGTGGTTTTGAAAGAACGGGTAAATAGAGGAGAAATTATCGGAGCGATCGCAGCTTTTATTGGTGTATTAATTACCATTGTTCTTCAGCCTCAGAATGAGCAAATAATGATGAATATGGCGGGACTAAATATTGGTTTAGGTGAATTATTAGCAGCTACAGGAGCAATATTTTTATCATTGGCAACAGTGATTAGTAAACAACATCTAGTTGATATTCCCTTGGGGATTTACAGTATTTTTCGCACAGCTTTAGGCACAGTCGTATTCTTTATGATTGCGCTTGTGCTTTATGGTCGTGACCATTTTATGGATGTGCTATCACCATTTTTATGGAAATGGATGTTGATTTATGGAGGTTTAATTGTTGTCGTCGGTCAATCATTTTGGATTAAAGGTTTAAGAGTCGCTAGCGTATCTACAGCTTCTTTAGCTAGTTCTTTTACTCCCGTGGCAGGTATTTTAGCAGCTTATTTAATTCTCGGTGAAGCTCCGACTCCTGCTCAATATTTTGGCGGTGGTTTGATATTAATTGGTATCTTAATTAGTCAACTTAGCTTGCGTCGGCAAAATTCTACTCATTTAATGGTTAATCAGGAAGTTTCTACAGCCAAAGAACAGGAAATAGAAAACAAGGCTGGGTTTAAGGGAGTTTAACTAAATTCAGTTTTCTGGCTCATTACAATTAATTCATATTAACTAAGTAAGATTTCTGTCAAGAACTTATTTTTCAGACAAAGATACTCAGTAATATCATAATCGACGGCGGTGTAAATTCCTAGTTCTTGCTGAGGCGATCGCTAATTCAGCATGGTGAAAATAGTGAAAGCTAGTAGTAAATTTCACCGCCCCATAGAAAACATGAAAAATAAATTACTGTTTGCCGGCGTTTTCATGGCAGCTTGGCTAGGAACACTTATCCCTAGTGCTTTGGCTGCTCCACCCTGTTCTGTAGGACAAAAAGCAGAAGTGCTTTGGAAAGGAAAATGGTATGCAGCTACAGTATTAGGAGTGAAAAATAACAGGTGTTATATTACCTACGATGGTTATGATAGTTCCTGGAATGAATGGGTTGGATCTGCCCGCTTTCGCGCATTATTTAAAGCTGGTGATTCAGCCAGAATTCTCTGGAGAGGAAAATGGTATGACGGGAAAATTTTAGCGGTGCGTAATAATCGTTATAAAGTTACCTATACTGGTTACGACAGTTCTTGGGATGAGTGGGTTGAACCAGCAAGGGTCAGCAGATAAGAAAATATCTATACAACACAAAAAACCCCACATTGGGGTAAGTCAAAAAGCATGGGTTTATAGTACAATCTAGCTTGTATAGTTAATTCGTCCACGATCACGGCAATCACTGTGGTCGTTTTTCTATTTTACGTCGTGCGAGTCAATTATGGGGTGAGGGGTCATAGCTCTCACTTGGGGGCAATGAGGTAGAGGGCAGGGTGCAGGGGGGCAGGGGGCAGGGGAAGAAAAACTGATGAGTGATAAGTAATGAGTGCTGTTAGCGGAAGCGGGGCGTTTAGCCGATGCTGAGTGATGACTAATGACTAATGACTAATGACTATTGACTATTGACTATTTCTAGCCAATATGTTGAACTACGGGTGGTTTTCTAGAACCATCTCCTTGTTGTTCTGGTCTAGTTTGGGGTGTAGCATGAAGTTGTGGTTCTGGTTGTGGTGGCTGTGGTTGTGGCCCTAATGGTTGGGGGTTGGTAACATACTCAAATTCGCCTCTGCCATCCATTGAACGACCTTTTGCCCAACGCCCTTCTGAGCTTTCATTGCCTTCGGAGTGATTCCAAAACTGATAGGCAAATTCACGTTTTTCTAATTCCAAGGGGAAAGAACTAGGAACTGGTGTGCTTTCTAGTCCAGATTGTTCTAAGTCTTCAATGGCCGCTAACCAGAGATTTTGGTGCATGGTATCACGGGCAATCATAAAACTCAGGGTATCTCTCACCCCTGGGTCATTCGTCATTTCATACAATCTTACTGCTTGTAAGCGTCCTTGACTTTCGGCGTGGAGATTAGAACGAAAGTCAGCTAAGAGATTACCACTAGCAACAATAAAACGACCATTCCAAGGATAGCCCACACTGTCAGATGGAGTTGCACCTAAACCAGAAACTATGGCGTGTTGGGGATTCATGGCTGCATTCATGATCACATCTCGCGGGTTTGTTCCACCCATCACCGCACCTACTACTGCATCTTTTGCTCCCTCTTCTTGGATGTTTACAGGTGCTTTGTCTAAAAGATGGGCGATAGTTGTAGCTAACATTTCAATGTGACCGATTTCTTCAGTCCCCACATCTAGCAACATATCTCGATATTTGGCAGGGCCACGACAGTTCCAACCTTGAAATAGGTACTGCATCATGACGGTCATTTCGCCAAAAGTGCCGCCGATGAGTTCTTGAATTTTCATCGCGTAGACTGGATCTGGCTTTTCTGGGGGTTTGAAATATTGCAGTTTTTTAGAATGATAAAACATTTTGCTTCTTAGTTAAGTGACAGAATACAAGCTCACAAATCTTTGATTTTTATGGCTTATTGCTTCTAGGAAACTAAGTAAATCTTTTATCTACATCAGTCAGGAGTGATATAAAAAATAGGAGATATTTACAGCCAAATTAACTCTTTGGATGCACGTAATCATCTGCATCAGGCATTAAAGCAGTTAGCATATTTTGGCTAGAACGTAAATTATCGCTTGGGTGCGATCGCATCTTACTATTTTGGATTTTAGATTTTAGATTTTGGATTATGGAATACTTTGCTGGTAAGCTTTTGGGCAATCCATTTGTCGCCCTTATTTTTCAAATTGGTATTACTTTCTTCAGATTGATTTTGACAGGTTGCTTATGTTCAGACACCCGACTTTTTAAAAAAGTCGGGTGTCTTTATAGATGTATGATAATTTGTGTGTCAGACTAATAGCTTTAATCGGCTGAAAATACTTAGAGGCATGGTTTCTGGCTGTCTTTTCGCTTTAATTACGAATGGGTTTTAATCTTCATCACGTCCATGAACTTGGGCAGGGGGGCTAGTAGCTTCGACGGCTGTAAATGCCTCTAGAATATTGTAGTGATGAGTTGCACCTTTAGGAACTACCCAAGAACTACCAGGTTCCAGTAAAATCATTTGTCCTTCAATGTGCAGTTCTGCACGACCATTAATTACATAGCCAACGGTTTCATATTCACGTTGACTTGGTTGTTTATCTTCTCCTGGTTGTTCATGTTCCCAAAGCCGCATGGAAACAGTTTTACCGGAGGCTAGATATTTTTGACCAAGTTTCCCTTTGGGAGAATGGGAAGAGTCTATTTTTTTGACACTAGTGTCAGTCATAAGTTGATCACCTTAAGGTTTGAGTACAACTTTGATGCAGTTATCTTGTTTGTGTTTAAAAATTTCGTAGCCGTGGGGTGCTTCTGTTAAAGGTAGTTTGTGGGTGATGACAAAGGAAGGATCTATTTCACCGTTTTGAATACGTTCTAGTAATGGTTTTAAGTATCTATGAACGTGGGTTTGTCCCATTTTGAAGGTTAAACCTTTGTTCATGGCTGCACCCATTGGTATTTTGTCGAGGAAACCGCCGTATACACCTGCTAATGAGACATGACCACCTTTACCACAAGAAACAATGACTTGTCTTAAGGCTGTTGGCCTATCTGTTTCTAGCCGCACAGCTTGTTTAACTTGGTCGTAAAAAGCCATCATATCTGTACCGTGGGCTTCCATTCCCACTGCGTCAATGCAAGCATCGGGGCCACGTCCGCCGGTCATTTCTTTGAGTGCTTCGCCGATATTGACTTCCTCGTAGTTGAGAACCTCCGCCTTACCGTATTCTTTCGCCATCTGTAGACGTTCGGGGATACGGTCAAAAGCAATTACTCTTTCTGCACCCAGCATATATGCACTTTTGATGGCAAATTGTCCGACTGGGCCACAACCCCAAACAGCAACAATATCACCGGGTTTGATGTGACAGTTTTCCGCCGCCATGTAACCTGTTGGAAAAATATCTGTTAAAAATAATACTTGTTCATCTGTGAGATTATCAGGAATTTTGAGTAAACCCACGTCAGCAAACGGTACACGGGCGTATTCCGCTTGACCGCCAGCGTAACCGCCGAATAAATGGGAGTAGCCAAATAAACCGGCTGGCGAATGTCCCATTTGCAGTTCTACCATCCAGGCGTTAGGGTTGGAATTATCACACAAAGACCATAATTGCCGTTGACAAAAGAAACAAGAACCGCAAGAAATAGTAAAAGGAACAACAACGCGATCGCCTACTTGCACATTTTTGACTGCGCTTCCTATTTCAACGACTTCCCCCATAAATTCATGACCGAGAATGTCACCCTGTTGCATTGTAGGGATATAGCCATCATATATATGTAAATCTGAGCCACAAATGGCTGTAGACGTAATTTTAATAATGGCATCACGGGGGTTAATAATTTTCGGGTCAGGTACATTTTCTACTCTGACATCGTTTGTACCATGCCAGCAAACTGCTTTCATAGTTATTAGTCCTTAGTTATTAGTCATTAGTCATTAGTCATTAGTTATTAGTCAACAGTCATTCAATAATTGGTTTTATTAACTATGCTTCTGCTTTCTTAGAACCTTGGAACGTGAAATTGAATTAAGAGACGCGATAAAATGCGTCTCTATAGAATCTATTTAGAACTATCTTCTAATTTCTCTTTGAGATTCTGGTTGTTGATAATAACCACGGTCACGATTGGTAATAGGCTCAACTGCTTCCTTGGCTTTTCTTTTTACATCAGCTTGAAATTCTTTTGTGGCTCTAGGTGTTTCTTCGTTTAAATTTAATTTCTCGCGCACGTTCTCAACAGTATCTTTGAGCTTTTCTTGGGCATTTCTCACTTGATTATCGCCAATTCCTTGACTATCTGGTGTGCCTTTGTAATAGATACCCTCTGGAGTTTTTACATCAGCCTGAGCAATCATGGCACTGCTATATGTAAAAGACTGACCTATAAAGAAAGTGGCTCCAATTAAACAAACAATTACAACTTGACGTAGGAGGAAGTTTTGTAACCAAGAAATTACTCGATTCATAAAGAACCTCAATTACAGTGCATCTCTATTTTTGATGTAGAAGATGTAACTAAACATCTTTTTAAAGTGTGATTTATTAATATGTAATTGGGTGTAATTACATGATTTTTCACCTACTACTGTCTAATTTCAAGGTTTGAGTACAACTTTGACGCAGTTGTCTAGTTTTTGTTGAAAAATTTCATAAGCACGGGGTGCTTGTTCTAGAGGTAATTGATGGGTAACTACAAAAGATGGATCAAGTTTGCCATCTAATACTAGTTGTAGTAACAAGTGCATATATTTTTGTCCGTGCATTTGTCCCATTCTGAAGGTAAGACCTTTATTAAAAGCAGCACCAAAAGGTATCTTATCTACAAATCCACCATAGACACCCATGATGGAGAGAGTCCCACCTTTACGACAAGCCACCATCATTTCTCTTAATACATGGGGACGGTCTGTTTCTAATTTTAGTTTTTGCTTGGTTTGGTCATAGAAATCTTCTATTCCCACACCATGCGCTTCTAAACCAACCGCATCAATGCAAGCATCAGGGCCACGTCCGCCAGTCATTTCTTTTAATGCTTCCCCTGCATTGACTTCTTCGTAATTAATAATTTCGGCTTTGGCGTATTTTTTTGCCATTTCTAAGCGTTCAGGAAAGCGGTCAATAGCAATGACTTTTTCTGCACCCATCATATAGGCACTAATCATGGCAAATTGTCCGACTGCACCACAACCCCAAACTGCGACAGTATCTCCTGGTTGAATGTCGCAAAATTCTGCTCCCATGTAACCGGTAGGGATAGCATCGGAGATGAATAATAACATTTCATCTGATAAATCTGGCGGGACTTTCACCACACCCACATCAGCGAAAGGTACGCGCACATATTCAGCTTGCGCGCCTGCATAACCCCCTAACATATGAGAGTAGCCGTAAATAGCTGAGGTGATGTTGCCGAAGAGTTTTTCTTCTATCCAAGCTTTGGGGTTAGAGTTGTCGCACAATGACCACATATCATGCTGACAATAATGGCATCTACCACAGCCAATTGTAGAAGGAACAACGACGCGATCGCCTATTTTTAAATTCTCAATTCCTTGACCAACTTCTACAACTTCCCCCATAAATTCGTGACCGATAATGTCACCTTGCTGTACTGTGGGAATATAGCCACCATAAATATGCAAATCTGACCCACAAATCGCCGTAGAAGTAACTTTAATAATCGCATCACGGGGATTGAGTATTGTCGGGTCTGGGACTGACTCTACCCTAACTTCATTTGCACTATACCAACAAACAGCTTTCATAGTTATTAGTCCATAGTCATTAGTCAATAGTCATTAGTTCTTCTCCCCTGCACCCCTGCACCCTCATTTCCTCCCCGATGGCTGTCCCTCTGTGGTGGCGATTTCGCCTGCTTCCATGAGCATTTTGAAACGACGCAGTTCGTCGCCTATTTGTTGTTCTGGTTCTTCACCAAAGAGTTTGGCGAAAATTGCTGTTAATGTTCCACCTGGGGGATTGTATTCTAAAACTACTTTGACTTCTGTACCTCGATTTCCTGGTGCTGGTTGAAAACGCACAAAACCGGAGTTTTCTACATCTGCGCCTTCTACGGAAGCCCAGGAAATAAACTCATTCTCTCGGTCTTCTAAGATGTCTGCATCCCATTCTATGCTGTTACCAAGAGGTGCATTAGCTATCCAGTGAGACCTCTTCTCATTGTAAACTTTGACAGATTTGAGATGCTTCATGAAGGTGGGTAAATTCTCAAAGTTGTGCCAATAACGGTATAGTTCCTCTGTTGGCTTGTTAATTGTCACCGTCTTTTCAACTTTGATGGGTTTGTTCAAACCGATGGCTTCTTGGGCTTGTTGAATGGTGCTGCGTTTGGTCGCACCTTGGTAAATCAAGCCGCCTCCAGCTAAAGCTGTCAATACTCCCCGCAAAGAGGCTTGTCGTAAACCCATTAAAACTAACGCACCGCCACCAATAAGCGAAGCCCAACGTTCTAAATCACTAGCTTCAGCTTGTTTATCCCCTGATGTTAAAGTCACGTTACTCTACTCCAGATTTCAAAAATTTAGGGAGTAGATCATGAGTTTTATCTCTACTCCCAATTCTTTTAAATTGAAACAGCTGCGCCTGTTGTCGGTTGAGGAGGCTTAATTACCGCAGCTATGCGTGTGCGATATAGGTTAACTAATCGTTGTTCATACTGCACTAAATCTTGGTAAATTCCTTTAAAAATAGCGGTTGCTACTGGGTCTGTGTACATTGCACACAAGTTACCAATATCACCAATACCTGTTTGTAAATCACCCAAGGCGCAGCGTATCTGGTAGATATCATCGCTACCTGTCAAGGTTGATTTGACTTTGGCATATTGATTGGCAATATTTGCACTTAAAGATGGTTTTTCGCCAAGTCTTTGCAGATATGTTTCTATTCTTTCGATGTGGCGTTGTTTATTCACAATCATGTCTTGAAACAACGCTTTAGCTTGTGTATCTGATTCTTTTTCTGCGTAACTTTGTAGTGCTTCTAGTGAATAACGTTCTCCAGCCAAAGCTGTATTTAAGCCACGCACGATTTCAGTTTTAGTCGAACCACCCCAAGCGTCGGCCAGCTTCCACCAGTCTGCACCGGTGTTTTTGACATCTGGTAATGCAGCTTCTTTACCGCCGTAACCCAAACGGTTCAAAATTGCGGTGGTAAAAATGGGTAAATCTCCGGGTTCACGGGATGTAATTAAGTTACCGTCAACTACTAATGCTTCATCTTCGTAATTTGCACCAGCGTTAATCATATCCTGGCGAATTGCAATAAAACCCGTAGCGCGCTTACCTTGGAGTAAATCAGCTTCAATTAACATCTGTGGCCCGTGACAAACCGCAGCCACTAGCTTTCCTTGCTGCATTGCTTCTTGCACAAAGCGGACTGTATTGGGGTTGCGGCGCATTCTATCGGGGGCCATCCCACCGGGAATAACTACAGCATCAAATTCTGATGCGATCGCCTCTGTAGTGGTAGCATCAGCTTGCACAGATAGTTTACCGCGTTTGCCCTTATATTTTTCATTCATCCGCGCACCCAGGACAACTACCTCAAACCCAGCTTGTTTTAGTCCATTGCAAGGAATGATAAATTCTACGTCTTCTACTGCTTGTTCAATGAGAATCGCTACTTTTTTCTTAACAGAATGATTGTTGTGGTCGGTCATGTTTTTTCCTGACTAATAATTTTTAATCTTGAATTGTCTAAGCGGGAACTTCACTAGTTGGAGGTGTCCCAAACATTTCCTCATAGTCGTGAGAAAAATGTCGATGTAATTTAGCAAATTCCTGTGGTGTTACAGCATTTTGCAACACTGCAAAAACTGCACGTACATGAATTGCAGTTGTTGTTGGTTCTAGATTTTCTTTTTGACTAACACGCACAATAAAATCTTGTAAATTAAAGCTTTGGTCTGGCTCCCCTTCCCGACCTTGCAAACACTGACTTAATTGTTGTGGTAATTGAGCAGATAAATCTTGAGCTTCATCTCCAGAAATGCGTTCTTTTATCGTTTCTAGAGTCGCACAGGTAGCACGTTCTGCCTCTTCACGGGAGTTAGATTGAGCCAAGCTTTGTACATGAGTAATAAACTCGTTATAGTCCATTGCTTCCTCCGTTATCCAGAGATTTTAGGCATTGTTTAGGAAAGTATTTTATCTTTCAGCATTTATATTGATATTTAAAAACTTTTTCAGTTCAGAGTAGCTAACGGAAAATCAGCAACAATTGACAGTAAATTTAGTAGATGAGGTACAAAATTTGCTTCTTCCCGTTACCTTAAGAAAAATAGTTATGAGCAGGAATTTTTCATCTAGGTTTAACGTGGGTTGAGAACTCCTCACTCATAACTACCAGATTCAACTACAAGTGGCTTGACCTTAGATTTCATACTTTTCAGATTAGACTGTAATGTCTAGATGTACTTCGCTCTTAGGAAATAGATTAATTTATTTCTGAAGTTGTACATCTTATGTAGTACAACTAAACAGCTAAAAATAGTTATGGTAATGATATTGTAAGGGCTAGTTTTATGACAGAAAATAATCAAAATCACGAAGTTAAATCTGATGATTTACCACAAGTAGTCACCGAGTCCTATGGTACAGGTGTGAAGGATATCCCTGGCTACAATATTGGCGGCAGAATTCTGCAAGAAAGAAGACGAGAATATACACAAACCAGTCCCGAATTAACTGGTGGTGATGTGGATGCTTATTGGCAAGATGCTGACTCTGTAGGCGAAGAAGCTGTTGGCGGAACTGCACCCACTCCTGACCAGAATGTGACGGAAGACATAGAAGCGGCTGTGGGTTTAGCAATGGATGATAACGAACTACTGCACACTCAAGACATTTTAGAACGCCGTGACGATGCACGCTGGGAATTAGATCCTACCTCTGCCGAAGATTATCAAGAACGGCAATCAGATGATACCTAATACCAATGTTAGTTTGTAGTAAGGACTTTAGTCCTTTTCGTTCGCGGAGCGTCTCGTGGAGAGAACTTTAGTTCTTACTACAAACCTTTAATTTGAGAAGTTCGCGCCTTTGCTACGGTAGAGCAAAAGCACGAAAATATCTAATTTTTAACTGATACCAAATACCGAACCGACTGTAGACTTAATTGATTCCCGTGCATCCTTTAAAGTCTGGGTGATGGGGTGCTTAGTCTGCAAAAATACCCGCGCACAATTACGTCCTGGCATTCCTGAAATTGAACCACCGGGATGTGTACCTGCACCAGTTAAAAAGAGATTCTCAATGGGGGTTTTGTAATTAGCAATTTCTGGCAGAGGGCGGAAAAACACCATTTGATCTAATGTCATATCAATATGGTAATAATTACCTTTGTACGCACCTAATCTCTCACCTAATTCTGCGGGACTTTCTACACGACGGGCGATAGTTGCAGTTTTGACGTTAGGGGCATAAGTGGCTAATTTCTCCACAACTTTATCTGCAACTTGGTTTTTTAATTCATCAGTCCAACCAGTTCCTTTTAAACCTGTACCTTCTGCGCCTGCAATTTGATATGGGGCAAAAAATTCAATCCACACAGTATGTTTTCCTGGAGGTGCGAGGGTGGGGTCAAGGAAACTCGGCATTACGACATACATAGATGGGTCAGCATCAGGAATTTCTCCCAAGGTACATTTACTATGGGCTTGTTCCACATGGGCAACGGAATCTGCAATTAAGATAGACCCAACTAAATATTCGTCTTTGTGAGCATGATAGGGAAAGCGCAGGGGTTCGTCTAAAGCCAAGTCAATTTTGAGGATAGTTTCATTATTGTTGACAATACGACGTTCTAATCTTTCCCATAAATCTGGGTCGGCTGCATCAACATCACTCTTATCGGTCATTTGTAAAAATAACCGCTTGGCATCAATATTAGAAATCACTCCATATTTAGCACGGTATTCTTTTCCACCAGATGCCCTAACGCCAACAGCTTTACCATTATCAATTAATAGTTTTTCTACCTGTTGGTCTGTGAGAATAACACCACCTTTTGCTGTCACTAAATTAACTAAAGCTTTGACTAGTGCGCCAGTACCACCCCGTGGTCTAGCCATACCGGGGTTGTGACGCATTGCCATCATAATTGCACCAATAGCTAAAGTTTTTTGGGATGGCGGCGCACCTAATTCAGAAGCAAGTCTAGCAAGGGGTGCTTTAAGAAATTCAGAATCAAACCACTCATTTAATAAATCTTCTGCACTGGTCATCATGTTGCGTACAAAATCTAGTGTTTTGTTTGGCGAACCAATGACAGAAAATAAATCTTTTAATTTGGTAATGTCGTAGTTACCAGCAATATCGATGATGGATTTTGGCGGTGCATTAAACATAGGAATCATTGCACCTATTGCCCGTTGCCAATAGTCGGTAAATTCAGCATATTTTTTGGCATCGCGTTCACTATAACGGGCAATTTCAGCACAGGTTTTTTCTAGAGATTTATGGGCGAGAAAATATTTACCGTCAGGATGGGGGCAAAAAACTACTGGGTCACATTCCAAATATTCTAAGCCATATTTTGTTAATTCTAGTTCTTCAACCACTGGCCCCAAATGAATAAATTCATGGTCAATTGCACAGAGGTTAAATTTAAAACCGGGGGCTTCTTTGGGTAAACATTCTTCTGTGGTAGCTGCACCACCAGGGACAGGACGTTTTTCTAGGAGTAGGACACTATAGCCAGCTTTGAGCAAATAAGCTGCACAAACTAGCCCGTTGTGACCTGCACCGATAATAACTACATCATACTCTTGCATATGTTTAATTTTAGAATAAGGTGGCTTGACAATATTACAAAGGGTCAGGAAAAATTACAACCTTGGGAATTAGTTAATAATTTCATTTAACTAGGAGTTGTAATGAATGATATACTTAATCAAGTAATTGTGTCACCGAATCAGGTATTTTATTAACATTAGCTTCCATTAAAAGAATTAATTTACCTTGTTGTATTTCCACATTTTTAATGCTTAAATTAATATCTTCTAATTGAAAATAAGGCAAATTTGTTAGTTCTTGAAATTTCTGCATTAAAGGTACAATGAGGTCGAGAGAAATACCTTCTCCTTGAGTACATTTAAAACTTTCTAAGATGATGGGATGGGAGTGAGTTCGGGGTCGCAGCATTGCGGTAAAACCTAATAAGCGATTATGGTCATTTTCTGTAAGTTGCACTTTTCCTTGTAATTCAATGTGATTTTGACTGTGTAGGGATATTTGCATTTTTTGTAAATCGAAATCTACAACTTGGCCATCCACACTCACCTGGAACTGCTGCACTAATTTTCGAGAAAATTGTGAATTTAGTGCATGATTGAGATCGGCTTCAGTCAGGGTAACACGAGCCATGAGATTTACTGGCTTGTTGAGTTGAATCTGACCGAAAATAGCCCCCAAGGGGTTAATGTCTATATTATCTGTTTGCAGTTTAATTTCTTGAAGACGGATATTTTGTTTAGTAACTAATCCTTGCCCAGTGAATGTTACACCATCTGCTTGTCCCTGCACAATTTTTAAAATATCAGTTTCTACATATATATCAATTTGTTCTGCTGCTTCGAGTTGATTAGCAATACTTTTTTCAGCTACTTGAGAGATGATTTGCTTGTCTAAACTTTGTTGGTCTGACATGAATACATATTTTTTACTTATGATTATTTACCATAAACTCTCAGTATCTATTAGCGAATCTATAACATGGTATATATCTCGCAATAGAAAGGAGATTTTATCTTCGGATGTTAATAGTTTATACATGTATTTTGATGGCGATCGCAGTGCGGTAGACCGTCCTAGAAATGGGTGCGTTATTAATCATAATTTTCTAGGTGCAAGCCTTTGCTACGCTGGTGTAAGCCTACTCATAGAGTGTTTTGAATTTTGAATTAGTATAACGTCTCTACTTGATTTTGGGTTTGATGCTTGTACCTTACCCAAAATAAGCTGTATCAGTGAATAATGGCATACGCGATGTTGGCAACCTGTCGCATATTTGTAATATTTAATGGCGACAACATTCAACCATAGCTCATGGTAATGCTGCATTGCATAATCTCATTTCTGGAATTCACGGAATTTTGCATGAATCAAATTATTCTCAGTCCAAAAAGGTGAGATACTGATAAAAAAATTATTTATTTCTGAGGACAGATGCAGATATGCAGCTTTTTGGTTTGCCCGCAGAAAAAGGTAGATGGTTATTGATCCCTCTTGGTGCAACTGTTTTACTCTGCCTTGGTACTGTTTATTCGTGGAGTATTTTTAGAAAACCTCTAGAAAAGTTACTGAACATTAATGCTACAGAAAGCCTATTACCATTTACGGTCTTGTTAATGATGTTTGCTGTACTAATGCCAATTACAGGCTTTTACATCAAGCGTTTCGGGACTCGTATGATCACCGCAATCGGTGGCGTAATTATGGGACTTGGTTATATTTTATCAGGTCTAAATGGTAATTTACAGGTGTTAACTTTCACCTATGGCGTGATAGCGGGTGTGGGTGTGGGTATAGTTTATGGCGTACCGTTGGCAGTAATTGCTAAATGGTTTCCTGATAAAAAGGGTATTGCTGTTGGTTTAACTGTCATTGGTTTTGGTCTGTCTCCATTAATTACAGCACCTTTGGCGAAATCACTGATTGATAGCTTTGGAGTGCGACAAACTTTTTTAATTTTAGGTGTAAGTTTTACAGCTATTATTCTAGCGATCGCAACTTTGTTGAAGACACCCCCAGAAGACTGGCAACCAGCAGGTTGGAATCCTGGGTTCTCAGTCCAAAGCAATACCCCTTTGACAACTTCTGAAACCATACTGCAAACACCAGCATTTTATGGGTTATGGCTGTGCTATACCATCGGTACATTTTCAGGACTAGCAGCAATTGGCATTTCTAGCCCCTTAGCCCAAGAAATCATTAAACTAGATGCGACAGCAGCAGCTAGTACAGTCTCTTTATTTGCAGTGTTTAATGCTTTAGGGCGTTTGTTTTTTGGCTGGCTGACTGACCGTTTTAGTCCTAAGTTGGGGGCTATTGTTTCCTTTACCTTAGTATTAATTGCATCACTAATGATGGTGAAAGCTGGTCAGGGTGCTATAGCTACCTATTTAGTAGCGTTTTCCCTATTTTACTTTTCTTTTGGTGGATGGTTAGCGATCGCTCCTACAACTACCTTAATCTTATTTTCACCAGCAGACTATGCTAAAAATTACGGTCTGGTGTTCACAGCCTATGGTGCAGGTGCTTTAGGCGGGACTTTGCTAGCTGGCAGAATTAGAGATATATTCGGCAGTTACACAATTTTCTTCTACCCTACTACAGCACTGGCAGTTTTAGGTATTGTGTTAGCTGTGTTCATGCTCAAACGTAGTTTTTCTAGTGTTTCTGTTAGCCAATAATAGGCATATTTTCTTCCATTGGGAATTGATATGCCTGTTGAAACTCTCACCGCTACACTGCTTGGCGTGTAGCGGGAGATTATCGTAAATCCGAGGGTTTAAGGCCCCTACGTCTATACGTAGCATATTTTCAGTGGGGATTGAAATCCCCCACTGAAAATGTCTTTAATTTTGAATTTTGTAGCTTGCTTCCCGTAGGGTATTTTGAATTTTGAATTTTGAATTTTGAATTTTGAATTGTTAATGCTTCACCCGACAGTGGAAGTTTCTAAACTACGGGATTTGATTTGACGCTGATTTTTAATCACCATTTGGATAGGATGGTCTGGCCCGGTGACTAAACCGCGACGTTGGGGTTTAACTTCTCTATTGTTGACCAGCTCTAATTCTCGCATGGTTAAAATTTTAGCGATCGCCAATTTCATTTCCCATTGGGCAAAGGCTAAACCAATGCAGCGTCTTGCACCTCCACCAAAGGGCAAGTATTCATAGGGTGAAAACTGTCTTTCTAAAAAGCGTTCTGGTTTAAACTGCTTCGGTTGTGGATATAAATCTTCCCGTTGGTGGGTTAGGTAAATTGCACCAATAACTGGTGTTCCTGGCGGCAGTTCATAACCCCCCAAAGTTATAGGTGTTTTCACCCTTCTAGCAAATGTTAACATCCCTACTGGGTAAATTCGCAAGGTTTCCGCGCACACAGCACTTAGATAAGGTAACTTGTAAATTGTGCTGGGGTCGGGATTATCACCCAAACTATCTAGTTCTTGTATAAGTTTTTCCTTAACTTGTGGTAATTTATGAATCCAGTACATCGCCCAGGCTATAGCTGTGGCAGTAGTTTCGTGACCTGCTACCAATAGTGTCATCAACTCATCCCGCAACTCTATATCCGTCATGGGTTGACCTGCTTCATCCCTGGCATCCATAAGTAAACTCAGGATATCTGTGCGTGAAGAGTCGGGATTTTCACGCCGTTCCTGGATTTCATCATACATTAGTCGGTCGGCTTGTTCCTGGAGTTCTAATTGTCTTCCCCAGATTTTAATCGGCCCAAAATCTCGCTGTAAGGCGGGAAGATATAATAAAGCAATACGCCACACAGAACTGGTATTCTCTAAAATTTCCCCTAAAAGCTGTTGCAATTTTTCGGCGCGGACTCCTTCATCTAGACCAAAAACCGCCTGCATAATGACGCGCAGAGTAATTTCTTGGGAGACATGACGAATATTAAAAGGTTGTCCTTGGGGATATTGGCTGATGACTTTGGTTGTCGTATTGTTGATGATTTGACTGTAGGCGCGCATTCTTTCGCCATGCAAAGGAGGCATCATTAATTGCCGTTGGCGTTGGTGTTCTACACCAGAAATAGTCACTACAGAACGTTTACCTAGCAAACCTTCCAGCAAACCATTTAAATCGCCTGGGGCTTCTAATTCTTTAGTATCTTGGGTCAAAATAATCTGTAAATCTTGGGGGTTGCTGACAAACACTAAAGGTGGAATACTTTTATCTAGTTTGAGAGCAAAAACGTCCCCATAGCGTTGAGTACATTCTTCCATGTAAGCCATAGGACGAAATACCCAATTCAGAATTTGTAAAACTGCTGGGGTTGGAGGTATTTTTGGTAGCTGCATAAAAATTTTTGTAATTCGGTGAATATCGTTATTTTTACTGAAATTAGGGGGAATAGGGAATAGGGAATGGGGAATAAGGCATGGGGCATTGGGGTAAAAATCTCCCTTGTCTCCCTTGTCCCCGACATCCCGCCATTTAAACTACTTATGTTCAACATCACAAAACACTGATAATTCTTAACATCCCTAAAGATGTAAAATTTTTGTTAAATTCAACGAGCATCTATATTTACTCGTCATTCTTACAAGGTACTCAGCATGACTGCAATCACACCAAAGGCTTCTTCGGCACTCCCTGACTTTTGTGAAGGGATTCAATATTTTGGGGAAGTGCCACCAGATTTTGAAACTTATGGTGCCACACCTGCAATAGAATCAGGACAGGTAGCGATCGCAGATCCTACAAACCCTCAAGCTGTGTATCAAACTTTGCTTGCTGCTGATGCTCTGCGCTATTTAACTCTACAAATCACTGGTAGTAAGGCATCTGGACACCCAGGCGGGTTTGCTAGTCAGGCGGAAGCTTACGCAGCTTTGGTCATGCTGGGGTATAAAAACATTATTACTGAAGTCGGACATCATGCACCAGGATTTTATAGTGCCATGTTCCTTGACCGTTCCTTAGAGGACATGGGCATTTCTACAGTACAACAATTGCGCGATCGCTTCCGCGAAAAGCATGGGCTTTTAGGACACCTTTCCGGTTACATCCCTGGTATTCTCGCCCCCGCCGGGCCTTTGGGACAAGGACAGCACTTTGCAATGGCGGCTGCACTCCTCCACCGTGACAAACTTTTCCCCTTCACCCTCGGCGACGGTGGACTAGGTGAACCCTACATCATGAGTGCAATGGCGCACTTTAACACCGCCTATCCCAGCGTTACCAACTTCTTACCCGTGTTGGTATGGAACGGTTACAGCCAAGAACATCACAGCATGGTTTCCTTAAAAACCAACGCACAGATGACAGCATATTGGCAAGGTAACGGTTTTGAGGAAGTCATCTTAGTTGATGCCAAAGAATTTGACGACCAAAACCAACCAGGCGACTACGTAGATAGTACCGCCTTTTCCTTTGAGCAACGCCTCGCCTTTACCAAAGCCGTACTTGTAGCTGTAGATAAAGCCGCCCGTTCCGCCCTTGGTGGAAAACTCACAGTCTTTATTATCAAACAACTCAAAGGTGCAGGGGTTCACGCCAGAGGTGCGAAATCTCACAACCTCTATCCGAAAGATACCTTAGACGCGCCCCACATTGTCAGCGCACTACAAACCCGTGCATTATCTCCAGAAGCTTGGCAAATCGTCAGAACCAACGCCGAACGCGCTGGAGGTGGCCCCGCCGCTAAAACAGTGGTGACAGAATTTGAGTTACCATTGCCAGATTTAGGTACATTACCATTAGAAGAATATGCAGTCGGCGGCGAACCCAAAGTTTCTACAACCGCAATGGGACGACTGGTGGGTGTAGTCGGACAAAAAGACCAAAATTTCCTCGTCACCAACGCCGACGGTAACGAAGCATCAGGTATAGGTAACATCAACCAAGCCTTAAAGATTATCCACCCCACCACCGACGAATTATATAACCAAGCACCCAACGGGCAAGTTTACGAACCCTTAAGTGAAGATGCTTGTGCAGGTTTAGCCGTTGGTTTGTGTTTGATGGGTGCAAGAACCCTCTGGTGTTCATACGAATCTTTCGCCATCAACGGTTTACCCATTTGGCAAACTGTCACCCAAGCAATGGCAGAATTACGCCGTCAAACACCCTCAACTATTACCTTATTCACCGCAGGCGCATTAGAACAAGGACGCAACGGCTGGACACACCAACGTCCTGAAATTGAAGCTTACTTTGCATCCATGATGCGGAACGGTAATGTCTTTCCCGTATTCCCCCCCGATGCTAACAGTACCCAAGTTTGTTATGACTGGGCGTTAACAACTAAGAATAAAGGAATTGTCATCACCGCCAGTAAATCACCCTTACCAATTCGCACCACCTTTGCACAAACCCGCCAAGGTTTAGAAGATGGTGCAGTAGTATTGCATGAAATTCCTGGTGGTAAGCAAGTTGTGTTTGCTGTCATTGGCGACATGACATTAATTCCCGTATTTGAAGCCGCCGCTTTCTTAGAAACTGAAGGTATCGGTGTGAAGATAGTTTCTGTAATTAATCCCCGTCGTTTATATCGTCCTCATGATGTAGCTTGGGATACCTGTTCTGAACCCGATGGCGGTTTCATTGATGATGCGAAATTCGCTGAATTATTTGATGGCGATGCGTTAATTGGTGTAACTGGTGGTGTTGCTTCGATGTTAGAACCCATAATGTTGCGGAGTAACAGCAAGCGCGACACCTTCGCCTGGAAGCGCGGGGAAACTACAGCTAGTGCTGGTGAGTTGATGGCGTTTAATGGTTTGACTGCTGAAGCGTTGACGAAGCGGGCGATTGAATTGGTGCATTAATTAGAACGCAGATGTACGCAGATGAACGCGGATTGGTGTTTGGTTGCGTACATTTGCTGTTTTTATGTGATGTGGAGGGGGGAACGCTGATGAACGCTGATGAACGCAGATTGGATTTGAATAGGATTACGGAGAAGATTATTGGTTGTGCTTTTAAGGTGGGTAATACTTTGGGGGTTGGTTTTTTGGAGGGGGTTTATGAAAATGCGCTAGTGCATGAGTTACGGAAAACTAATTTGTTGGTTGAGCAACAAAAAATGCTGGAAGTTTGGTATGACGGTATAGTTGTGGGTAACTATAGGGCTGATTTGTTAGTTGAGCAAGCTATTATTGTGGAGTTAAAGGCAGTAACAGCACTAGATAATAGGCATTTTGCTCAAGGTATGAACTATCTTAAAGCCACTGGACTTTCTTTGTGTCTATTAATTAATTTTGGTAATCCTAAAGTAGAGATAAAGCGAGTTGTCCGTAATTTCTAAATCCATCTGCGTTCATCTGCGTTCATCCGCGTTTTTCTGAATTAGGGCAGTATTTTGATAGTTTGTTTGGTGGAGATGGCTTAATTGGTGTGACAGGTGATACTATGGCGATGTTAGAAGCAATCATCATTAAATGATATACCTGGGTTAAATTTTTGAACTTTAAGTTATTTATTAAAAATAAACTTGTCAGACATAGTAGAAAATTAATTCTGATTTTATTCTGTTATTTGACGTTTGCAAGCTTTTAATCGATAATCTAAACATATTTGATACGCATTTAAAAAGTGTTGTTCTAGAGGTCTCTCAGATTTTTTATGCTCATTGATTATTGTTTGCAAGTCACTATCACTAAGATAGTTAATAAATATCAACCAAGCTAGTAAATGAGGTGTGGTCTGTATCATTTTACTATTTATGCTCTGAGCAGCTAGTTTTCTAGCTCCTCGATCATCTGTTAGAAAAGCTTGGTTAATTTTCTTGGCAAAAGCAATAGATGCAAGTTCCCCTTTATCTTTTTTCTTTCTTGATTCGAGAATTTCAGTATCTTGAAGGTCTTCAATAGTTAAATGATAATATTTGAACTTCCCATTTTCATATTCCTGGCGAAAACGATTCTGCAATTCTATTTCTGCCTGTGTCGGATTCTTACGTGGCTTGTGTATACACTCATAATACACAAAATATGTACAACAAAAGATACATCCGGCGTTATTAGCTGTTGTATAAAGAAGTCTAGAAGAAAGAATATTCCAAATTGCACAAGTATCTATGACATTATATTTATGAAAATTCGATGGATCAATCACCATACTTAATAGTTCTCCCGTAGATACTTGCTATTTCAATTAATTCATATTTGCTAGCTAAAAGCATTTCTGCTACTCGACCAGCCGAAATAAAACCTTGTTCATAGGCATCAAAGCAAAGTCCAACATAAAAATTTGATAAACCTCTTTTGAGTAGCTCTTCCCGACGTTGCCGAGAACCTAATGAGAGGCTTTCAGGCAGTTCTGGATCAACTTTTAAATCTTTTCGTACTCTTACTGCTTTTATCTGTGCTTCTACATCGTCAGTTATCAGATTGCTGTTTTTTAAGGCATAAGCTAAGGCTTCTGTACTGACCTTCAGTTTATTTGCCCATTCAACAGCTTTTTCAGGAGTCCAGTTTCGACAATCTGGAATTTTCTGTAGAAACTCTGGTGGCATTAAATAATCAGATGCAAAGTTGTTAGCTCTTACTTCAACTAAATTCTTTTTGTCTGTTTTTAAAGAAATAACAAATTCCTGTTCATCATCCAGAATCCCATGAGCCGATTCATGAGCCGCAGTAAATCTTTGTCTGTAAATATCTTCACTGTAGTTTACTAATATGCACTTGCCTGCTGTGGGATGTTTTATGAATAAACCAGAGATATTAGAGTTACCCAACTGGCGACGAAAAATATGAAATCTCAAAGAGCGAAAATCTTCATAAACATCCATACGGATTTCATTAGAGGCATACCCTAAGTGTTTTCTAAGTGCCTTTGCTGCTTCTTTTCCATGTCCTATATAATAGCTACCTCTTTTGATAAAACTAAAAGGTTTATAAACAATTGGTGAAAACAGTTGTAACAGAAACTCTTCACATTCACACAAAAATAAAAATTCTTGTACTGCCCATCGGTCTTCTTTTGAAAATTCATCTCCATATCTTCGGAATAAAGTTTCCGTTTGCTCAAACGAAGCTACTCTCTCATTAGAAATGAAAAACTGGTAATCACATAGGTAATAGTCAGCAAATATTAAAACTTCATCGCCTGTTGGTCGTCTTTCTCCATTTTCTAGAGCAACCAGAATGTTTTCAGGGATGCCTGTGTCTGTTGCAACCTCTGCAAGAGATTTTTCAAATTGATCACGGCATTTTCTTAGCTTGGAGCTAAACAAGGCAAGGTCAAAAGACATAGCACAGACAGCCTTGAAACTTTAAGTGGTAATATTCCTTGCTAGATTTGTGCGTGGAATAGTGTCGTAGATAATAGCATGACTATCTTAAAAGATACAAATTTAAAGAGCAAATCTACGATGTTTTAGCAATAAATAAAATACTTATCCTCTCTTGCAAGTACGAGCGGATTTGATCATAAGACTACACGTAACACTACACTTATAAAACCCAATGGCAGGAAATGGCAAAAACTGCCATAATATGAAACGAACAGATTCAAAAAATATTTGCGATCGCCTACTCTACACGAAATGCGATCGCCACCAAAACTATACCATCCCGACCCCTCTTATAAGCCCTATAATCAGAATAAAGTCATAACCATCATTTAACTATGACTCTCCAAGCCTTAGATAAAAATACCGCAATTCCAGAACAGCGATTTCTCCTACCTGGTTATTACACCTGGGAAGAATTTGAGACTATAGAAAACTTAACCGCAGATGCAGCAGGGTTGCGGATAACTTATTTTGATGGGTGCATTGAATTTATGACACTTGGTGAACAACACGAAATGATTAAAAGCGTGATTGGGATATTATTAGCATTATACTTTTTTGAAAAAGGTATAAACTTTATCCCAGTAGGTAGTGCTACTCGTCGCGCCAAAGAAAAAAGTGCATCCTTTGAACCAGACGAATCCTATTACATAGGAGAAAAAAAGGAAAATCCAGATTTAGCCATTGAAGTGAATCTTACCAGTGGCAGTATTGACAAACTGGAGAAATACAAACGATTTAATATTACTGAAGTGTGGTTCTGGGAAAATAATCAGTTTTTACTATTTCATCTCAGAAATGATAACTATGAGCAAATTAGTCAAAGTGAATTATTGCCAGATTTAGATATAGAATTACTAGCAAAATGTATTGTCATGCCTTCGATTATTGAGGCTAGAAGAGAGTTTATGCAAGGAATGAAAAAATAGCTACGATTTAAGTCGAAGCAAAAAGTCAAACACATAAACTATGAACGCAACAGATTCACAGACTATGCCATTACTCAAGTGTTAGAGCATTTCTGTAACCTGTGATGAAGAATGAGTCAGCCAGAACAAAGTGTGGGCAACATACCCTTGTCAACTAAGCAGGAGCATGAAACGATCAATAAAATTGAACCAAACAAAAACATATTATCCCATAGAATTACACCAAATTTGATTAGTTAGTTTTATTTGCAACTACTGGTACAGTTGTTGAGAAAAGAAGTCCTCTGTACAAACTCCCTAGATTGAGTGATGCAGGTTAGCATACTTCTCTAAATCTCTAATTGCGCCTTCTGTGTCTCCTAATTTCTGGCGCACTTCAGCCCGTAAAAGATATGCTGGAGCAGAGTAAGGTTGATGTTCTAAGGCTTCGTTTAAATCCGCTAGTGCGGCGGGATAATTTTGCAGTTGAGTATAGCTGCGACCTCGATTGTACCAGTCTTCAGCTTCATAAGGATCAAGATTGATGGCTTGGCTATAATCACTGATAGCATGGTAATAATCCTGAAGCGCATAGTAAGTATTAGCACGTTGGCTATACAGTAGAGCAGAATCGGGATTAATTTCTATGGCTTTGGTGTAATCAACGATCGCCCCTTGATAATCTTGTTTTTCATAGTGCCAAATAGCTCGGTTATAATAGGCTTCTAGCAGTTGCGGATTAATAGCTAAAGCTTGGTTATAGTCAGCTAACGCACCACGATGATCTCCCAATTGGCGGCGAGCATTACCACGATTACAATAGGATGGGGCAAAATCTGGTGCAAATTTAATCACCTGGGTATTATCAGCGATCGCTCCTAAAAAATCCTGTAAAGTTTCATAGACAATTGCCCTGCCGTAGTATGCTTCGATTAATTCGGCATCAAGTTGTAAAGCTTGATTGTAGTCAGCAATTGCACCTTGATAATCTCCTAAATGACGGCGAATTGTGGCGCGATCGCAATATCCGGCAGCGAAGTTAGGACATAATGCTACTAATTGCTCACTATCAGCCAGCGCGCCAGGATAATCTCCGATTTGGCGGCGAATATTGGCGCGGAAACCGTATACTAAAGCTAAAGTCGGGTCAAGTTGTAAAGCTTGGCTATAGTCAGCAATTGCACCTTGATAGTTTTCCTCTACTTCTCGAATTAAACCACGTTCGGTGTAGGCTTGTGCGTCCTCTGGGTTTAAATGAATCGCCTGGTTTAAGTCTTGTAAAGCTAAATCATATACTTGCAGACGAGAGTGAATCACACCGCGATTGTAGTATGCTGTGGCAAAATTTGGGTCAAGTTCTATTGTGCGGTTATAGTCAGCAATTGCTGCGTCATAATCTCCTAGAGCGTAGTGGGCGTTACCCCGATTTTGATAAGCTTCTACTAGACTGGGGTCAAGCTGAATAGTCCTTTCATGGTCAGCGATCGCTTGACGATATTCCCCTAACTCATAGTAAACATTACCACGACTGCTATACACTGCCGCCAAATAGGGATGCCATTGCAAAGCTGTTTGAAAAGTTGATATGGCTTCTTGATAATTTCCTTGTGCTGCTAAACCCACACCCCGATGATAATAAGCATGGGCAATATCTATATGAATATCAGTAGCTAATTCTGGATTGACTTCTATAGTGTGGATATAATCAGCGATCGCTTGGTTATATTTTCCCAAGGCAAAGTAAGCTTGAGCGCGGTAGTAATATGCGCCGGTAATCGTGGAGTTAATCTGCAATACTTGATGATAATCGGCGATCGCACCTGCATAATCAGCCAAACAGTAACGCGCAAATCCTCGATAGTAATAAGCTTCAGCTAATTCGGGATTTAATTTAATGGCGCGATTTAAATCTGCGATCGCTGCTTGATAATCTTGGAGTTCATTACACAGAGTCATTCCTTGCTGCAAGTAAGCTATAGCATATTCTGGTTGAGGTGTTGAGGATTGATTGTAACCTGCGATCGTTCCCTGATATTCCTCTGGCAAATTTATAGATAGTCCCTGTAGGAAGAAAGTATCAGCATTCATCTAATTTTGTGTGTTGTTGCACTAAGCATGAGTTTGGGGAGTTTCAACTTGCTATTAATAGGGTAGGACACGCTATCTTGATTAAACTACAAACTTAGACATAATACCAATATATACATAGCTATATTTGGCACAAGTTTTATTTCATGCTATTGAAATATGTAAAGATGTGAGGAATCGAACTATTATCTCAATTGGATGTAATAAAAATCATCATATCCAACCCATTTATATATCTTTTATCAGATGGAGCGTTAAATATGTACGACAAAGAGGACATCAAAGCGATGCTTGATAACATGAGTTTCGTGGATGTGCTAAGAATTATGTCTCAAATTTGTTATGAAAAAGCTGAATATCTGAGAACTGACTGGCAAGATAATGAAACAGCCAGAGCTTGGGAAAAGGTAGGGAGGGCAGTAGCTAGGATCAAGATAAAAACAGAATTATATTAATCAGGTAGTTAAAATAATCCATCCCGTGGATTTTTCTCCACGGGATTTTAATTAAATCACTAAAATATCTATGAAATTAGAAAAAGCATTTACCAATTTGTCAACTACTAAAAGTTATGATGACAAACTCGATGCTTTGAGAGACGGAAGTTTCTAACTATAAATTACCAAATCCTCCCCCTCCTGGAGTAGCGATCGCAAATACATCCCCAGGATTCATTTCTACTGTAGCGGTGCTATCTAAATCCTCTTTTACGCCATCTGCACGTTCTACCCAGTTGTGTCCTACTTGTCCCGCTTCACCTCCATTTAATCCAAAGGGAGGTACAACGCGATGTCCAGAGAGAATGTTAGCTGTCATCGGTTCTAGAAAGCGCAGGCGACGAATTACCCCGTTACCGCCTGAATATTTTCCTTTACCGCCACTATCAGCACGTAGACTAAAGCTTTCTAATAGTACAGGGTAGCGAGTTTCTAAAACTTCTGGGTCAGTCAAGCGGGAATTCGTCATGTGAGTTTGTACTGCATCGGTACCATTAAAGTTAGTCCCTGCACCAGAACCACCGCAGATGGTTTCATAATATTGATAGCGAGCATTACCAAAAGTAAAATTATTCATCGTCCCTTGAGAAGCAGCCATCACCCCCAACGCACCATACAAAGCATCAACCACAGTTTGAGAAGTTTCTACATTACCTGCAACTACGGCTGCTGGATAAGTCGGATTCAACATACAACCTTCAGGAACAATAATTTCTAAAGGTTTTAGACAACCAGCATTCAGAGGGATACTATCATTAACTAAAGTCCGAAAGACATATAAAACTGCGGCTTGTGTAACAGCTTTAGGCGCATTAAAGTTACTATTTAATTGTGGAGATGTGCCAGTAAAATCAATTTCAGCACTGCGATTTTCTCGATTAATTGTCACCTGCACCTGAATTTTCGCACCACTATCCATTTCATAAACAAATGAGCCATCTTTGAGAACATCAATCGCCTTTCTCACCGCTTCTTCGGCATTATCTTGCACAAATTTCATATAAGCTTGAACTGTTGCTAGTCCATATTGGGACACCATCTTAGACAGTTCTTGCACTCCCCGTTCATTAGCAGCGATTTGTGCCTTAAAGTCAGCTATATTTTGATTAGGATTACGTGCCGGATAGGGATGGTTTAATAATACTTCTCTAACTGTATTTTCCCGAAATTCTCCTTGTTCTACTAAGAGAAAATTATCAAATAAAATTCCTTCTTCATCGACAGTTTTACTATGAGGAGGCATAGAACCAGGTGTAATTCCCCCGATATCAGCTTGATGTCCGCGAGAAGCAACAAAAAATAGGGGATGTTCATCACTTGCTAAAAATACAGGAGTAATAGCTGTGACATCGGGAAGATGAGTTCCGCCGTTGTAGGGATTATTTGATAAATAAACATTTCCTGGCTTAATAGTGTCGCCATAATCATTAATTAAACTGCGGACACTTTCACTCATTGAGCCTAAATGTACAGGTATATGAGGGGCATTAGCTACTAATAATCCAGCCGCATCAAAAATTGCACAGGAAAAATCTAAACGTTCTTTAATATTGACTGATGCAGCCGTATTTTGCAGGACAATCCCCATTTGTTCAGCAATAAATTGATATAGGTTCTTGAAAATTTCTAATCTTACAGGGTCAGGTTGAGATATGGTATACATTTTGATTTTCACTCCTTGAATCTTGGAAACTATAGGCAACATTCCCGTTTACCGTCGCCATTATTGAGATAATTATAGGAACTTATTTTCTATTTTCTGGTGGCAATGTAATAAAAGCAGGAGTCAATGCTGGACTATTGTAATATTGTTGTTGAAGCAATTGTTGTTTTTGTTGTTGCTGAATTATCAATAATCTTTGTTGTTGAAGCAATTGTTGTTGCTGTTGTTGTTGAATTATCAATAACCTTTGCTGCTGGAGCAATTGTTGTTGCTGTTGCTGTTGAAGCAAATTGTGATAAAATATGATGTTATTTTGTGGTGGAATAGGTGGAATAAACGGATAATTCTGTGCTTGTACATCACTATTAAAACCTAGTAATGACGCACAAAATACCAAGTTGCAACATATTAAACCACGAAGGCTAAACATCTTATTATCTCCTGATATTTTTGTAATTAATCTTAGACATATAAATCCTCCAAATCGAGGTATGCAATTATGTCTAAATTGGTCATTGAAAAGATAGAATAGGTTGAGCGATCGCCTCACCCATCATTTGTAAAATGTTAAATTCTATCTTTATTTAGTTATCCGACAGCAACTTAACTTTATCTATTTGGATTGTTATTAGCCGCACGACGCACCTCGCTGTGTTCATCTTGTGCTAGCTGGACTAACACATCAACTGGTGTTTCCAAGAACTTGGCAACGTGAAGGCGTATCATACTATCTTTGTCATTCGCTAAGTTGCTTAACAACTGCTGAGATAGGCTACTGGGTGTATTTGGGTTGATAGCAGTGTGAAAGCGTACCTTGCTGTTCTTGTCATCTGCTAACTTGACTAATATATCAACGGGGGTATGAGGATTTATGGCAACATTCAGACGGACATCGCTATCTATATCAGCTGCTAATCTGCTCAAAATTTGAGTCGGCAGACTAGGATGGATAGCTACCCAAGCACGTTGTGAACTCCTACCTTCAGCTAACTCGATTAATTTAGCCATTAATCTGTCATGATCAGGAGTATTTGGATTAACTGAAGCATAAAAACTGACATCAAGATTAATATCATAGAGCAATTCAGCTAATAAATCTCCAGGTGTTAAAGTCCTTACTACGAACTTGTTAATAATTAAATAGTTAAGTCCTCATCTTTTAAATCGCTAATAAACATATATCCAGGTGCGTGAGTAATTGCTAGTTCAGGCTTGGCGTATGAAATTGCAGTTTGAGTTGTTACCCCACAAGCCCAAAAAACAGGAATTTCACCATCACGAATTGTCACCGCATCACCATAATCTGGCTGTGCTAAGTTTTTAATTCCTATCGCATCAGGATTACCAATATGTACTGGTGAACCGTGTGCTTTGTAATATCTACTTGTTACTTCTACCGCACGCACAACTTGATTAGCTGGTAGGGGACGCATAGAAACTACTAAAGGACTAGAAAATCTCTGAGTGGAAACACATTCAATATTGGTTTTATACATTGGGACATTTTTGTTTTCTTCTACGTGTCTAACTGATATCCCAGCATTCAACATGGCGTTTTCAAAAGAAAAAGAACAACCAATTAAAAACCCTACTAAATCATCTCGCCACAATGCTTTAATGTCAGTTGTTTCTTCTATCAATTCCCCATGCCGAAAAATTTTGTAGCGCGGTAAGTCTATTCTAATATCTGCACCAGGTGCAATAATTTTAGGTTCAAAATCTCCCACTTCTGTCACATCAAGGATAGGACAAGACTTAGTATTACGTTGACAAAATAATAGGAATTCAAATGCTAGAGAATATGGTAGTATCACTAAGTTTGCTTGCACAAATCCCAATGCTAATCCAGGAGTAGGAGTATCTAACTTACCTTCTCGGCAAAGTTGACGAATTTCAGATGGTAGAGAAGCAAAGTTGAGCATTTTAGTCTCCTAAGATATTATTTTTTACAATAAGAAAAGATAAAAAGTGAATTATTAATTAATATTATTTTCTCAATATTTTCAAGGTCGGATTCTAATCTTGTAAAAATCTGCTAAAACGTTACTCAACCAATCAATTCTTTCAAAGGTCTGTTGCTCCATTAGCACTATTTTGTGATAAATAATCCGATTAATTTCGCTTTCTGTTAGCTTCGGAAACCAAGAAATATCTAAATTACCTCTTTTTTTATTTGTGACCAGTTCTAAATTCCATGACGGTGATTCATAAGGATCATTTTGAAGTTGTTGAAGGTATTGGATATTTGCTCTAGAAACTTCTTGTCGTTTAGATATGCCAAATAAACTTTCAATCACAATCAGTGAATCATTATTAGCTATAAACTCTATTTTCCCGAAATTAATCCATATTGCATAGAATGTAATCCCACCAAATAAAAACAAGCTAAAACCAAATGTCCAGTGTTTTATAATTTTCTGCCAAATTTGGTAAATTGCTTGTATAATTCCCTGGTTAAATGCTTCATATAACTCCGTAAACAATAATAAAACTTGACCAATAAACAAGCAAATAAACGGCATAAAAAAGAGTATTAGACAACAACTCGGCTGTGCAGAATACTTGATTCTTAGTTCTGGTTCTGCACACAATACTTTAAATCCACTGGGAATATTTTCGTTAGTAAGCATGATGACTATTGCATTCTTTGCAAAATTAAATGATTGCGCTCAGTTAATCGTGCTTGCCAATTAGGTTCAACTATAATTGTGCTAATTTTCTCCACAATAATAGCTGCACCATTAATACAATCTCCTGCTTGCAAATCTTCCCGGAGATAAACTGGTGTATTATGCCATTGTTCAGCAGTAAACATTTGGACTACTTCTAATGGTTTGGGAGGTTGATTCAGAGGTCGAATCCTAGTAATTAAAGGTTCTTCTGGTGTATCCATTTTCTGAACCACTTCTACTGAAATAGATTCCACAATTAGGGTTTTATCTGGCTGCACAAAACCATAGCGAGACTTATGTTTATCTGCAAATTCTGTTTGCATGATGCTCACATCTACATCAAACTTAACATTGAGAGTAGAATCAGTTCCTTGATATTTGAGATTTAAGGTTTGAATAATTTCTTCTTCAAGATAATTTTCATCTTGACTGAGTTCGCTTCTAGCTTGAGTTTCTAAAGATTGCATCAACTGCATTAATTGGGGAATCAAGGCTTGATTTAAAGCCTGTTCTACTCCTCCGACTCTGGTGACTCTCACATCAGCTAATCCCATTCCATAGGCTGAAAGCACACCAGCATAAGGGTGCAGAAATATTTGTTTCATCCCTAGAGTGTCAGCAATTAAACAAGCAACTTGTCCACCTGCGCCGCCAAAACAACAAAGAACATATTCGGTGACATCATAACCACGTTGGAGGCTAATTTTTTTAATAGCGTTAGCCATATTTGCAACAGCAATAGCAATAAATCCTGCTGCTACTTGTTCAGGGGTACGATAGTTTCCTGTAACAGTTGCAATCTCTTGTGCTAATTGCTGAAATTTTTCTAAAACAATATTTTTATCTAAAGGTAAATTACCATCATTACCAAAAACAGCAGGGAAATATTGGGGGTGAATTTTACCTAACATGACATTAGCGTCTGTCACTGTTAAAGAACCACCACGGCGATAACAAGCAGGGCCTGGATTTGAACCAGCCGATTCTGGCCCGACACGATAACTAGAACCATCAAAAAATAAAATCGAACCGCCACCAGCCGCAATTGTATGTATTGATAATACTGGAACTCGCATCCGCGCCCCAGCAATTTCAGAATCTAATTGGCGTTCATACTCGCCTTTAAAATGGGCTACATCTGTACTTGTTCCTCCCATATCAAAGGTGATGACGAAATCAAAACCGGCTCTTTTACTAGTTTGAACTGCACCGACAATACCGCCAGCCGGGCCACTTAAAATACTATCTTTGCCTTGAAATTGTGCAGCATCAGTTAAACCACCATCGGATTTCATAAACATTAATCTGACGTTAGGTAATTGATTGGCTACTTGGTTAACATAGCGGCGCAAAATTGGGGTTAAATAAGCATCTACAACAGTGGTATCGCCACGACTCACCAATTTCATTAAGGGGCTAACTTTGTGGGAAATAGAAATTTGGGTAAAGCCAATTTCTTGAGCAACTGCTGCTACTTCTTGCTCATGTTTATGGTAGCGATCGCTGTGCATAAACACAATAGCACAACTGCGAATTCCTGATTGATAAGCTGCTTGTAAATCTTGTTTAACCTGTGCAGTATTCACAGGAATTAATTCATTACCATGAGCATCATATCTTTCCTCTACTTCAATTACTTGCTCATATAACATACTTGGTAAAATAATGTGACGAGCAAAGATATCAGGACGATTTTGATAGCCAATTTTCAAGGCATCTTTAAAGCCTTTGGTAATTAGCAAAACGACGCGATCGCCATGTCTTTCCAAGAGTGCATTAGTTGCTACTGTTGTCCCCATTTTGACTACTTCTATATCTTCATAGGGAATAAGTTCATTGTTTTGCAATCCCAAAATATCCCTGATTCCCTGAATAACTGCATCTTGATACTGTTCAGGATTTTCAGATAGTAATTTATAGACTATTACCCATTCTTGATGAGGTACAGGAACTATTAAAAACCGTTCCTGATGTGTGGAGAGTCTATTGATAATAGTCTCATCATCAGTTACAGCAACAATATCTGTAAATGTGCCACCCCTGTCTGCAAAAACCTTTAACATAGTTAAATTTTATCTATCAACTAAAAGTAGAGTAGCAGTTATATAGCAGATAGTTCTACTGCAAGTGTGGTATGTTTTGACAACAAGTGTAGAAATTTAAATAAGTTAGTTTTATTGTAAAATGGTATTGAGTATGCACTTTGGTACTTAATCGGACTTAATTGTGTCAGCAAAAGATGTCTTCCACAATATTGTTAAAACTGCTTTACAGAAAGATGGCTGGATAGTTAATCAAGACCCATTGTATTTGCGTTTGGGTGACGACCAAATAAGAATTGACTTAGGTGCAGAACGTTTAATTATTGCAGAACGTGAAAAAGAACAAATTGCTGTGGAGGTTAAAAGTTTTCTTGCGCCTTCAGCGTTAACAGAATTTCATGCGGCTGTAGGCCAGTTTCTCAATTACCGCGCTGTCTTGCAAGTACAACAGCCTCAACGAAAACTTTATTTAGCAGTATCCGCAGATATATACCGCAACGTTTTCCGTCGAGATTTACCACAATTGAGTGTAAAACTTTACCAGATTACAATAATTGTATTTGATCCGGTTGCTGAGGTGATTGTGCAATGGATAGACTAGATAACTACCGCCAACTTATACAACAGACGCTGCAAGAATATGCCCAAATGAAGCCGAGTAATGGCGATATCCAAGTTTATACTGTTTTTGATACTGGAGGCGATCATTATCAAATTTTCCACGCTGGCTGGGATGGATATGACCGCATTTTTGGAGCGTTAATTCATATTGATATTTTAGGTAACAAAATCTGGATACAGTATGATGGTACAGAAACAGGGGTGGCAAACGATTTAGTATCTTTGGGTGTGCCTAAAGAAGATATTGTGTTAGCATACCACTCACCATTTATGCGACAATTCGATGGTTTTGCTGTTAGTTAATGTTTGTTTGATATTTAAATTGTCCATTGCCATTTTTGTTGCTGTGAATGCCATTTTACAGCAACTATTTCTGTGGGAGGATTGAGGCGATCGCCTGTTGCTTTAAACTGAATATTTCCGGTAACTCCCTTAATAAATCTGCGCTGTTCTTTGAAATATCTATCCATATCTTCCAGCAAAGCTTGGCTAGTTTCACTGTGATATTTTTCTATAACTTTCAAAACTACTAATACAGCATCAAAAGCTGTTGCACTACGCCAATTTAGGTTCCCTTCACCCCATAATTGAGAGCCTAATTTACAAAAATACTGAGCAATTATATTTTCACTATTGCAACCGTTCTCTTGGCTGTGCCAATGCCAAGGAATACAGGCTATAATTTGCAGATGGTCTTGATTAATATCTCGGTATTGGTTCTGCTCATGAACCCAGTGTAAAATATTCTCTTGATAGAAAGTAGCACTACCAGCAATCAGACAGTTATTGAGATTCAATCTACTAATTAACCCCGCATTATTTAGCGAATTAGGTTCAAGTCCACCATCAGGGATAATAATGATCATATCAACTCCTGCGCGTTGAATATTTTCTATATACTTTTGGACTCGGTAGTAAGATTCATTAATGTAGCCACATTCTTCCAAAAATATTAATTTATCTTGATATGCTTCAAGATATTTTTTCATGCTATTTCTATAAGATTGGCAGTAAATACTATTATGATTATAAATAAGAGCAATTTTTGATTGTTCTCTTTCAGCAATGTGAGACATTAAAAAATCAGCTAACCTTTGGGCATTAGTATTGTCTGGAGTAGTCAACCTGAAAAAAGACATCAAAGACAAATCAGTCAGTTCATTAGATGTGCTACAAGCATTAACTAAAACTAATCCTTTGTCTGCATAGAAACGGAAAGCATTTTTAGTCATTTCGCTTGAGTAATGACCTATGATAGCTATTAAGCTGAGTTCTTGGAATAATGCTGCTAATTTTTCGGCTGTTTGATTGTAAGGTGTGTATAAGTTGTTAGGGTCATTGACAATTAAAATTTTTAATAGGATTGGGCTAGAAATTAGAGTGGAAAAAATCTTAGGTTTAATACTGTTTAAGTCTATGGTTTTATCTAGATTAAACTTATTGAAAGTTAACCAGTTTACTTGTAATTGTATTTGAGATATCCCTCTTAGAATTTCCGCCGCCACTTTGCCGGAATTATGGTAAAATGGCACAACTACGGCTATAGTGTAGACTCTAATTTGGTTTGCTTGAAATAAACTCTTATGATATTCAATCAGAGAATTATTGATATAGATTAAACTTTCAGGATTGCCAACATCATAAAGCTTTATTTCTTGATTCCATGCCATTGAAAAATATTTTAATGCTTGATAGTAAAGTCCTAACTGATAAAATTTTGTAGCTTCGGTCTGTAATTTAACGATGTCTTGGTTAGGTGGATAAAGAAAAAATTGTCTGCCAAAACTCGCTTGAAAGTTATCACTGTTAAGTTGAGGTGCAGGATTTAATTTATAACCGTTCTGGGGGTTGAGTAAAAAGTTAAGAATTTTTACCCAATTACCGGCTATATCTTTTTGTTCAACACCCATTATTTCTGCTATTTTGGGATAAATATTATTACTTAAACGGTCTCTAATAGTCATACTCTTTAATTTAAGTTTATCGGCTATTTCTTGTCGTGATAATCCTAATAAAGAATGGCAGATAATTAGTTGATCTAGTTCAAGTAGGTTTGTTTTATTTGTAGTAAAATCTAAGTCCTGTAATAAAAGTTCAATATTAATAGTTAAACTTTCTATTACTTGCAAGAAAATTTCTGACATATGTAGACATCATCATATTTCCAAAAATATCAATAATAGAATACTCTAATGATGAAAATAGCTAAAGCTATTGTTGTGGAAATAATCACTACAAATGTAGAGAGTAGCTAGAGTACGTCAAAAATTGACAATCTGTTAATTTTTGTTGAGCTTGTTGCCTATGACGCACTCCATTAAGGACTTTTCGCGGAAGTATATTTCTTTAACAGGATAAAATTGTAACTTCAAATTTCGCAAGATTTGATACTGGAAAACAATAGTTTTATCAAGATTAATGTGCTAGTTGCAACAATTAATTGTCAAGCAATTACTCACTTGTTATATGTAATTCTTGTTAACTTAACTCTAGATAATTTTGCTTTTTAGAGTAAGTCAACTTGCAGGCTTTAACAAAATCTAATTCACAGGCATTATGACAATAACAGCTACAAAGACATGGACAAAGCAACTGGTGCAGGATCATGCTAAGACAGCAGTGCAAGTGGAACTCTACACTTTGCCCTTTTATCTGACTGCGCTTACTTCCATCAAAGATACAAGTCACCCTGCCTACAAATCTATTTTGAGTATTTGTATTGAAGAAATGCTTCACCTGCAACTAGCAGCTAATCTTTGTCTAGCACTTGATACCAAACCAGAGTTTCCTGCACCCACATACGACGGTACACCAATTCCCTACTTAGATCCCAATAATCCCACTACTGCACATCATAAATTAATTAACGCCCAATTGGATGCTCTCAATACGACTACTCTTGATTTGATGCTAGATATTGAAACTCCCAGTGGTTTAGAGCAACATCGTCATCCAGAAAAAGGCATTTGGAAAATAATTGATTGGCTGGAGGATACTTTAGAAGCAAGATGGCATTTGCAACATCATCTTACTCCCCAATATCCCTACGATACAATTGGGGAAATGTACAACGCACTGATAGCTGGAATTGTCGTTGTAGGTAAAGACAATTTCTCCTGGACAACTAGGAATCAACAAGCGGCCTGGACTAGTGAAGCATTCACACAAATCATCACCAAGTTTGAAGATGCTGAAGAGGCTGTAAAAACGATTAGTCTCCAAGGTGAGGGAACAACAACTGGTAAAGACAGGTATGCTATACCCGCAAACTACCGTTTGGAAAATGAGGGTATGGACGATAAGAGTTTCAATGAGTTTTCTCACTATGAACGATTATTAAATATCAAAAATCAGGGTTTGCCAGAGGTATACGGAACAAACAATAATCAGGAAAACCAACAAGCACAGCAACAAGCTTTAGCAAACCTTCAGTCTACTTTTGCTGATCTATTGACAGAACTAGATAGTATTTGGAACATTGGCCAGGATATCACTCAAGACAACAACTTTTGGAATCCAATGTTTGGATTATTAAAAGCAGCGCAAGCATGTTGGCAAGCTGGTGTAATTCCAAAATGGTCTTAAAGATAGTGTAAGTGGCTAACATCATCACACTTGTAGAGACGTTGCGTTGCAGCGTCTCTATTCTTGTTTGGCAAGACCTGTTCTGTTGGGAGCAATCTGGATATAATTATTTTCCATCTCGTTCAGAAATCTTTTATGGGGCGTAATCGTTCTAAATCTGACTTACCTACAAAAATCTGTCCGGTGTGTCAACGTCCCTTCACTTGGCGGAAAAAATGGCAAGATTGCTGGGATGAGGTGAAATATTGCTCAGAACGTTGTCGTCGTCGTCGTTCTCAAGCAAGTGCTGAGTAATAAGTGCGGAGTTTTGAGTGAGGAATTTCATTTTTGATGTGAAATCCCACTTAAAATTTTTCCAGACTGGATCAATTCAATATAAATTAGCGCAGGGGCATAAATGAAATCACAGGTGCAGCCTAAATTAATTATTCACGGAGGGGCGGGTAGTTCTCTGCACGGTAAAGGAGGATTAGAGGCCGTTAGGCGATCGCTCCATGCCATAGTAGAGGAAGTATATACTCTGTTATTGTCTGGTGTGGATGCTTCTGTCGCTGTAGTGCGGGGTTGTCAACTGTTAGAAGATGATCCACGCTTTAACGCTGGTACTGGTTCGGTACTGCAATCTGACGGACAAATCCGGATGAGTGCTTCTTTAATGGATAGTGCATCAGGACATTTTAGCGGGGTAATTAATGTTTCACGGGTAAAAAACCCAATTAACTTGGCTCACTTTTTACAAAGTTCCCCAGACCGGGTACTCTCAGATTATGGGGCGGCAGAATTAGCCAGAGAATTACAACTTCCCATTTACAATGGTTTAACAGATTTGCGACTACAAGAATGGATACAAGAGCGTCAAGACAACTTTAAACACACAATGGCGGGAGTAGTCGCAGACACAGAAATGTTAGAAACCAGTAACGCTGGACGCGGTACAATCGGTGTAGTTGTTTTAGACACCTATGGAAAATTAGCTGTTGGTACTTCTACAGGTGGTAAAGGGTTTGAGCGCATCGGACGAGTCAGTGATTCTGCGATGCCTGCGGGTAATTATGCTACCAGTTATGCTGCCGTAAGTTGTACTGGTATTGGTGAAGATATTATTGATGAATGTTTAGCCGCCAAAATTGTAGTACGCGTCACTGATGGAATGTCTTTGCAAGAGGCGATGAAAAAGTCTTTTGCTGAAGCGCATGATCACAAAAGAGATTTTGGGGCGATCGCCCTAGATGCAACAGGTGCGATCGCTTGGGGTAAAACCAGCCAAGTCATCCTCGCCGCCTTCCACGACGGCGACAAGATTGGCGACACTTTAGAACTACCGGAAGGTACGGAAGTGGGTTGTATAGTTTAGGGAATGGGGAATGGGGCATGGGGTAGAATTCACCCTTATACCAATTCACAATTCGCAATTCGCAATTCGCAATTAAAAAACTTAGATGTAGCAAGGATTTTAGGGTTTACATCTGTATCAGATTTTTCGTGAAATGGTATTACACCCCTATACTCCTCTGACTTTTCACGGGATCTAAAAAACCCCTCTCCATAGCTTGCTTATCTTACGATGGCGTAAGCCTACCCGCAGGGTACCTCTCACGCCAGAGTGCTTATCTTCTCTATGAGAGGCTGCGCCAACGAGACGCTTGTCTGCGACACGCTCCGCGAACGCGAACGAGTCGGGAAACCCGCCCACGCAACTGGCTCCCCTATAAGGCTACGGTGTACACACAAGTCTCATAACGTAGTCCCACAACGTTTTGATGCCCCATGCCCAATATATAAATCCAAAAAGCGGCTCAGTCATCTACTGAACCGCCAACAATGGGATGATTTAATTTTTTGTTAAAGGACGAATTTTCTCAAGACTTAATATTGTCGTGAGTATCCACCGTTATTTCTTCCCCAGCCGCCGCCACCAGAGCGTGCGCCTTTGTCCTCTTTGGGACGAGCTTTATTAACTTTCATTACACGACCCATCCATTCAGCACCATCTAGGGCTTGAATAGCAGCGTCTTCCGCATCTGATGTTTCCATTTCTACGAAACCAAAGCCACGAACGCGCCCAGTTTCCCGATCTGTAGGTAACTGCACGCGTGTAACTGTTCCGTATTCAGAAAATACTTTAGTTAGGTCGTCTTGAGTGACGCTGTAGGCTAAGTTCCCTACGTAAATTGACATGAAACTCTCCAGAATCCATTGATGCAGAGATGTTTATCCGGAGAGCCGCTTGAAATTATTACTAAAAACAAGATACGTTTCACCGAAATTAACTTCTCCACTCATATATTAGCACAACTTTATGAATAGCAAAGTCTGATTTTAAATATTTGTCTTAATGTATGGTAAAATACAAAATTTTTATATGTCTAAACATTAAGTTTGCACAGCAAAATCTTCGGGGTCAATGCCCCAATTCACCCAGCGAACAGCCTCCCTGGCTGAATTAGTATCAGGTGGAACACGTAAAACGTGAATAAATCCCGTGCTAGGGCAGGTCATTTTTAACAAACAAATTGGCTCGACATCAATGGGATTGTCAATCTGTAAAAAGGTATATTCTTTCCAACTATCTAATTCTTTTGCTTGCAATTCGGCACAGATGCGAGTGTAGCCAATCCCCTGAATTAACACCCGACGCAATTCGGCATTGTCTTGTGTTAACAACCATTCAGGTTGCCATTCTCTAGGGTGGAGTTTACCATATTCTTCCGGCAGGGCGACACCGTGATGAAAATAGAGACTGTATCCATCGGTAAACTCAATAGCTGGTTCGCCTTCAGCGTGGAGACGATTTTGATTGTCTAAGCGAAGATGCAGAGGGCGATCGCACACAAAGCAATATTCTTCAAAAGGAAATATAATTATCCCTGCGCGCACCACCTGCTCTAAAAGTTGATAAATTTTCGGTTTATAGTAGCAATCACACTCCGAAATAAAGAAATCAAATAAAGCAGCAGTATAATACAAATCGAATGAGGAAATAGCTTTGTGATCTACGCCCTTAGACCAAAGCTGCCAAACTAGTTCGGATTGATTCATCCGCAGAATCATCTGCAATAAATTTAAATTATTTCCTGGTATTGAATCTAGTTGATCTTCTAAATTTTCTAAAGACTCTAAGTTAACTCTATTGTCTAATAAGATAGAGCCAACTGATATTAAGGAAGTTTGTCTGCTAAATTCTTTTAGTTGTTTTTCGATGTATCTTTCTAGATCATCTGCAAAGTTATTCTCTAGTCCTTTTTCTTTAGAACTGATTAACAAGATTTGATTAATAGCTGCAAGAGGATTATTAAGTAAAATAATTTTTGGGATATTTTTACCTAAAAATGAATATAAAACATCAACAATTTCTGATGCTGTGTTTTGAGAAATCAACTCAGATGCAAGTACGATTTTGCGCCACTTATCCAGATAAGATGGGATTAAAGCCTTTTGCTCAGGCGTTAACTTGTTAATCATATTTACTAATTTAAATTATCAAGCAATCGTCGCAAAGATTCATCAACTCTCTGCGCCACTCTGTCTTGAAAGGTTCTGAGCGGAGGTTTCCTCTGATCAGAATTTTCGCTGCGTTAACCTCCGCGTTCCTTGGCGTTAAAAAAATGATCAATCAGCCACAAAACGCCAACCTTCCGGCTCATATTCTCGCTGAATTTTCACCATCCAATGACCTTGAGGAATTTTAATCGCGTGGTGTTCCTCATGAGATAGCAAAGCCGTCCCAGAAATCACACGCAAATAGAGAGTACCATCTTTATTTAATAACTCTGCTTCACCGTCAGTGATACGATGCTTATGTCCTGTAACTTCGCCCTCCGCCAAAGTTAAGTGAGGTATCATTTCACCTGTAACTTCTGGTACAGGTATTAGAATAACATCGCCTTGCCGCATTGGCTGCATAGTTTTGTCCTTGGGGATAAGTAAAAACCCCACTACGCTTTTTTTCTCAAATTTGCTTTAATTCTGGCACAGGTTGTTGGAATTAGGGACTGGGAATTTTAGATTTTAGATTTTGGATTTTGGATTGGATTTAATCTAAAATTCGCGTATTGAAAGGCTGGTGACAGGGAAAAGTTCTATGCTTCTACCCCTACACCCCCACACCCTTAAACCCCTGCACCCCTAAACAAAGCGATGGCGTAACCACCCGCCGGAGGCGATCGCACAATTCAACCCATGATGTATTTTGAAAACAGTAGTCGCCAATTGTGCCATTGATAAGTTAAAGATTAGAAATAGCTGAAGTAGGGGGTAGGAAGTAGGGAGACGAGGGATGGGGAGATGAACAGAAAAACTATTTTTCCCAATCCCCAATCCCCAGTCCCCAATCCCCAGTCCCCTACCCTCTTGACATTTCGCTGAAATTACTTCAATTTGACTGTTTAGCTTCATAGCTATTTTTTTATTGAAATTTCCATGTCAACTCTCGTCATTGTCGAATCTCCAACCAAAGCTCGCACCATCCGCAACTACCTACCAAGAGACTATCGGGTAGAAGCGTCAATGGGTCATGTGCGTGACCTACCCCAGTCGGCTAGTGAAATTCCTGCTGCTGTCAAAGGGGAAGCATGGGCGCAGCTTGGGGTAAATGTGGACGCAGACTTTGAACCTGTATATGTTGTCCCCAAAGACAAAAAGAAAATTGTCACTCAGTTAAAGGATGCTTTAAAAGAAGCAACTGAACTGATCCTGGCAACTGACGAAGACCGAGAAGGTGAAAGCATTAGTTGGCATTTATACCAACTACTTAAACCCAAGATTCCGACTAAGCGGATGGTGTTCCATGAAATCACCCAAGACGCGATTAAAAAGGCTTTGAAAAACTGCCGCACGATTGATGAGCAGTTAGTCCGCGCCCAAGAAACTCGGCGGATTTTAGACCGATTAGTCGGCTATACTCTCTCGCCTCTGTTATGGAAAAAAATCGCTTGGGGATTATCCGCCGGACGGGTGCAGTCTGTGGCTGTGCGGTTGTTGGTGACTAAGGAACGTCAACGCCGCGCTTTCAGGGAAGGTACATACTGGGATTTAAAGGCATACCTAGAGCAGAGTAAAGCCCCCTTTAACGCTCTGTTAGTGACCCTAGCAGGCACGAAAGTTGCAACGGGGAGCGATTTTGACCCATCCACAGGACAAATCGCCGCCGGACGCAATGTAGTGCTGCTATCTGAGTCAGATGCTATTGCGCTCAAGGAACGGCTGACTGGTAAACCCTGGACAGTCTCGGAAGTCGAAGAACGCCCAGTCACCCGCAAACCCGCGCCACCGTTCACCACTTCCACATTGCAGCAAGAATCCAACCGGAAATTGCGACTTTCGGCACGGGACACCATGCGCGTCGCCCAGAGTTTGTATGAGCAAGGGTATATTACCTATATGCGTACAGACTCGGTACATTTATCCGAACAGGCGATCGCAGCTGCTCGTGATTGTGTAGAAAAACTATACGGCAAAGACTATCTCAGCCCCCAAAAGAGGCAATACACCACCAAATCCAAAGGCGCGCAGGAAGCCCACGAAGCCATTCGTCCGGCTGGTAGCAGTTTCCGCACCCCCCAAGAAACCGGATTAAGCGGTCGGGAATTAGCCCTGTATGACTTGATTTGGAAGCGTACCGTCGCCTGTCAAATGGCTGACTCTCGCCAAACCCAAATCACCGTCCAGCTACAGGTGGAAGATGCAGGTTTCCGTTCTTCCGGTAAGCGCATTGATTTTCCTGGCTATCTACGTGCCTACGTCGAAGGTTCTGATGACCCCGAAGCCGCATTAGAAGACCAAGAGGTCATTTTACCTGGCTTGAAAGTTGGGGATCATCCTCATTGTAAAAATATAGACACCGTTGACCACGAAACCCAACCCCCAGCCAGATACACCGAAGCTACCCTAGTCAAAACCTTAGAAAGTGAAGGAATTGGTCGCCCTAGTACCTACGCCAGCATTATCGGCACAATTATCGATAAAGGTTATGCCCAACTGGTAAATAATGCCCTAATTCCCACCTTTACAGCTTTCGCCGTCACCGACCTGTTAGAAAAACATTTCCCTGATATCGTTGATCCCAGCTTCACCTCCAAAATGGAGCAAACCTTAGACGACATCGCCGAAGGTGAAGCGAATTGGCTACCCTATCTGCGGGAATTTTATCTGGGCGATAAAGGTTTAGAAACCTTAGTCAAAGAACAAGACAGCCAAATTGACGCGAATAAAGCCAGAACCGTCGAACTAGAAAATCTAGCCGTCAAAGTCCGCATTGGGAAATACGGCCCCTACATTGAAATGGATAACGGTGATGGTGTAATTACCGCCTCAATTCCCAAAGACTTGACCCCAGCCGACCTAGACCCCAAACAAGTCGAAACTCTGCTACGCCAAAAAACAGCCGGGCCAGACCAACTAGGCCGTCATCCCGAAACTGGTGAACCAATTTACGTCAAAATCGGTGCTTACGGGCCTTATGTCCAGTTAGGCGATAAGTCCGACGAAAACCCCAAACCTAAGCAAGCATCTCTACCCAAAGGTGTCACCCCAGAAAACATTTCCCTGGAAACAGCCATTGGTTTGTTATCACTCCCCCGTCATTTGGGAGTGCATCCAGAAACAGGCTGTAAAATCCAAGCCAGTTTAGGGAGATTTGGCCCCTATATTGTTCATGACCAAGGAAAAGAAGGCAAAGATTACCGTTCCCTAAAAGCAGGTGATGATGTTCTGACAATTACCCTAGAACGGGCGTTGGAATTGTTATCAGAACAGAAAAAAACCCGTGGTGCTAGCAGTAGTAAGTCCAAAGCCGCTTTACGGGAATTGGGTACACATCCAGACGACGACGCAGCCGTGAATATCTACGATGGCCCCTATGGCCCCTACATCAAGCACGGCAAAACTAATGTCGGACTACCAGAAGGTGTATCGGTCGAAGATGTCACCCTAGCGCAAGCTTTGGAACTATTAGCCGCCAAAGCCTCGACTAGCAAATCTAGCCGCAAAACACCTAAATCCACCACTACAAAATCCAAGTCAACAACAGCTAAATCAACGACTAAATCAACTACATCAAGTAAGAAAAAAGAGGTGAAGAGTTAGTCAATAGTCAATGGTCAACAGTCAATAGTCAAAAGAGGCTCTCTTGTGTTCCCTTCTCATAGCCCTAATCAATGCCCTATGCCCCATTGACTATTTACTATCAAGCACTGACAATTGACTAATAACTCTCGACGTTCGATAAGTGATGAATGTGATACTCTAAAAAGTAAGGGAGATAACAACACTAAATTTTTAAGATTGGCTTATGCCCGGAATACGAAAGTGTGTATCAACCCGGTTGTCAGCCAGAGGTGCAAAAATACGCCAGTTTTTGCGTAGCTGTTAATCAACATTGAGGTAGTATCTCAGGAGCAGTCAGTTTAATGGACTATATAGATAAGGTACTGGAAAAGCTAAAAGAATTGGCGCGCAAGCTAATTGAAGCCCTACTAGGCCCTGAAGCAGAGCCGGAACCAGAACTGATTCCGATCCCTGTAGATGAGCGATCGCGTCGTCGTTAATAGCCCGAAGGTACAATCATTGACAGTACAACCTCTAAATATTTTGGTGCTGCACGGGCCAAACCTGAATTTGCTGGGACAAAGAGAACCAGGCGTTTATGGTTCTACCACTTTGTCTGAAATTAATCGTCTGCTGACTGAAGCAGCACTAAATTTACAGGCTGTTATTTATCCTTTACAGTCAAACCATGAAGGTGTGTTAGTAGATGCAATTCATGATGCACTAGGAAAACACCAAGGAATTCTGATTAACGCTGGGGCTTACACTCATACTAGTGTGGCGTTGAGGGATGCGATCGCTGGCGTGAATATACCGACAGTAGAAGTGCATCTCAGTAATATTTATCGTCGAGAAGAATTCCGCCATCACTCTTATATAGCCCCAGTCGTTATTGGGCAAATTAGTGGCTTTGGTGTGCAAAGTTATCTTTTGGGTTTACAGGCTTTGGTGCATCATTTGAAGTGCTGAGTAATGAGTAATGAGTAATGAGTAATGAGTAGTTAGCTTTAGATGGTAGGATTCATCTTTGTGACTACGGCTATAAAAGGTTAAAAGTAGAAAGATAGACGAACTTGCTTTTAACTTTTTACTCATTTCAATCATGCGCTATTTACTAGGGAGTCGGTTTAGGGGTGTTTTTTTAGGGGGTTTATTAGGAGAAACTTTAGCTAAAAGTAGTCACCCACAGCATCCAGTAGTTAGTAACTTTGCTGAAAGTCTAGTTCCTGGTGCTACCAGTTTGGTGGAATTAGGAAAATTTGATTTAGATAAGTGGTTAGAGATATATCAAAAAAAGTTTACCGATTTAGAACCAGCTAAAATAATTTTCGCTACAATTCCTCTTTCTCTGTTTTGTCATGAAAATCCGGTAAAACTGCACCAAAATTTACTGCAAATCTTAAAAAATTGGGATATTAACCCAGAGGTTAGAGATAGTACCCTAGCCATAGGATACGCGATCGCCCAATCATTAACAGAAAAACTTCACCCCCAAACCCTCATTCCCCAAATCATTGCTTTTATTGGTGAGACAGCCACCCCACTCCCACAAAACTTATTAAAAGTAAATAATTTGTTGACAAGGAAAGCTGGATTAGAATTATTACAGTCTGAACTAAGTAGTCAAGCACAACTCTCAGAGGGAGTAGCGTTAGCATTTTATTATTTTCTCAGTACCCTAGAAGATTTTCGTTTAACAGTTTCCAGAACCATTCACCATCAGCAAATCTGGAAACAGAATACTGTAATTAATTCTCAAGACATCAGTATTATTACAAGTGTCTTATCGGGAGCGTATAACAGTAGTGTAAGTATTCCTGCACCTTGGAGAGTTTTACTAGCCAAAGAATTCAGCCCAATTTCGCCAATGCTAGAATTAGCTGATGCACTTGCGATCGCGTGGTCAGGAGTGTATAAATCTGGATTAAACCCTGGATTAAACCTCCCAGAATTCCCACAGGAAGAAGATTTTACCCCTTGCGTCTACGCAGCTCCCCGCGTCATCAAGGCGCGTTAGTCATTTAGAGAAAAGGGAACAGGGAACAGGGAACAGTTTTTCTCATCTCCTACCCTGTCTCCCTTGTCTTCCCAGTCCCCAATCCTTCTTTAATTTTGAATTTTGAATTTTGAATTTTGAATTGGTAAGTCCCCAATCCCCAATGAAAAAACAGCGATTTTTGCAGGCCTGGAATCGGCAGTTGACCCATTGGCGGCGGAGGTATAGACTATTTAGCCGTAGGAGAATATTACTAGCCAAGGTGAGTCACAAACGCAAAAAATCCGAAAATAAAGGAAATAAATTGATTTTTCCCCATTTACTCGGAAATTTGCTAGAAAATATCAAAATCGGTGACAGACAAAAACGTAAAGTTGACCTGAGAGCAATGACAAAATCGGTCAAGAATCGTAGTAGGGTGGATGTAATAATCTGGGGTTGGATACATAAACAGCGTTCCTGTTTAGTTTTAGCGATCGCTGTTGTATCCTTGACTGGTGTAATGGGTCACAAACTATATAATCAACCTCAATTAAAAGTAGGAACTCTCGCACCACAAACAATTAGAGCTTCCTATGCAGACAAGATTGAGGATCGTCAGAAAACAGCAGAGAAACGTAAAAATGCGAGTAAGGAATCTATATCAGTATTGATGGTTGATTCAGAAATTACCGAAAAAATCAACCAAAATTTACAAAAATTACTAGATGAAGGCAACGCCATTCGTAAAATTGCGGGTTCTTTTCCTTTTTACGATACTTCCGTGTTATCTCTCTCAACTCAGGATTATCTCCGTTCATGTTCTGACTCAGAATGGCAAGTTTTGCTGGCGGCGATGAAAAACACCAGTCCACAAAGTTTAAGTCGTCGTTTCCGACAAAATGTTGGCAAGCAACCACATAGCAGTAATTCCACACCTCTCAACCCAAATCAACCAGTTTCAGGCGATCAAAGGGTTAATATTCTAGGTAAAAGCGAACTGACGTTAGCTTTAGCTGAACTTTTAGCTTATCGAGTCACCATTGGAGAAAAAAACATTCCCTCTGTGATTACACAGATTGCGGAAGCGCGTCAAGCATATACGCAAGCTAATGAGCAATTAAAAAGCAATAATATCGCCTCAGAGACAATCTATAACGAAACAGTTCTGTTGCAATTATCAGATGATGAATGGACAAGAACCCAATCGGGAATTTATCAAAGTGCGGAACGCATTTTGACTCAAGGTATTCCCCCAGGTTTACCAGATAGTATTGTCAGTAGTGCTGTCAGTTTACAAGTACAAGCTTTTGTTCCTAGAAACGGCGAATCGTTGGCGAATAAACTCTTATTAGCCGTCTTAGAGCCTAATTTAAAAGTAGATAAAGAACAAACTCAAGAAAAAGCGCAAAAAGCCGCAGCTGATGTTACGCCTGTATTCATTGCAGTGAAACAAGGTCAGATTATTGTCAACAAGGGAGACTTGATCACAGAACGGAATTTTGAAATTTTAGAGCATTATCAACTGATTCGGCGAGAAAATAATTGGCTGGAATTATTGAAATTAGGCGGTTTAGTGACGGGAGCAATTGGGGTATTTGTTCTGGCGGAAAAGCGAATTAAATATCAACTGCGCCAACGCGATCGCCTGTTAGTTTTACTATTAACTTTGAGTACACCAGGATTATTGGCGATGGGTTTACCTTACACTACCTGGGGGGGTGTGGGGTTATTGTTGGGAAGCTTTTATGGCCCTAGTTTGGGTGTGACGGTGATTGTCTTACTGCTGCTGTTATTACCCATCAGCTTAGAAGTCAGCGCAATGACTTTATTGGCGGGTGCTGTGGGGGGAATTTTGGGTAGTTGTATCGCTCAAAAACTGCGATCGCGTGAAGAGTTAGCACTTTTAGGCGTGGCGATCGCGGCGGCTCAAGGTGGTGTTTACTTAGGGATTAAAATCCTCATAGGTGCAGCCTTTGGTGCGGGTTGGTATGTTGTCTTGCAAGAGGCTGGATTATTTGCTTTATCGGGTCTAGCTTGGAGTATTGTAGCTTTAGGTTTAAGTCCCTATTTAGAAAAACTATTTGATTTAGTTACCCCCATTCGGCTAGCAGAATTAGCCAATCCCAATCGTCCTTTACTCAAACGCCTCGCCACAGAAACACCAGGAACATTCCAGCACACTTTGTCAGTAGCCACCCTAGCAGAAGCCGCAGCGAAAAAACTCGGATGTAACGTGGAATTAGTCAGAGCCGGCACACTCTACCATGATATAGGCAAAATGCACGACCCTTTAGGATTTATTGAAAACCAAATGGGCGGGCCGAATAAACATGAAACGGAAATCAAAGACCCTTGGAAGAGTGCAGAAATTATCAAAAAGCACGTTAGTGAAGGGTTAGTGATGGCGAAGAAACATCTTTTACCCACAGCAATTCAAGCGTTTATTCCCGAACATCAAGGGACAATGTTGATTGCCTATTTTTATCATCAAGCCGAACAAATGGCGCAAGCTGACCCCAGTATCGTAGTGAATGAAGCCGATTTCCGCTATGAAGGGCCAATTCCCCAGTCACGGGAAACGGGAATTGTCATGTTAGCTGATGCTTGCGAAGCTGCATTGCGATCGCTCAAGGATGTCAACCCTGAACAAGCCTTAACCATGCTCAATAATATTTTGCGTGCTAGATGGCAAGATAATCAACTCATTGATTCCGGCTTAACACGGGAAGAAATGACACAAATCGCCGAAATCTTTGTAGAGGTGTGGCAACAATTTCACCACAAACGTATTGTTTATCCTCAGTTAAAAGGTAAAAACAAGGCAAATAAAGTTAATAGTCAAAAGTCCCCATCCTGAGTAAAAGCAGGTGGATAAACAACCTTACCGCGATAATTTTGGTCAGATTTTTTTAGTGTTTTGACCATAAAAAATTCTTGAGCAACCGGGAAAGGAGATGCAATCCCATAATTTACTGATGGCTCAAAGCCAAACCTTTGATAAAAATCAGGATGCCCCAAAACTATCACTAACGCTTCTTGTATTTCTGTTGCTTTCGTTAAAGCCACGGTTACTAATTCGCTACCAATTCCTTGTTTTTGGAATTGTGGATGTACAGCTAAAGGTGCTAAAGCTAATACTTTTAGTTGTTCTTCCCCTATGAGATGAATATAACTTAAAATAATATGTCCTACTATCTGGTTATTAACTTCAGCCACTAGAGAAAGCGCGGGGATATAAAAATCTGATTGGCGAATCGCTTCGATAATCTTCACCTCATTCTCTCCCACAAATGCTAGTCGGTTGACTTCATTGATGGCTTGATAGTCTGAGGGAATTTCACAGCGAATATTCATGGTTTAGGCTCTCTGTTATAGGTAGTAGTTTCAAGAATCAAATTGGATTTCTATCACTACGAATGAATTCACAAAACATAGATATACAAAAGAGTTACCCAACCAAAATAGCAGATAATTTGAATGTATTAGTTAATACCTAAATAATGTAATATCAGGTTTTTAGGTATTTGCACACATCCCCTGGGAAGATGCTAAGAGATAGAAATTATAGGTAGATTAATTCGGGATGTTGTTATGCACTGGATTTAAAGAGAGGTTTGGTCATGAGCCAAACCTTTTTTTTATCAATGGTGAACACTGAAACAGGGACTGTCTGTGGCGGGGAATTTAAGACTTAACAGCCAATCATGGAGATAGGCAACGCACAAGAAAAACTGTTACCCTTGAAGGCTTCCCTCTTCCGCCGCCAGAGAGTTGCAGCTACAAGAATGTGAAACAGCTAACGAAGAGGGCAAAAGACATCTATAGTTTTTCTTCAAAATCACACTAGTCAAAAGAAGATTAGTCTGCTATGATAATAAATGTGTGAAAAACACGGCTCAGTAGCTCAGTTGGTTAGAGCACGGGACTCATAAGCCTGGGGTCGTTGGTTCAAATCCGACCTGAGCCATAATTTAAAAGCATCGCAAAAATACTTTAACTTAAAACACCGTCTCAGAAAGTTACAGTTTTTTGCAACCATTTTCCTACTACATCTTAAAACAACAAGTGCAATGAGAGAAATCGCACTAACAGTATAAATGACTGTTATCAAAGTCAATTAAAAAACCTGCTAATCTTATACTTGAGATTAGCAGGAATAGGGATTTTATTAATCGGAGCGGCGGGATTCGAACCCACGACCTCCACTACCCCAAAGTGGCGCGCTACCAAGCTGCGCTACGCCCCGGTCACGATTTACTATAATATCTTCAAATTATAGAATAGTCAATGGGCAAACTTAAAAAACTTTCAGAGTGGCAGCAGCTTGCAACAAACCAGGAACAGCAAAGGCTGCCCATTGACCTTCGGCACACCTACCTGAGTTGAGAATGAAGCGCAAAGTGTATTCATGGGGATAGCCTTCTACCTCCATCCACAATAAATCGCTTTCGGCTTCACAGGCTATTTTTTCTTCGTCCATTAATTCGGTGGTGAGTTGTTTCATAGTGTCGGCTAACTTGGCTAACAGACGACAAAAATCATCCAACTCAGTTGAGGTTAACTCAATTGCCCAGTCATCAGTACCTACTAACCCTTGAAATTCACTAGCATGGGGATTCCAGCCAATACGCCAGCCTGCACCGCTTTTAATTAAACGTTCCATGAGGATTAGGGATTAGGGACTAGGGATTGGGGATTGGGGTTAAAAATATTAGTGAGGACTTGAACAAGGGCATTTCTTTGGCTGCGAGTCAGGCGTTTAATGGCAGCGCGATCGCCCTCCAAGGGATTTTGCTTTAAGGTATCATTACCTGGGTAAGTGTTGTCATACATGATTTCATTTGCATCCAGATAATCAGCCAAAGTTAGCTTCCAATCAAGTCTATAATTGGGGGCGCGTTCTTTAATATAAATGTGATATCTAATCAAACGACTGATTAAGGTGCTATTTTCTGCGGGTTTACCCGATGATTTGCTGATATATTGATTTTCCTTGGGTAAATCCGGTAATTGCTGATACACCAACTGCCAAACATCGCTGGTGGTAATTCTTTGCGCCTGGGCTGGTGATTGGGGTAGGATACTGATTGTGGAAGTCCCTAAAATGATGCTGAAAGTTAAGGCAGTGATGCCTACGGCGGACTTTGCTAAAGCTACTAATTTAAACTGCACAAATATAAACTAGGAATTGATATTAAGAAAAAGCTTTGCTAGCTCATTTAGAGTAAATATTCTGAGGTGAAAGCACAAAGATGTTAGTTTTACACTCAGCACTCCGCACTTTCAACTCAGCACTAGTTTCACAGTTCGCCAATGATTTCTGGTTGTGTCAGTTCATCAGACATTTCAATAATTGCCCTTAGCACAGGTTTCATCATCGCATCTTCGGCACTTTCAAATTCTTCATAACGCCGACGCTTGGCACGATTTGCCACCTGAACCGTAATGCGGTAGCGATTGGAAGCTGCACTTATTAAATCCTCGGCACGGTGCATAATCTGAGACTGGGTTGTCTCGAACTTAGAACGCTTGAGCATAGTAATTGGTTCTTGGGGACATACTTAGTTTAGCAAGAGTTATTAGTCATTAGTCATTAGTCAACAGTCAATAGTCAACAGTCAATGGTCAACACTCAGCACCGGCTAAACGCCGGGCTACCGCTAACATTACTCAGCACTCAACACGAGCTAAACGCCCCGCTACCGCTAACAGCACTCATTACTCACTCAGGGCATCAGGCTAAAGCGGTGGCACGTTCTGGTTGTAATAAACCATTCAATAAATATGCTGGACGTTGACCGTAAGGCCAAGCAAAGGCGTGGCGAAAAGCAGCATCTTGACAGGCTTGTAGCTGTTCAAAATTGATAATGTCGTAAGTTAAGAGGTTTTCATACTCAAAAGGCAAACGGACATTATGCAAGCCAGCATTATCAGTACAGATAGCTATATCTACGCCAGCCTCAAAACATCGGTCAAATACTAATTTCAGTTGGCGGATATCCTGCAAAGTTCCAGTTTTGAGGTAAGTTGTGGGACAAACTTCTAAACACTGTCTGAGTCTTGCCACCTCTGGAAGTAGTTCTGGATGCAATAAAGGAATCTGAATACCGTGACCAATCCGCATCAGATAAGGTAATAATTCTGGGTAACAACCATCAGTAGTTTCGTAAAGATGTCCAGTGGTGTTAATTCCTAGCGATCGCGCATAATCATACAGACTAATCAATTCTTGCAGGCGATCGCTATAATGACTATCACCACCAGCTACATCCACAGCACAAACATACTGTTTATTCTGCGCCGCTAAATCGACTATTGCCTTATTTACTTCATAGGGTAGCCGTGAGTGCATACACAGAATTTGACTTGTAACAATGGGATATTCCGGTAAATGGCTAGCTTTACCAACCACTTCCACAATTTCCGTCATCTTGTCAATTCTCTGAGATTGACTCAAATGTTCTGGTGTCCGTAAATACGGAGTATAACGCAGTTCCAGATAAGCTAAATTCTCGAAAATATAAGCACCACGCACCAAACGATAGATAAAGTACGGTAAAGTCTCAGATGTTTGCACACTTTCCACTAAAGTATGCAGTTCTAAGTATTCATCCAGAGTATTGCGTGGACGAGTGTAAAAATCTTCAAAATCTGAATAATTACTAAACCGAGAAATTAACTCTGATGAATGTCGCTCAAAATAACGCCACAAGACACGGGGAACAACAGAACCCCCCAAGTGTCGATGCAATTCCGCATATAAAGCCATAGTGATAATTTGTCTATAAAATTTCAATAATATTAACAAATATACTGAGGAAAGAATGTGTACTTCTAGGAAGATTGTGTAAATTTATCTAGGTTTGGGAATGGGGCATGGGGGCAGGGGGAGAATAACTAATGACTAATGACTATTGACTATTGACTATTGACAAATATTACAGAATATGTTGATAATGGTTCTTTGTGGAAACTTTACCTCAATAATAAAAGCTTGGCTAACGTCATTGTGATAGGGGCCCAATGGGGCGATGAAGGAAAAGGTAAAATAACTGACTTACTCAGCAGATCCGCAGATGTGGTAGTACGTTACCAAGGGGGTGTGAATGCTGGACACACAATTGTAGTCAAGGGTCAGACCTTCAAACTGCACTTGATTCCCTCTGGTATTTTATATCCAGACACAGAGTGCGTGATTGGCTGTGGAACAGTCATCGATCCACAAGTTTTAATAAAAGAACTCGACCAATTAGAAAGTTTAAATATTTCTACGAAAAATCTGCTCATTTCGGAGACAGCCCACGTCACGATGCCCTACCATCGATTAATCGATAAGGCATCAGAAGAAAGACGGGGAAGCCATAAAATCGGCACAACTGGTCGAGGGATTGGCCCTACCTACGCTGATAAATCAGAGCGTACAGGGATTAGGGTACTAGACTTGATGGACGAAAAAGCCCTGCGCGACCAGTTGGAATGGACGATTAATTATAAGAACGTTATTTTAGAAAAGCTGTATAACATACCACCGTTAGATCCGCAACAGGTGATCGAAGAGTATCTAGGTTATGCAGAACGTCTGCGACCTTACGTCGTTGATACTTCATTTAAAATATATAATGCAGTACAAAAACGGCGCAATATCTTATTTGAAGGGGCGCAAGGGACGCTGTTGGACTTAGATCACGGAACTTATCCCTATGTGACATCCTCTAACCCCGTGGCGGGAGGGGCTTGTGTCGGTACAGGGTTAGGCCCGACAATGATAGACCGCGTGATTGGGGTTTCTAAAGCTTACACCACAAGAGTTGGTGAAGGCCCATTTCCTACCGAATTGGAAGGGGAATTAGGAGAACACCTGTGCGATCGCGGCGCAGAATTCGGCACAACCACCGGACGCAAACGTCGTTGTGGTTGGTTTGATGCTGTTATCGGTCGTTATGCCGTGAGAATCAACGGTATGGACTGTATGGCAATTACCAAACTAGATGTCCTCGACGAATTAGAGGAAATCAAAGTTTGTGTCGCCTATGAAATAGACGGTGAACACTGTGAAAACTTCCCCACTAGCGCGAGAAAGTTTGCCCAGTGTCGCCCCGTTTACAAAACCTTACCAGGCTGGCAAGTACCCACCAGCGAATGCCGCAGCCTAGAAGACTTGCCACCGCAAGCATTGGACTACCTGAAATTCCTAGCAGAATTAATGGAAGTCCCGATCGCGATCGTCTCATTAGGTGCGAGTCGTGATCAAACTATTATCGTAGAAGACCCAATTCACGGGCCAAAACGCGCCCTACTCCACCCTGATGGTACTCCCGCTTCCTTGCTGAGTGCGTAGTGAGTGGCGAGTGCTGTTAGCGGTAGCGCGGCGTTTAGCCGGTGGTGAGTGCTGAGTGCTGAGTTAATAGTTAAAAGTCAAAGGTCTAAGGTTTTTTACTAATGACTAATGACTAATAACTAATGACTAATGACTAATGACCAATGACTAATGACTAACACCTGATAACTGATATGGCTTTGACTGTTGAATCTAAAACCAGACCAGAAGGTAGCAAACCCAACGCATTACGTCGTTCTGGATTAATCCCCGCTAACTTATACGGTCACAAAGGTAGAGAATCTATCTCTTTAGTAGTGGATGCTAAGGTTGTAGAACGTCTACTAAAATCTGCTGCTGTAGACAAGACAGAGATTGAACTCTCCATTCCTGAATTGCAATGGACTGGTAAAACTGTACTGAAAGAAGTTCAGGTACATCCAGCTAAAGGTACTCCTTACCACATTAGTTTTTGTGCTACAGCTAACAGCAAGTAGACAAAAGCAAGAGCATTTGAAATTCTGTCATAATTGCTAATAAAACCAGGGATAAAACCCTGGTTTTTTGTTTTTCAAATATTTGAGCAATTAGAACCCTTCGGGAAACCCACCCACGCACTTTTTTTGTAAAGTCTAAAATTGGTATAACTCTCAATCTCCCATCTAACGATAGTACGTAAATCCAACAGGTAGGGGTAATCAAATGCAAATCGTTAAGACAGAGGTGAAAATTTCTACGCCTGATGGACAAATGCCTGGGTTTTTGTATAAGCCTGCTGAATCTGGGCAACAGCCAGCAGTGATTCTCCTGATGGAAGCATTTGGCTTAACTTCCCATATTCAAGACGTAGCAGCCCGAATTGCTAATGAAGGCTACGTAGTTCTTACTCCAGATTTGTATTATCGTGAGTTACCAAACAATAAATTTGGGTATGCAGAAGTTGAGCAAGCGATGGCGATGATGTACCGCATGGACTTTGGGAAACCAGTAGAGGAGGATATTGGAGCTGCGATCGCTTATGTAAAGTCACAGCCAGATGTATTCCCAGAGAGAATCGGAGTGACCGGATTTTGCTTAGGTGGTGGTCTGTCCTTTCTGACTGCTTGCAAATTTTCAGATAAAATTGCAGCTGTAGCTCCCTTCTACGGCATGGTTCTAGATGACTGGATAGAAGCAATCACCAACATCACCGTACCTATTTATTTATTTCATGGTGGTATTGATCCCTTTATTCCTCTAGAACGGGTTCGGCAAATCGAAACTCGTTTCCAAGAACTTGGCAAAGAATACAAATTAAAAGTTTATCCTGATGCTGATCATGGTTTTTTCTGCAATGAGCGTTCTTCTTATAACCCGTCAGCCGCAGAAGATTCATGGCGTGAGCTGACGCAGTTTTTTCACAGACATTTACAAAAATCTATCTGATTTGACTCTTGGAATTTGAGGTTTTGGATTTGAGGTGCAAGGATTTTTCAGGTACAAGCCTTACCCAAGCGTGGGTGCAAAAATCTAAAATCCAAAATCTAAAATCTAAAATCTAAAATCTAAAATCTAAAATCTAAAATCTAAAATTGATTGACTCACCGTTCACCACAAGGGTCACAATATTTCATCTGGTAGACTGAAGGCATTGATTGGGCGAAGTTGACCTATGACTACAACGATAGACCAAGCAAAACAACAAAAGCCCCTGAGTTTTGAAGAGTTTCTCACCTTTTATGGTAGCGATCGCCATTATGAACTGATCGATGGAGAAGTATTTGACTTGGAAACTGGACTGCATGAAGAGGTTGCAGCTTTCATTACCACCAAGATTTGCGTTCAGATTGACAGCGCAGGCTTACCTTGGTTTGTTCTTCAGCGAGGACTATTGCGCCCTTCTAACATCGGTATGACAGCATTTCGACCTGACGTTGCAGTTGTTGATAGAAATGAACTCACCAAAGAACCACTGTGGTCTGAACAATCAATTCTGACCCTTGGTAGTTCAATTAAGTTGGTGGTAGAAGTTGTTAGTAGTAACTGGCAAAATGACTATGCCCGGAAAGTTGAAGACTACGCGGTTTTAGGTATTCCCGAATACTGGATTGCAGATTATGCAGGTATTGGTGGTACTCGACACATTGGCAAACCCAAACAACCCACCCTCTCTATCTGTACCCTAGCGAATGGAGAATATGAAATTCAACAGTTTCGGGGTACTCAAAACATCGTCTCTTTCACCTTTCCAGGGTTAAAACTAACGGCTGAACAGGTGTTGAGGGCAGGTAGGTAATGGTAATACCTTTTTTTAATTGAAGATGCACTTGATTCTGCACTGTAGAGACTTTGTATGCAACATCTCTACATCATTTACTTGGTGCAACTTCCTAGAGAATTGGTATAAGGACGAAAATTTGCACAATAGAACGAAGAATTAAGACTTTCATCGAGTTAAAAATAGTACCATAATCAAGGTTTTAACTAATCCCGAACTCAGATTAATTCTAAATTCCTATGACCGAAGTCACTCTTCCCGCTTTAATTGAGCAAATGTTGCAGTCAGGGTTCTACCCCCATCCTGTACAAGAATCCATTCAACTCATTCAAACCCACGTTTCCTATGTGTTGCTGACTGGGGACTATGCCTATAAATTGAAAAAACCAGTCAATTTTGGTTTTTTAGATTTCTCCACCCTAGAGAAACGCCAGCATTTTTGTCAGGAAGAATTGCGGTTAAATCAACGGGGCGCGGGGGAACTCTATTTGGAAGTGTTACCGATAACGTTGCAAGATGAGCAGTATATTCTAGGGGGGACAGGTGAGGCTGTAGAATATGCAGTTAAAATGCGTCAGTTTCCCCAAGATACTCTACTTAGTTCACTATTTGCTGAAGGGAAGTTAGACGAAACCCATTTAGAAGAATTAGGACGGGTTGTGGCACAATACCACGCCAAAACCGAGACGAATGACTATATTCGGAGTTTTGGGGAAGTAGCTCAAGTTAGAGCCGCATTTGATGAAAATTACCAGCAAACCGAAAAATATATTGGCGGGCCGCAAACTCAGACACAGTTTGATGAAACTAAAGCTTACACAGACCGTTTTTTTGCCGAAAAACAAGAGTTATTTCAACGCCGCATCCAAAATGACTATATTCGGGAATGTCATGGCGACTTACACCTGAGAAATATTTGTCTGTGGCAAGATAAAATTTTGCTGTTTGATTGTATTGAATTTAACGAACCATTCCGCTTTGTGGATGTCATGTTCGATGTTGCTTATGCAGTCATGGATTTAGAAGCACAGCAGCGTCCTGATTTAAGTAATGCTTATCTTAATACTTATTTAGAAGAGACTGGTGATTGGGAAGGATTAGAAGTATTACCAATATATGTAAATCGTCAATCCTATGTCCGAGCCAAGGTGACATCATTTTTGTTAGATGACCCCAGTGTACCAGCTAGTGTCAAAGAAGAAGCCAGCAAAACAGCAGCCCAATACTACAAACTAGCTTGGGAATATACTCAACCCAAACAAGGAAAACTCCTGTTAATGTCGGGGTTATCTGGTTCAGGTAAAAGTACCACAGCTAAATATTTAGCACGACAAACAGGCGCGATTCATATTCGTTCGGATGCAGTTAGAAAACACTTAGGGGGAATTCCTCTGCATGAACGGGGAGGCGATGACTTATATACCCCCGAAATGACACACAAAACTTATGCACGGTTATTGAATTTGGGGATTATACTAGCTAATCAAGGTTACACCGTAATTTTAGATGCTAAGTATGATAAACAAGAACTGAGACAAGAAGCGATCGCCCAAGCCCAAAAACACCAACTACCCCTGCAAATTATTTACTGCACAGCACCCTTAGAAGTAGTCAAAGAACGTCTAGCTAACCGTACTGGTGATATTGCTGATGCCACCGTAGATTTATTAGCCTCACAACTCAAGCAAGCAGAAGCCTTTACCGACACCGAAAAACCCTACGTACAAATTTGGGATACAACCCAACCACCACAAACACAATTACCAAAATTCAGTAGTATAAAGTAAATATTTTGAGGATGGGGCAGGGGGTGGAAGAATTTTGGACTTTGGATTTTGGATTGAATCATACATTCTAAAATTTAAAATTCCCAATCCAAAATTGAAAGCGCAAGGGACAAGAGGTAATACCAATTCTCCAAAATTAGGCAACAGATGCAAAGCTTGAAACCCAGATGGTATCTGACTTTCTGAATTGTGTAAAGCCTGCGGCATAGCTACGCTTAGAGCGAAGCAAGACGTTAGTCCATTGCGAATTGGTATAAAAACTTTTATACACCCTTACACCCTTACATCCCTACACCCCTACACCCCTATGTCACAAAACAAAAACTTATTCAATTTTTCCCCTGAGTCTATATCTCAATTTCTCTTTGGGGCATTCATCGCATTTATTTTGAACTCGACAGGAACACCAATTACCTTAAGTATTTTCTTGGGGATTTTGGGTTGGTTTATGTTGGGTTGGTTTACTAATGCCACTAAAACTAGTCCTCAACCTCCCACAGTACCCTCGGCTGATGGGATTGATGCTGGATTAAAGTATTGGTTATTTTTCTTACTAGGATTTAGTTTATTAGGCTATCCGGCACTCATGAGCATCATACTTGGTGGTATTGGTGCTTTGGCTGGGGGTTGGACAATTGCTTGGTGGAGAAGCAAGGAACAACCTCAAACACAATTACCAGTAGAAGTTGTAGAAGAGGTGGAAGGTCAACAGCAACAGTCTACCAGTAGAATTACCCGACAGCAAAAAAGGAGATCTAGCCGTCGCTATCGTCGCACACCTGGTAGTTTTAGTTTTAAGTTTTGGAATAAGTAGGGATTGGGGATTAGGTATTGGGGACTGGGAAGATAGGGGAGTGTGGGGAGTGTGGGGAGTGTGGGGGGAAAGATTTCTTCCCTATCCTCCCTATCCTCCCACCCCTCCCACACTTCCTGCTTGCCCTCTCCCATAACTGAATTACCTGTTATGTTTTTATATCTTTCTAAGTTACTACCGTTATTTTTTTACCCTTTAGGGCTGGCTTGTGTCAGTTTAGTATTTGCTTTATTTAATCTGGGGAAACGACCGCGTGTTGCAGCGATCGCTATTTCTTGGGCGTTAATTTTATTATTATTGTGCGGTAATGCTTGGGTTGCTAAATATTTGGTGCGATCGCTAGAATGGCAAAATATTCCCTCAGCGCAATTACCTACAGCAGAAGCAATAGTGGTACTAGGTGGTGCAACTAAATCAGCCTTTCCTCCACGTCCGACAGTTGATTTGAGTGAACAAGGCGATCGCGTGATTTATGCGGCTCAACTATACCGTCAAAAAAAAGCTCCTTTAATTATCCTCAGTGGTGGAAGAATTGATTGGCGTGGAAGTGGTTCATCAGAATCAGCAGATATGGTGACTCTCCTGACATCTATCGGGATTCCCGGCGAAGCACTAATTCAAGAACCAGATTCTCTCAATACTTATCAAAATGCCGTCAATGTCAAAAAAATTCTTGAATCTCGCGGTATTCGGCAAATACTGTTAGTCACTTCCGCCTTACATATGCCGCGATCGTTGAAAATTTTTCAGCGTCAAGGTATTGATGCTATCCCCGCACCAACAGACTTTCTCGTCAGCCAAGGTGAACTCCAAGAACTCACCAGCAGCCCCAAAGCCGCTATCCTCAACTTATTACCAGACACTGACAATCTACATCAATTTACTAATGCCCTTAAAGAATATGTTGGTAGCTTCGTTTATTGGTTACGGGGATGGTTGTGATTAGTCAATAGTCATTAGTCATTAGTCATTAGTCATTAGTCATTAGTCATTAGTCAGCACTCAGCACTCAGCACCGACTAAACGCCGCGCTATCGCTAACAGCACGGGCTAAACGCCGCGCTACCGCTAACAGCACGGGCTAAACGCCGCGCTACCGCTAACAGCACTCATTACTCATTACTCATCCCTAACTAATCAAATCGGGAATTTACATGATACTTGTGTCCTGCCATTGCAAGAGCGATAAAGCCCCAAAGTACCATCCCAGGCATCCCTAACATTCCACTATTACCTAACAGCGTTGATAACATCCCCACACTAATTGCTCTAGATGCAGCCATAAAAGTATCAAACCGATATTCAGAATATTGAAAAGACCCCGCAAACGCCATAAATATTGCGACTAAGTAAAATACACCGCCAAACCAACCTAATGTGAAAAACATATCTAAAATGCCACTATCAATCACAATTGGTTCTAAAATGCCTTTTTTATTCACAATAAAAGTATTGCCGACACCGTTACCTAAACCATTAGTTAAAGCACTATTAAGACCATCTTCATATATTTTTTGTCTGACCTTAGCACTATCATCTTTATCTAACTGAGAAAAAGTTTCAAATCTACTAGTAATAGGTTCAGAAAATTCTTTGATTTGTGTTAATGGAACTATACATAGTGCCATAATCAAAATAGTTATGAACAGGCGCATTTGCAGATGTGCTTTTAAGGCGGTGATGAAGGTGAGAAATGCTATTAACCAACCACCCCACAATGTACGTACTGTTGTGAGTAAGAAAGCCAAATACCCAATTGCAGAAGCAGGAATACGAAGAAAATTTTTATTACTAAATAACAATACCAAACCAGCCATCATCATAGCGGCATAGGGTGCAGGAGATGCCATCGTACTCCAAACCCTTAATTTTAAAGGCTCAGGATCACCCATACTAGTCAACTTTGTACTAGTTAACCAGAATATATCCCACTCAGGCGCGACTAAAAACTGTATCACCCCATAAATACCCGTGACTAATACACCCCAAAGAAAAGTCCGCTCGATAGTACGACGGTATGAGGGATAGTCTCGCCAGTTAATAAATAAATAAAAACCAAAAGTAATAGGTGTTAACCAATCTAAAAGACCCCGCGCCGCAGTAAAAGGTGAGGTTTTAATCACGCCAATCAGAAAGCCGTAAAACACACCTAAAAAGGCCAAAACAAAAGGTAAACTGCCTTGGCGCAGTGACCTTGGCAGTTCTTTTAAAAAAGTATGTAAAGTTAATAACGTCACCAAGTATTGTGACACCAACATAAAACGCGTTGCGTCCCAACCACTTCTATAATCGACCAAACGAGCCACAAACGGCGTAACAAACCAAATCCACCAAGTAAAGCCTGTATAAAGTAAAGGATATCGCAGATATAAAAAAATACCGACAGCCAAGGACATGATCACATAAGCCGTGCGAAGAATACCCGCCGCACCAGCAAAAATACAGACTGCGGAAAACAAAATGAAAGATAATATAGCTGCCCAAGCCAACGGCGGTTGTTTTCCGAACACAAACTGTTTTTTCTGCGGACTATTAGGAAGTGTATGTATCTGAACCACTTAAAATCTCCGGTTAGTCAATGGTCAATGGTCATTAGTCATTAGTTATTAGTTATTAGTTATTAGCCATTACTCATTACTCATTACTCTTTCTTCCCTATGCCCCATTCCCCATTCCCTTTTGAATTGCCACGTTTGCCAACCTTGCCAGCGACCACGCCAGGATGCTAGTAGTTTTTGTCCTGCTAACAGGCCTTCGCTGGGGAGAAAACGTAACCATTGAATTAAACCCATAGCGTCCCTTGTTCCTACTAATCCAGCCCAGGCCAAAAACGCTAATCTTTGTATGGGCGATAAATGTTCTAGTAATGCTAAGGTTTCGTTGTGTACGGCATTAACTACAGCAATGGCATTGAATTGATTGCGCTGATCTTCGTCAAATCTTTGGGCGGGATAATGGTTAACTCCGACTTGAGGATCATAAATGAGTTTCCAGCCGGCGCGCTTTAGGGCGAGACAAAAGGCTACTTCAAAGTGGACTTGCGCGCCTGTACCTAGCATCCGTTGGTCAAAGTGCAATTTTTGAATGGCTTGACGGCGAAAGCTCATGTTAACACCCTTGAGAACATCTACCTCACGGGGTGCGCCGATGCCTTGATGGTGATTACCAATGATGCGTCCAAACCAATGCACTTGTCCCACGACTGGACAAGCACCATCTTCTAAATGTTTTCCGTGATATACCCAATCACGTCCGCCGACTCCGGCGACACGCTCATCTGCCAGGAAATGAGTCTCAATCTGTGCTAACCAATTACTATGAGGGGCAGCATCATCATCGGTAAAGGCGACAATGTCTCCTTGGGCAACATTTAAACCCGCATTCATCGCTGCTACTACACCAGGAATAGTGACTGTAGTGGCGCGTAATGGTAAAAGCAGAGGGTCAAAGGTGGTGAGAAATTCCCAGGTTTCTTGGTCAGAATCACGGACTACTAATACTACTTCATCGGCTGGTCTTATTTGTTTGTGTAAGGCATGCAAACAGCGTTCTAGGTCTTTGGTACGACGGTAAGTAGGGATGATGACGGTAATTTTCATTACTGCTTTAATTCCTCGAATAAATCCACATAGCACTTAGCCATGTTTGTCCAACTGTGTTGTATGGCGATCGCTCTGGCGGCTGTACCCATTGTTTGTCTCAGCAGGCGATCGCTACTCAAAGTCAACATCGCTTTGGCTAAACCTTCTATATCGTCTGAGTCTGCCAAAACCATGCCAGATTCAGGTTTTACTAAGTCGGCTGCACCTGTACTACTAGCGGTAATCACGGCTAAACCAGAAGCCATTGCCTCAATTACTACTAAACCAAACGGCTCATACCGAGAGGGAAACACGAAAAAATCAACCGCTTTCATCAAGTCGGGAATATCACGGCGTAGTCCCAGAAAATGGACTCGCTCTTGCAATCCCAAAGCTGCGGCTAACTCCAGATAGGGACTACCTTCCGTAATTCCAGCTACCGCCAGATGTAAATCAGGAACTTTGGCTAAAGCTTTGAGAACTGTATCTAGATTTTTACGAGAAAGTCTGATATCACCAGCAAACAACGCCAGAGGAACTTCTGTTGGTAGATTCCATTGTTGACGGTCAATTTTTCCTGGTGCAAATTCCTCTAAATCCACACCGTTGACAATGACTCGAATATTTTTTGGTAGAACACCAATGGCTTGTAAATCCTGCGCCACCTTCTTAGAAACTGCCACCACAAACCGCGCCTGACGAAAAGCTCGTTTTTCCCAATGTGCATTTAAAGCTGTATATAACCACTGGTAAAAGTTATAAAAAATTCGGCGTGACTTGGGTGCAGTCTTTCCAGAAGAAAATTTCAACCAAGAACTATGGACAAAATGTGCTGCATTGACATCACCACGCCCATGAGTAATTGCACCATTGATTTTAACTACATCAATCTCATGGCGATGTTGACGCAACCAGTTTGTACTGACAAAAGCAAAGATAAAATTACGCAATAATTCCGTCGGCCATCCTTCCACCGGAATAGCCACCCAATTAACTTGGGGATGTTGTTGTAATTCAGTCGCTACTTGACTAGCTAATAAAGTAACGTGATGACCACGACGAATAGCTTCTAAAGCCACTTCATAATTTACTCGTCCTTGACCATCACCTTTAATGACATTATGTGTAACAATACATACTTTCACAATTAATTACCCTGTGAAATATTAGGATTAATAGGGCATTGGGCATGGGGAATTGGGCATTGGTGGACGAGGTAGACAAGGTAGACAAGGTAGAATTGATTTTCTAACTCACAACTCAGCACTCAGCACCGGCTAAACGCCGCGCTTCCGCTAACAGCACTCCCCACTCAGCACTCTAAACCCCAAACGGTTGCCACAATCTTTGAACTTGAGAACGACGAATAATTTCTGGCCAGGCTTGTAGTGAGCCTCGCTTCCATAGATATGCAGTCATGTGTACGACATACACAAAACAAAAAACCGCTAGCTTTAAGGCATTAGGGAATAAATTTTTATAACGTTTTATACCAACATAGAGTCTGGCGGCTTCTATAGAAATTTCGTAGTTAGTTAACTTACCAATGTCAGATACCATCAAAGAGCTTTTACCATTTGCACCGGCATGAAATACTTGTAATTCTGGACAATGGAGAATTTTGTAGCCTCTTTTTAAGGCTCTTAAACAAAGTTCTGCATCTTCATAACCAAAAAATATATTTTCGTCCCACTGTTCTTGTTCAAGAAACTGACGAGGGAAAATAGACGCATGAATTGCTACAGTTTCGGGAATATCGCTAGCACAGAAATATCCTCGAAAAGACAACTTGCCAGAAACCATTTGACCGCCATCAGAACAGCGACTGACACCGGAAAGAATAGTGTTATTTTGCTGTTCTGATGACATTTGCTGATATCGCGCGATCGCACCAGCTAGAAAATCTGAATCAACATAAATATCATCATCAATAAATGCGACAAAGTCAGTCTCAGACGCAGAAATGGCATTTACTGCATTATTACGATTAGCACAAACACCAATCCGAGGCCCAGTAATATAGATTGTCTGGGGGTATTGTTCAACAATCCGATAATTTTGTTGCTGTACTTCTATATCCGGTGAATCATCAGATACCACAACTGAGTGTGGTTTGACATCAGAATTCCACAGCGATCGCAAACAATTTTCCAAATCCTGCGGACGATTCCTAGTTGTGATGCAAGCAGATATTCGCATTTTAGTTACCTATTTATTTAGGGAATGGGGAATTGGGAATGGGGAATCGGGAATAGGGAATCGGGATTAGGGATTGGGGACTAATGACTAATGACTAATGACTAATGACTAATGACTAATGACTATTGACTAAAACTTAGATGCGATCGCCGGGGGTGTAAAACTCAGCATTAGTCCGGCTAAGGTTCTGAGTTTTAGACTCTCTTTGAGGGAACGCCAAAAGTAAGGGCGTGCAGCTTCTAGCTGTTGATTACGCATTAAACCTATGCCTAGCGTGGTGCTGACATGGGCCCATTGTTGTTGAAAATAGGGGTTAAAGTCTTTTAGTCTTTCATCTGCCATAAATTGCTCATAGCAGAACATATCGGCTCGTGCTTTGCGGATTTTGGCTTGGGGGTTGCGCTTACCACTCAGCATTGTGTCTGTTTGTTCATGGACACGATAACGCGTCAGTTTTTCTGGATAAAAATAAGCTCCTAATCCAGAACGACAACAAAGATAGTTCAAATATATATCCCATGACCCCCCAACTTCAGCCGGAATGGCATCCCAATCAATCACATCCCGACGAATCACCGCAGCTGTGGCTGAAGAGACGGATCTATCTATTAAAGCGAGACGATAAAAGGGTTGATATATGCCTTTAGCTAGATGCGATCGCTTATAGAACTGAGAACATTCTTGAGTCATCGCATCATCTATATTGCCTTGTGCATCGATGACGTAATGATCACAAAAAGCTAAAGCCAAATTTGGGTTAGCCTCTAATGGTGGGACAAGCTTTTCTAAAAAGTCTGCTTCCCACATATCATCATCTAACAAACTAGCGACATATTTTCCCCGCGCCATTTTGAAAGCTTTGATAGTGTTTCCAAACATCCCCAAGTTTGTAGTATTGCGAGAAAAGCGAATCCGAGGATCGTTAAATGACTCGACAATAGCTTGGGGATTTTCAGGACTACAGTTATCAGAAACAATAATTTCAATATGGCGATAGGTTTGTCTGACAGCACTTGTTAAGGCTGCTTTTAAGTAATCTGGACGATTATAAGTAGGTGTGATGACGCTCACCAAGGGAGTTGGAGAGTGAGTATCTATAGCCATAATTTTGAATATTTATTTTTGCCAGATTGTGTTTTACAAGCAAATAATAACGATGCCACCAATTAGTTTCTTCAGACGAGAAAGTAGGATATGAGTTCTTCTAAGATGATTTCAGGTAGTTGATGGCTGCGGAAGTAGCTGTTGTTTGATATTTTGGAGTCCTTGATATTTTGCGTAATAGCGATCGCATTCCCTCCCAAACCATGATTCTGATAGCAGATTTAATCACTTTGAAGGAAGCACGATACTGAAGTGCTATTTGCAGTTGCGCGATCGCTTGTGGTATCTTGTCTTGAGCAAATAATGCTAAAGCAGCTTCTAAAGATAAGAAAGCACAGTTTTGCTTGGCGATTTTGTGAATTTTGCCGTTGATAGCAGAGGGTAAATAAGATTGGAAAATAATTTCTACTGTATCAAAGGTTTCTTGAATGAAAGTTTTACTTTTAGCATTGAGTTGAGTAACAGACAAAAAGTGTCTACGCCATAATGCTAAAGGTTCCGCCTCAAACCACATGGGGTAATTGGTGAATACTCTCACCCACATTTCCCAATCGCCACTTAAACCACAGCGTCGGTCATATCCTCCTAGTTGTTCATACACTTCACGGCGTACTACTGCAACTGATGGGACGGAAATACAACATAGTTCGGCAATGCGCTCTATCCAACGACTAGGAAGAATCCCACTTTCTGGTAACTCTAAATAAGAAAGTCCTTGCCAATTGCTATGCTCATCAATATATACACTGCGACAAAAAGCAGCACCAATTTGCGGATTTTCTTGAAAAGCTTGCGCCATTTTTTGATAAAAACCGTCGCGCACACAATCATCACTATGTAGAAGATGAATCAAATGACCCCGTGCTAATTCCAAGCAACTATGAGAGTTATTAATCGCACCAACATTAGTAGGTTGACGATAGAATTCCACACGACCTTGACCTAGTTCTGCAACTACGGCTGCGGGATCGTCTTGTGTAGAACAATTATCAATCACTGCAATTTGCATGATATCGGGGCCGGGATCTTGCGCTAACACACTAGCCAAGGTTTCACGCAGATATTCTGCACAATTGTAAGTAGGAATCATCACCGACCACAGTGGACGTGTAACTCCTGCTGGAACTGGTGCAATTTGAGGACAATGAGGATGTGGTAAATTCATAACCTTAATAATTTCCAATTACATTTACTACTAAATTGTTGTACTTTCCGTATTAACAGCAGGACGAGCCAAAAATTTTCCACTCTTGGACAAAAACCGAGCTAGATAATACACACGTTCTTGCCAGGAGTAGAAAGACCAACCCAAAATTAAACGGGAAATAGCCCAAACTTCACGACTATTCCATTTACCTTGCTGGTAATACTTAGTGCGGCGATACTGAAGATTACGGGATAGGTCAACTCTGGTAGGATAATTAATCCGTTCTAAAAATTCGTTAATGTAGCGGTTGGTTTGTTCAATTCCTGCTTGTGCTTTTGCTTCCTGTTCTTTGGTGGCTACCCCTTGACCGATGTGATTGTTCGCGCCATGAATGCGGTAACTACCCAAATTTTCGTGTAGTGTTTTAATCTTACCTAAAAAAGCAGTGCAGTAAATTATGCAACCATCAGCCCAAATCCGCCATTTAATCGGGTCAATAGGGAAGACTTTTGCTAATGCTTCCCGCCGATAGGAAAGTCCAGAAGTTGGAGGAAAACACCACGCATTACCAGTATTTAAGACTACTTTAGCTAAATCGTCACTCAACTTTGGCCCCTGAGTAGAAGCATTATTCACGTACTTGTCATCAGCATCAATAATATCTAAATGGTGCATGACACCAACTACATCTGACGTGTTGAATATCTCAACAATGCGCTGTACTTTTTCAGGTTTCCAAATATCATCAGCATCCAAAAAGGCGATGATATCACCACTAGCGGCTTGAAACCCTGCATTAAAAGCACCACCTTGTCCTTGATTGGGTTGGAAAATAGTTTTGATTTGATTTGGTGCTTTTGCTTGCAGTTTGGTGATCACATCACGACTATCATCTTTAGAACCGTCATCGACAATAATGATTTCGATGTTGGAATAGGTTTGAGCTAAAACAGAATCAATTGTTTTAGGAAGATAACGAGCGTAGTTATAGTTAGAAATAATAACTGAGACTTTCATAGTGATATTTATTATTGGAAATGGGGAATAGGACATTGGGCATTGGGATAAAATCTCTTCTATACCAATTCACTATAATTTTGAAATAAATCCAAATTCAGAAATCTGTGTAGAATAGAGATTTTTGAATTTTGAATTGGTATTACACCCTTGTATATTTCAAGGTTGGCTAGTTTGATTTTGCATTTGGTGGTATTTCCACAACTTTCCTTTGAGTTCTAGTAATTCTTGATAGCCGCCTTGTTCTATTATTTTTCCTTGTTCGAGAACGACGACTTTATCAGCTTTCGCAATAGTTGAGAGTCGATGAGCGATCGCAATTACGGTTCTACCCACGGCTAGTTTTTCTAAAGACTCTTGAATCAATCGCTCGGATACTGAATCTAAAGCACTGGTAGCTTCATCGAGGATGAGGATTTCGGGATCTCTGAGTAATGCACGAGCTATTGCTAGTCTTTGTCTCTGTCCTCCCGATAAGCGTACACCGCGATCGCCTAATTTAGTATTGAATCCTTCTGGCATTTCTTCAATAAATTCTAAGGCGTTCGCTAGTCGAGCCGCTTCGCGTATTTGCGCTTCACTAGCTCCTGATGTCCCGTAGGCAATATTTTCTCGCACCGAATTGTTGAAAATAAATGTGTCTTGACTAACTACAGCCATTTTTTGACGGAAGGAATAGATATCCAATTTCTGTAAATCAATACCATCGACTAAAATATGGCCTTCAGTGGGATCGTAAAATCGGGGGATTAAATCAGCTAATGTAGTTTTACCTGCTCCAGAAGCTCCTACCAGTGCTGTTGTACGACCACGTTCAACAGTCAAGGTGATATTATTCAGCACTAAATTATCGGCAGTATAACCAAAATCTACAGATACTAAATCTATTGAGCGTTTTAAACCTGAAAATTTAATTTTGCCGTTTTGAAGATAAGGTTTATTCTGAGTTTGTAAAATCTCTTTAATTTTGTCTGCTGAACCTTGCAATGTACTCAAGAAAGCCATAGTGCCATTGACATCTTGAATGTTAGGAATGACTCTAACGAGAACAAAGAAAAATGTCAATAATGACGCAACTGGTAATGTAAAAGTTGTGAAGGAAATCACAATCAAACTAATTAACACTGTCGTGGCGATGCCTTCTGCTATCGGCTTCACCATTGTCCAAGCTAAGACAACTTTAATAGCGGCATTCAGTTGATTGTTACTCGCTCTATAGAAACGCTGTCTTTCAAATTCCTGTGTACCGAAGGCGTGGATTGTACGAATTCCGTTAATAAATTCGACAGCCGTAGCTGTAAATTGAGAGTTAGCTTGTGAAATACCAAAACTGGTTTCTCTGACGCGCTTATTTAATGTAGATAGTCCTACGGCTAGCAGTGCAAATATAAGGACAGAAATCAGAGAAAGTTGCCATGATATTAAAAACATGACAATGAAATAAACACAAACTGTGAGGAATCTAGTGAAAACAAAAGCGGCTCCACTAAAAGCCTGTTTGATTCTTTCAATCTCTGTAGTAATTGTATTAATGAGTTCTCCAGAACGGGTTTGAGTAAAATAACTCAACCTCATAGCCTGCAATTGTTCAAAGATTTGCTTATGCAAGCGATCTGCTAAATTAAGTTGAGCTGATTCGGTATAGATGCCAGCAAAGTAATTGAAGGCGGCACGCATCCAGGTACTCAGCAAAATTAATATAGATATGCGATATATAGGACTAATCGGCACAATATCGGAGACTAAAACTACATCAACCCAAGCAATACCTGTGTGCATCAGTTGATTAGGATTAGTCAGATTTTGTAAAAATGACAGGAGAAATCCAATACTCACACCTTCAAAACTAGCAGCTAGAAAGGAAAATATAACGGCTAAAATAGCTATTTTGCGAAAATGCTTTAACTCTCGCAAAATCAAATAGTTGTTTTGCCAAAATTTATTAGCTAGCAATAAATTAATTGGTTGTTTAGGCATTTTAATTTAGTGATTACTTGTTTAGCAAAGATATGGTTAAAACAGTTGTCAGTTATCAGTTCTAACGGTGTATATTTGAGAATTTATAAGATACACCAATACTCTTCACTGTTCACTGTTAAAATCTGACTTGATTTAGGAGATTGATTGAGTGTTAAATATTAACACTCAATCAATCCGTAGTTAAAACTAGAGTTGTGTAGAATTTTGACTGTATAAAACCCTATTAATTTAGTATTTCTTACATCCTGGTTAACTCTCAGGACAAAGTAAATTAAAGAGTTATACTCTGAAAATGCACTATTTACGACTCTGTTTTAACTTCCCATGAATTTGTGACGATTGGTAGCGTACTTAGCTGTTCTGATCTAGATAAACTGATTCGTACCGCATCTTCTAAAATCCAGCAACGGGTGAAAATTAAACTAATATCACCTCGAATGACATTCCATAATATTGGTAGATTGTCTAAGCCTGATTGGCGTAACCAGTACCCCAACTGACTATTTTTCTGACTATTGGTAGAAAATCTAATTAGTTGAAATAGTTTGCCTTTTTCACCTACACACCATTCAAGACTAAATAATGATTGTGGTGAATAAAGTTGCATGAGTATGATTAATGTTGCCATTACTGGCAATAATAAAAGCAGTAATAAGCCTGCAATTAATCTATCTATAAATTGCAGCCATATTGCTCCTTGGCTAGTTCTTTTGAATAGCCTTGAGCCATCAGCAAGGCGCAAAAATATCGGTTTATGAGCTTGCTTACAAGCTTCAGCCCAAAACTCTAACATATTTGTGCCGAGTTTTGCATCTATACTCACCAAATTAACTGGAGAATGTTTTAAACATTCGACTAGTAATTGTTGGTTATCCAAAGAGGGTAAATATGGTTGTGGTAATCTTTTGGAAGAATTGACCAAAAGTTGGCCTCGTCGCCATTGCAATGTGTAGTGAGCAGAGCAAGACTCTAGTTGTTGCGATGTGAGAGGATAGTAATTATCAAGGGTTGGAACTATTGTGCTGGTCATATGTCTTTGGATTTATACAAAGTAAATCACTGAGCTAATATCAAAGACTATCAATGCCAAAGACTTTGAGGAGAATTAGCATTTTTGGTCAAATTTTGTAGATACTTGCCGTGAAAAACATCCTGGTAGCAACTGTATAGACAGCTAGTATCTAATTTGTTAAATAGATAAATAGCACTCAACATCGTGATAAATTTGACTGTTAAACATTTAACTCTCTAATTTTAATTAGGGATGTTGGAGAGATTGAGAGAACAATTAATTCAGTACAAAATCTATCTTTTGTTAGTTGAGTTGAGTGTTAACTATTTATTTACTTAGTTGACAAAATTGATCAAGCTAGTTCAGTATTGTCTTTGATTCACTTAAAATCAATTTCAATCTCTAGGATATAAGACTCTGTAGAAATGACTATGCACCTAGATGAATTCTTTATTTACTCTTTAAATAGACAGTGTTTTTCCACCTTAATATAAAGGTGATATAAATATACTTAATTATTTGCTAATAATAATAGTTAATTTATTACACTAAAAAAGTTTAATAATTACAGATAAAAAAGTCAAGTATTCCAAGAAAGTTTAATATAAAATTGGGGCTATTTACAGAAATAAAACCCATGAAAAAATGTGCGATCGCCTGTCTTTCATTTGCAGCGATCGCACAATAAAAATAGGGATTGGGGATTGGGGACTGGGAACTAGGTTAAATATCTCCCCTGCCCCCTGCTCCCTGCCCCCTTGCCTCCTCCTACTTCTCCACCCCTTGATGTAAAGCAAATCGATTCTCTCTGGCGTACTGCACATATGTACTACCAGAGTTAGCCACACCATTAGCAACGATTCCAATCAGGTTTAATCGGCTTAACATGGCTGTCGCTTCCGCGATTTGGGTACGTGTCACCTTACCCATACTTGCGACTAACACCACACTCCGACAAGAAGAAGCCGTCAACATGGCATCTACTAAACCCAGAACGGGTGGTGCGTCGATAATCACCAAATCATAGTTCTCCTCAAAGGCGTGCATTAGTTCCGCCATGCGGGGAGAACTCAACAAATTGGCGGGATCAGTAGGTCTGGGGCCAGCTGTCAAAATATCAATGTAAGTTGAACCGACTGAATGAGTACCTATTTGATGCGGTAAAGTAATCTCACTAGACAAAATAGTGGAAAGTCCTTGCTCATTCGGCAGATTTAGCTGTTCATGTAAACTAGGCTGGCGTAAGTTGGCATCAATCAACAATACCCGTTTGTGTAGCCTAGCCGCACTCATCGCTAAACCCAAAGCAAAACCTGATTTACCCTCGTCTACCACAGGTGAGGAAATCATCAAAGACTTTAAACTAGCAACGGAATTTAAAAGTTCGATGTTTTTGTAAATCAAATCCAAGGATTCCCAACGGGGAGGAGATTGTAAAACCTCTACTGTCCAAGGTGCAGGCGTTTCTGGCTTCCCAAATGGCAACTTAATTACAGATTCTCTGGTTTTAGCTGGTGGTAGTTTAGGTGTAGTTCCCAACAAAGGTAACGCCGCTTGTTTCTCCAATTCAGCCGTAGTGTGAACGGAATCATCAGATGCTTCCCGAATGAAAGCCGCAATACCACCCAACATTAACCCCACTACCGCACCTAACAACAGATTTTGCTGAAGATTGGGGCCTAACTTCATACCAGCTTGGGGTTCTTCCACAACTTCCCAATTAAATCCACCCTTGGCTAGTTCTTGACGCAACTGTTGTTCTGCACGCAACAATTGCTCTAACCTTTCCCGACTGAATTGCAACTGTGGTTTAATGCGGTTGTAATAAGCCAAGAGAGGCGGGAAGCGTTTAATTTCTTGGCGTATCTGATTTTCTTTTTGTGCCAGAGTTTGATCACGGGCAGTCAATGCAACTATGATTGTCTGGGTTTCTACGAGTTGGCTAGCCAGAGTTAAATCGATTTCACCAAACTGACCCTGTTCTAGAAGTGGTTCTCCAGACCTCATCACGCTAGCAGACTTCACACCTAAAGTTCTGCCTACTTCTTGTTGCAATAATTCCTTTTGGCTTTGCAGTTGTTCTTTCAGCTTTTGAACGCTTGGGGTTTCATCAGTGAAACGCAAGCGTTCTTGAGCTAACAATAATTCAGTTTTTTGAATTTCGTTGAGTAAACCTTGATAGCGTGTGGACTGACTCAGACGAGAAGCCACTAAAGCATTTTGGGGAGAACGGTTTAATTGTTCTTCTAGAGATTTTTGTTTAGCAATAGCCTCTTGATATTGAGAGCGAGTAGTGCGGCGTTCTTGCTCAATATTATTCAAAGCATCTTCTAAGGCTTTGGCTTGTGCTTCTGGGTCGATTAAATTTTGGTTTCTGCGAAATCTTTGTAAGTTAGACTCAGCCGCATTCACTTCTTCGCTGGCTTTGCTCAACTGTTCTCGGATAACTTGCAAACCCTTTTGCAGACGAGTATCCTGTTGCTGTTTATTGTATTCCACATACACTTGACGAATTGCACTCAAAACTTTTTGAGTCTTTTCTGGGTCGTTATCTGTGTACTCTACTTGGAAAATTTTGGTAGCTAGATTATCTTCTTTAGTTCTGAGTTGCTCCAAAGCCAAGGTACTTTTGAGGTCAGCTACAGTAATATCTGGATATTCAGATTTTAGTTTATCAACTGCCTTTTGAATCAATCCTGAACTTTGCATCAAATTCAGTTGTGTGGCAGTATCTATCTGTACATCAGGTTCAAGAAACTGATTTTCTGGCCTAGTTGTATCATTCTTACCTTGATAGTTGGGTTCTACCAATAGCTGCATTGAGCTTCTGTAGGTAGGCTTGGTTCTAGCGGTGACAAAAGCTGCGATCGCAATTGTAATGATAAAGACTCCCACAAACCAAGGAAATCTGCGAATAAACACCGCCAGAATTTGTCCATAACTGGGTTCTGTATCTTGATTGGAATTGACAATATTGGTGCTGAGACTAGTTTGAACCACGTTTATTATCCTTATTTGTGAATGGCTAGGAATTGGGAATGGGGCATTGGGAATGGGGTATTGGGCATTGGAAATGGTTCATTGATTGGGGGGATTAGGGAAGAATTGACTTTTTCTGCTTTAATTTCTCTTCGTTGCCTATTCCCCATTCCCCATTCCCTATTCTCTGTTCCTTTTTTAAATACAAGCTTGGGCAATAACTCGTTCAACTTTGCTAAAGAAGACCTGTTCGGAAAAATTATTCACAGCATGATTACGAATATTTTCATAATTCCAAGAGATTCCTCCGGACTCTAATAATGCTGTTTGTAATGATTCGGGTGTTTGTCTTTTAAAGAAAACTCCTGTTTTACCGTGGATTTGTGTATCTAATACACCACCTGCACCATAGGCAATTACTGGTGTTCCACTAGCATTAGCTTCTACTGGTACTAAACCATAGTCTTCTAAAGCTGCAACTATCACAGATTTAGCTTTAGAAAATAAGTCTTTACGATGGCTATCACTGACGTGACCTAAGAATTTAATGTTACTCAATGCCTTCGCTTCTAATCGCTTTCTTTCTGGGCCGTCGCCGGAAATAAATAGCGGCCATCCCAACCAGTTAAAAGCTTCAACAATAACGTCGAGTCGCTTGTAACTAATCATGCGTGCTGATGCTAAATAATATTCATCTTTGGTATCTGAAAAAATAAAGTTACTCGTATCAATGGGATAATTCACCATGATGGCTGGTTTGCCATAAATTTTTTGAATTCGTTGAGCAACAGTTGTGGAATTAGCTATATAAATATCTGGTTCTTGAGCATATTTAAGGTCTATATCGCGCATTGCTTGGAATACTTTGGTAATTAAAGGCGCGAAATAGCGATAATCACTGTATTCTCGTAAATAAGTTTCTGTATCCCACAAAAAGCGGGTGACGTTGTGACAAAAGCAAATATGTTTAGCATCTGGTCTTTTTCTGACAGCTTTCGCAAAGCTGGTACTACTACTAATAATTAAATCGTAGGCTTGTAAATCTAAAGCCCGGAAAGCTGGAAAGTATAAGGGAGCAATTAAACGGAAATATTTAGTAGCACCAGGAATTTTTTGTAAGTAAGTCGTATTAACTAGGCGATCGCCAACATCAATAGTTTTTTCAGGGTCGTATAAAGATGTAAAAATATCTGCTTCTGGATAGCGTTTACAGAGTAATTCAAATACTCGTTCTGCGCCGCCACGTTGGGTTAAATAATCATGTACTAGGGCAATTTTCATAAGTTTTAGTCAATAGTCAATAGTCATTAGTCAATAGTCATTAGTCATTAGTCATTAGTCATTAGCAGAAATCATCCCTATATGTGAAATAAAATAATAAGATACCCTCAAGCCCCCTTGTGGAAGGGGGCTATTTTTTAGGTATTTAAGCCAAATATTTTGACATCAATTATTCAAAATTCAACTAATGTTACAAAATCAAAAATCTGTCTTAAATTCTTAATTTTGAATTTTGAATTTTGTAGCTTGCTTCCCGTAGGGTATTTTGAATTTTGAATTGATACTATCCAACTGTCACCAGAACTTTTTCAGGGGCAAAATATTTGTTTTGTTCGGCTCTGAGTTGGTCGCAAAGTCTGCCTGTGGGTAGTTCTATATCATCGTAGGTGAGGACTTGATCTTTGGGAATATCTCGTTTGAGGCGACACCCTTCTGCTAAACCCATTGGTAGGAGGTTTTGTTGTTGGACAATATCGGAATTCTCACATTGTCCGTAGGTCATATAATAGCCGATGCCGTCTAAAGTTTCTCCGGCCTTTAGGTCAATTTTTGCAGTGGCCACTACGTCCACCATAGGCGCGCCTAAAGGAGCCATGACTGCATCTTGGAATAAGACTGCACGGGCTACAGATAAGGGAACTTCAAAATGACAGAGGTGGTAAGGGGTGTAGAAGCTATAGAGAGGGCCTTCACCGAGTTTGTAGAGGTTGAGATAGTGGCGTTGTTTGGGATCGTCGTGGGTAGCAAAGACGAATACGCCAGGGCCGGGTTTTGTACCAACAACATAATCAACGATTCCGCCTAGTTCTTTAAGTTGGTCAACGTCGTACATATTGGTCATTTCGTCTACGTGACCTGTGAAGTCATAGCCCAACATTCCGCGTCTAGCTACTTTCATCCCTGTGGCGTTAGCAACGATCGCCTGCTCGAATGATATTTTGGAACCATCGGCGAAGCTTGTGACCATGTGGGCTTTTTGTCCCCAGCGTTTAGCGAAGGCTTCTTGGGTGGTGGGGTTGCGGTAGGGGTCTTGCAAACCTTTGATGTTACCGCACAATAGAGGAGTCAAACCAATACTTTTCACGAAGCGGTAGAGATTCATTTCTACCCCTGGTTGGTCGCCATCACAGGCCGAGAGAATCACACCAGCCTTATCAGCATAGACTTTGAGAATACAGCCGATAGTACCGTCAAGTTCGGCATTCATCATAATAATATGTTTGCGATGGGCGATCGCTTCCATGACGATATGCGCGCCAAATTCCACCGCACCAGTCACTTCGATAATGGCATCAATACCCTCTGCCTGACAGATGAGTTTAGCATCTTCAGTGATGGCATATTTACCTTGAGCGATCGCCGCTTCTAATTCGCCCACACTATTGACAACTTCAATCTCTTCAATTCCCGCTTCTTGATAAGCGCGTTGGGCTTGGTCAATACTCCGGTTGAAAATAGCTACCAACTCCATCCCAGGAACAGAATTGATAATTTGGTTAGCAATTCCGCGACCCATAAAACCAGCACCAATCATTCCCACTTTGACGGGATTACCAGCAGTAGCACGAGCTTGCAAAGCGCGATCGATAATAATCATTTTCGTTAATTCCTATATTTAATACTTAAAAGCAGAACTTTAGGATCTTTAGGGGTGTAAGGGTATAGGGGAATCATAACTGCCCAATGCCCCATGCCCAATGCCCCATTTCTAACAAACCGCTTCCACTGGGTCAGGGCTACCAATGGGGATAGTCTCTAATAGTGGCCAGTTAGCATCTTTTTCAGAAATCACAGTGACTTCTAAAGGCCATTGAATATTAAAAAATGGGTCATTATAACGCAGACCTTTTTCGTATCCAGGTGTATAGAATTCACCAACTTGATAGACGACTTCCGCATCATCAGTTAAGGCTTGATAACCATGAGCAAACATTTCTGGCACATACAAAGCTCGACGATTATCGGCAGTTAATTCCACACCAATGTGTGATAAAAAAGTCGGTGATTCAGGACGCATATCAATAATTACGTCATAAATAGCACCTTTAATACAGCGTATTAATTTAGTTTCGGCTGCGGGTTTTAGCTGATAGTGCATTCCTCGCAATGTGCCTTTTTTATAGTTATAAGAAAGGTTACACTGAGCAACTGCTGGTTTTAGACCGTGATTGATAAATTCTTGGGCGCAGAAAGTCCGAGCAAAAAAACCTCTGTGATCTGGCTTTTCTTCTAAGTCAATAATAAATGCGTCTTGGAGTTCTGTCTGGGTGAAAATCATATTTACCTGAAATAAGATATTGATGAGGACAAATAATTAATTACTAATCACTTAGTATTTACACTCGCTAAATTCCTAAACAGGAATTTTATCTACATTGGGTCTAGCAAAAGTATCATCCCAATATTGGTGACACAATTCTGGTCTTTTGGGTGGATTTGCTGTGTAAACAAAAAATAAGGCGGAACGTTCTTCTGTGCGAATGGTACCGTGGTGTAATGCTGTTCTAGGGTCAGCAATTACAACTGTACCTGCTGCACCTGGACAAGATTTCCAAGCGGATTTAGGGATAATTTTGTCGAGTTGGTCATCATTGATACCTAAATATCCAGATTGCCAAAGTTGGTAATCAATGCGATAGGAATTAATGGCAGGGAAAGAGGTTAAATGTAAGGGTACGTACTCAAAAGGCCCATGTTTTTGTTCGACATCATTTAAGTAAATGATGATTTTTACCATTTTGCGGTCTTCAGAATCTTTATGCCATAATAATGTACCGAATTGATTCGCGTTGGGTAAATCTTTGCGTAAATGGACACCTTGAAAAGCAACAGGAAGACCTAAATAGTTTTCGATTATCTGTAATAATCGTGTTTCTCTACCCCAATTGGCAAATTGATTTATGTCTGTAACTGTGTAAATTTCGGGTAATCTTTCAGATAAATGTTGATTGTTAGTTGCGGACATTTGTGCTAATTGCTGATAAGCCACTTTTAGCATTTCGGCTGTGGAAGTTAAACCTAACTCCTCTAAGTTAGTGATATAAACACCCTCTGTTTTGAGAGTATCAACAATTAGGCGATCGCGTCCTGCCAATTTGGGTAATTTTTTGGCGTGTTGCCAAAGTCTCACTCTATAATCAAACTCAGATTGTAGAGTAGAAATCTTCCGACTAATGGATGAAATCATAGTCTAGCTCTTGATTTTTGTGGTTGATTTAGCTGGAGAGCGTCTACTGTTTGTACTAGTGCGTACTTCTTGAATAGATGGTTCATGGGTTTCTGCAAACCTCATTTCTTTAAAAGCCATCACATCAAAAACTGATAAACCAACTAAAGCGACAAAGGGAACAACTGTTTTGATAGCAGATACAGGCCATCTTCTTAACGCGCCTAAAAATACTTTCACATCTACTTCTTTAGAGTTGCGTAAAAGCATTTGCCGACAAAACTGTTTAGAATAGCCACATTCTTGCAGTTTTAAAATTACTTCAGGTATATGTTTGTACTGCATTAATAGTGCAGCTTTGGGTTCTTTTTGCCAATAACTAACACCCACAACACATTCTAAATAATTTTCTTTAGTGACAATCACATCACCATGAGCAGCACAATAACCTGCTAAATAGGCTAAAGATATCCAGTTTTCTGCCGCATCTGGCCAATGTTGTAAAGCACGTTTGACTAAATCAGTACGATAAATACTAGCAGTCAAGAAAATTACTGCACCAACACTTTTGGCAAAGCAATGTTCAAAAACTTCTTTACCATCTCGACAACCATCTTCACAGTCAGCATCAAACCAACGATTACCGATGATAGTAGGTGGGTAGACTGGTAAACCAGTGATTTTATTCCGTCCAGAAAAGTTGAGAAATAATAATGATAAATTCTGCTGTTGTTTGATTTTATTAATCACATAAGCAATGGCTCTTTCTTGAATTGGGTCATCATCGCCGATTGCCCAAACATATTGAGTTTCTGCGGAATTTAGGCAATACATAATATTTCGCATTACGCCTAAATTCTCTGGATGTTTATGAGACTTAAAGGCAATATTATGTAACTGATTTTGCCACTTTTTAATGATTTCTTGGGTATGATCAGTAGAACAATTATCAGAAACTAAAATTTCACAATCCGATTCAAACCCTTTAATCGCTCTAGCCAGCCAGGTTAATTGTTTATCAAGTAACTCAGCTCGATTATAAGTAGGAATGGCAATAGTTAATAATTTGCTCATACAGTAATCAAGAGTTTTGCTAGTTTGTTAGATCCCCGACTTCTAGAAGAAGTCGGAGATCTAAACATAAAACAGGAACACACTAATCGCCGGGAACGCTTATTACTTGAGATTCCAGAAAAAATCCTGGTTAATTTGTTCAGTCCGAATTAAATATTCTAGTTGCTTCAAGCGGGTGAATCCTCTAAACAAAAAGGTGTCTTCAGTCATATCGATTTGACTAAACAAATCAAACAATTGTCTAGCACCTTTTTGAGCATCCCAATCACACTTAAAACCAGGCAAAATGCTGTTAATCTTATCAAAAGATACGCGGTAACTGCGGTTATCTGCGCCGTTATCACCAAAAGATAATTTACAACCAGGGAAGGTATCGGCGATAATTTCAGCGATTTCTTTAACGCGGTAGTTATTAGCTGTGTCACCAACGTTAAAGATTTGGTTGTGAATAATGTCGCGGGGTGCTTCTAGCGCGCAAACTATGGCTTTGCAAATATCCAAAGCGTGGACTAATGGCCGCCAAGGTGTACCATCGCTGGTCATTTTAATTTCTTTGGTAGTCCAAGCCAAGCCGGCTAAGTTGTTCAATACGATGTCAAAGCGCATTCTAGGGGAAGCACCAAAGGCTGTGGCGTTTCGCATGAAGGTGGGAGAGAAATCATCATCAGCTAGGAGTGTGACATCTCTTTCCACCAGAGTTTTGCACTCTGCGTAGGCTGTTTGGGGGTTAACGGGAGATTCTTCCGTGACATCCCCTTCTGTGGCTACGCCATAAACACTACAAGAAGACATATAGACGAAGCGACGAATACCCATTGTTTTCGCCAGATTCGCTAAACGTACAGAACCTAAATGATTGATGTCGTAGGTAATATTGGGTGCTAGTTGTCCGGTGGGGTCGTTGGATAACTCCGCCATGTGGACGATTGCTTCTACACCTTCTAAATCTTCGGGGTTGATGTGACGAATATCTTTGTTGAGGGTTTTAGCTGTGATTGGAGTACCGTTGTATAGCCAACCAACTTTATAGAAACCAGTGTCTACCCCAATGACTTCATGTCCGCGTGCAGTTAATAAAGGAGGTAATAAACAACCTAAATAACCTTCAGTTCCAGTTACTAAAATTTTCATTTGGGTGAAATTCTCTTGTATGAATTATTGGAGTTAATTAGTGTGGTAGAAGCACCAATTTACTGCTAACTAAACTAGCGGAAAAATTATTAAGACATTAGGTTTATAGTTTTGAGCTATTAACTAATGCTAATTTCAAGAATTTTCGACCTAAACGCCGCCAGATGGTATCTCGCCATCCTGACCAAGCTGTCATATCAAGATAGTGAAAAAATAAATCTTTTTTTGGGTGTTGGCATTCAGTTCTAATTCCGGCGTACCAGGGTTTAGGAGTGTTGGTAAAGTGAATAATACTAGGGTGATGCAGCACTTCTTGATAGATTTCTTCAGGGAGGTGAGTGTCCTTCCTAAAGGAATCATCATAAATTCTCGGCATCTGATTCCATTTTGGATGTAATTCTCCCCATTTGTCTGCCAAAATGGCATTTAATCCATCTTGGTCATTAGGTTGATATTGCTGATTTTGTCTGAGATATTCGACAACTTTACTGCCTATATCATCACTGCGCCACTTATCAAGATTAATCACTAATAATCCCGAATTAAAATATTTGCTATGGGGTGAAATTCCCAATTCTTGATAATTTTGTAAGGCTGCACACATAGAAATATATAACTGCACATCATCCTGTACAGCTAATACATAGTTATCACCTATCTCAATATTCCATAACTCATCTAGATTACCGGTGACTACCATATCACTATCGAGATAAATAGCCTTGCTAAATTCTCGTGGTAAAACTTGAGCTAGGAGTAGCCGATAATAGGCTGGAATCGTTAAATGTCTTTCTAGTGTGAGATTGGCGAATAGGGCATCATCGAATCTAATCCAAGCAATATCGACCCGTTGGGAGTCTAAAGATTGAATAATCTTGCGTTTGTTGGGTTGACTGATATCGCCATCAAGAATAAATAAGGCTATCAGGCGATCGCTTTTGAGGTTAGCAAGTGCTGAACGAACTGTGACCGTGAGGGGCATGGCATAGTTGTTATCAGCAGCACAAACCAGAACAATTGGCTGCGGATGAGACACAACTGAGATGATGTAGTTGGGATGTTGGGAATTAAGAATCGGGAATTGGGAATGGGGAATTGGGAATCGGGAAAATTACTCTCCTCTGTTCCCGTTTCCCGTTCCTTAAATACTACCTACTGTTGCTGGGATATCTGCGTGTTGGGTGACTTGTGCGGCGATCGCTTTGCCAATTTCTAGGGAAGAAGTGGCAGCAGGTGAGGGAGCATTGCAAACATGGATGGCATTTTGACTAGGTACAATCAAAAAGTCATCTACTAGTTTGCCATCATCCATCAAGGCTTGGGCGCGTACCCCTGCGTGGGTGGGGACTAAATCTTGGGCTTGGACTTCAGGAATCAGTTTTTGCAGACTTCTGGTAAAAGCTGCTTTACTGAAGGAACGAATGATTTCTTGGATACCTTCGTCGGCGTGTTTGGCGGCGAGTTTCCAAAAACCAGGGTAAGTCATCACCTCAGCAAAGTCCTTCAAGTCGAAGTCGGTTTTATAATAGCCTTCCCGCTTGAGACTTAAAACGGCGTTCGGCCCTGCATGGACGCTACCGTCAATCATTTTGGTAAAGTGAACGCCCAAAAAGGGAAAATCGGGGTTAGGAACTGGGTAAATCAGGGTTTTTACCAAATACCGCTTTTCGGGGGTGAGTTCGTAATATTCACCCCGGAAGGGAACGATTTTCGCTTTGGGGTTAACTCCACCTAATTTAGCAATGCGATCGCTATGCAATCCGGCACAATTGATCACAAAGCGGGTTTCAAAGCGGCCTTGATTGGTTTCCAGCACGTAATTTTTACCACTGGGAACAATTTTCAGCACTTTTGTATTCAGGCGTAATTCCCCACCTTGCTGTTGAATTAATTCGGCGTATTTTAAACAAACCTGTTTGTAATTAACAATACCTGTGGAAAAAACGCGAATTCCTCCTACACAACTCACATGAGGTTCGATTTCTCTAACTTCTTCTGTAGTGATTTTTTGGACTTGAATTCCGTTATCTAATCCACGTTTGTAGAGATTTTCTAAACGTGGTAGTTCTTGTTCATCTGTCGCTACAATAACTTTGCCACAAATATCATGATCAATACCATGTTCTTGGCAAAATGCCACCATTGAGTCTCTACCATCGCGGCAAAACTTAGCTTTAAAACTCCCTGGTTTATAGTAAATACCAGAGTGAATTACACCGCTATTATTGCCAGTTTGATGAAACGCCCATTGGCTTTCTTTTTCTAATACTAAAATTCGCGCTTGGGGGTAACGGTTACCTAGAGCCATCCCTGTGGATAGCCCAACTATTCCCCCACCGACAATTACAAAATCGTACATTGGTATTACTCTTAATAAGGCAAAAGGTAAAAGGCAAAAGGCAAAATGTAAAAAATTAATGTTGGATTTTTGACTTCACCCATGTATAAGTAAAGCATTATAACTTGATAAACCACATCAATAATCTTGTTTTTACTTTTTACTTTTTACTTTTGCATTTATCCCCATACTTTCCAAGGAGCTTGGTTATTGTTCCAGAGTTCTTCTAGATAATTTTTATCTCTTAATGTATCCATTGGTTGCCAAAAACCATTATGCTTAAAAGCAGATAACTGGTCTAAATCGGCTAACTTTTCTAATGGTTCTTTCTCCCAAACAGTGCTGTCATCAGCAATAAAATCAATAACTGCTGGTTCTAAGACAAAATAACCACCATTAATCCAAGCTCCATCACCATCTTGTTTTTCGCGGAAACTGGTGATTTTAGTTTGTTCTTGTCCGAGAGAAATTGCACCAAAACGGCCTGCTGGCTGTACTGCTGTCAATGTTCCTAATGACTTTTGTTGTTGGTGGAATTTAATTAATTCAGTGATATTAACATTACTCACACCATCACCGTAGGTAAAGCAAAAAGTTTCATTACCAATGTGTTCTCTCACACGCTTTAAGCGTCCACCCGTCATGGTGTTGTCACCTGTATTTACTAAAGTGACGCGCCAAGGTTCAGCATAACCAGAATGGACATTCATCTGATTAAAACGCATATCAAAAGTTACATCAGACATATGCAAAAAGTAGTTAGCAAAATACTCTTTGATGATGTAACCTTTATAGCCACAGCAAATGATAAAATCATTAATGCCGTGGGCTGAATAGGTTTTCATAATGTGCCAGAGAATCGGTTTACCGCCAATTTCTACCATTGGTTTAGGTCTGATGCTAGTTTCTTCACTCAGGCGAGTTCCCAGACCTCCGGCTAAAATTACCGCTTTCATGCAACTACCTCGGAGATTTTTAGGTTGAATAATTGTGATGTTGAGATGTTTGATTTTTGATTGACTTTTCAGCAAGTCTGAAGTCTTGGCTCATCAAAGAATCATTACTCAGTGATGATGATAAATTTATCAAGATGAAGAGGATGCACTTGGATGGGAGAAAACTTCACTTACCTCTGTAGTTTTCTCCGTACATAATTTAACTGTTATTTGTAGTAGTTGTATAAAGAAAGAGTAAATAAACTTATATAATCTGTAAAAGCTTAGTGAATAAGAATTATTTTAAAAGTCGTTGATCCGAGTGCAATTTGGCGTAGTGATGATTGGGGATTGGGGACTGGGGACTGGGGATTGGGAGTTGGGGACTGGGGAAGCAGGGGAAGCAGGGGAAGAAAAACTTCACCCAGCATCGGCTAAACGCCGCGCTACTGCTAACAGCACTCACTACTCATTACTCACTACTCATTACTCATTACTCATTACTCAGCACTCAACACTCAACACCGGCTAAACGCCGCGCTACCGCTAACAGCACTCAGCACTATCAATCGTGGAATTACACGGGAATTTGTATTGTGAACTCACTTCCTTTACCTAACTCAGAATGTACACTTAAGCTACCGCCATGTTTCTCTACCACAATTTGACGGGCGATCGCTAATCCCAATCCTGTGCCTTTTCCTACAGCTTTGGTAGTAAATAAATGGTCAAATATTTTTCCTTGCACCTCTTGTGTCATTCCTTTGCCATTATCACGGATACGGATATACACTTGGTTTGATATCACTTCCGTACTGATAGTAATTATTTGGGGATTGGCTTCTAGTTTTGGGAAGGATTGAGTTTGTGCCATTTCGTCAAACATATCGATGGCATTGGCCAGGATATTCATAAACACTTGGTTTAACTGTCCAGGGAAGCACTCGATTGGGGGTAAATCGCCAAACTCTTGTATGACTTGAATTGCTGGACGGTGTTCATTGGCTTTGAGGCGATATTTCAAAATTAATAAGGTGCTATCGAGTCCCTCATGGAGATTGGCAAAGACTTTGTATTCGGTATCAGCACGGGAGAAGCTACGGAGGCTATTACTGATATTTGTGATGCGATTTGTTGCTCCTTTCATCGACTTGAGTAACTTGAGTAAGTCTTCGGAAAGAAATTCTAAGTCGATAGCTTCGGCATTGTCTTGAATTGCCTGGACTGGTTGGGGATAGTGCTGTTGATAAAGAGTTAAATGTCCCAGTAAATCTTTGACGTAATCTTGGCCATTGGTGATACTGCCATTGAGGAAACCAATGGGGTTGTTGATTTCATGGGCAACCCCAGCTACCAGATTTCCCAGGGATGCCATTTTTTCGCTTTGTAGGACTTGCAATTGAGTATTTTGCAGTTCAATATCTGCCTGATGGCGTTCAATGGCAATACGGGCAAGATAGGTGGCAACTTCCATGAGTTTGCGATCGTGCAGGGTAAATTCACCAGCTACGGGCTGATACATGGCCAGGGTAGCCAGCACCTGTCCTTCCGCACCTAAAATTGGTGTTGAGGCACAAGCCCGCAAACCAAAGTCTAAGGCGACTCGATAATTAGCCCACAAGGGATCGGTGGCAATATCTGTCACAGTGACAGATGCTTTGCAATAAGCAGCAGTTCCACAAGAGCCAACCTCTGGGCCAATTTTAATGCCGTCAACTAACACATTGTAGGCTGCTGGCAAACTGGGTGCTGCGCCATAACGTAATCGCCCTTCGGCATCAATCAGCAAAAAGGAACAATAGGCTGGATGGCGAGCTTGGCTTTCAATGGATCGGGCAGTTGCTGCCAAAATAGTGTTTAGGGAAACCCCTTGGGCAATCAATGCCAAAATTTGCTGTTGTCCGTTAGAGAGTGCCAAGACTTCTGCTAAATCCTGGGACTTTTGTCGAGCATCTTGGAGTGAGTGTTCCAATTGTTGATAGAGTCGGGCATTTTCCAGGGAAATGGCAGCTTGGGTACAAAGAAAATTGAGAATTAAAATCCGCTCTGCGGTAAATACTCCACAAGTGAGTTGATTATTGAGATATAAAATGCCAATTAAATGCCCTTGATGGAGTAGGGGAAAACATAGTATGCTTTTGGGCTGCTGTCGTCTGAGATAGTCACCAATCACAGGTAAGGTAGTTTCCATGTTGTCAATCACCACAAATTCTTGGGTGTTTTTGACATACTGAATCAGCTTTATTGGTACATGGGGATGATTGGTGAGTGGTTCAGCACAAAGTTGTGTTTCGTTGGGAGTGGCGATCGCTTGCACTTGCCATTCTCCAGTCTCACTCAGCAACATCAAGGCACAACGATCTGCTCCTGAATTTTGCAGAATGATTTGGGTGAGTTGATGTAGAAGTTCATCAAACTGAATTGTGCTAGAAAGTGCTTGAGAGGCTTTGAGGATAGCAGCAAAATCAAGGGAGTAGTTAATTTTGGTACTACTGGAACTTTTAAGGGTACTGCTATGATTAGATATACTTGTGGGGGAGATCGTTGCTAAGGTACTCAAAATGCTCGTAGATGCTTGTGTCTGTTGCAAGATGGAACTGAGCAGATGGGGATAGCTGGTTTCCAGGTTGATCACTTTGGCTTTAGCTCCCCATCGGGCATAACAGTAGTAGGCTTCTTGCATATAGCCTGCGGCGACTTTTTCTTTCTCCCAGTTAAGATAGAATTTGGCGGCGAGTTCGTTGGCTAAGGCTTCATCTTGAATGAAGCCATTGGCTTTTGCTCCGGCGATGGCGCGATCGTAAGCCTCCACTGCATCGGCTCTATTGCCAATTACTCGGTAACGCTCTGCTTCAATGAGCTGCCAACGGTGTTGATGATTCACCGGAGATAGAGTTGCCCAATAGTGCAATTTTTCTTGATGTTGTTTGACTTTGAGCAGGATGGATTGGCGTTCTTCTACTGGCGTAAATTTTGTAGATTGGGCTAATTGAATCAGCGCGTCAAACCAGAAATAGAGGGGAACTATGAACATACCCACAACCCCATCTAGATACTTAGCCGCTTCGGCAGAGGTTTGAATTGCTTCGGAGTTTTTTGCAAAAATGTAATAAAGAATGCTTTGGTTAAAGAACCAGTAAAATAATGCTGTGCGTTGATTGGTTGCTTGTAGTTGGGGAAGTGATTGTTCTTGGTTAAATATTGTGCCAGTGAGTATGTAGGGTGTTGCCGTCTCACCTAGTAAATTCAGAGTTGTTTGTTGATAGATTTCTTGGAATGGTAAAGAGAATGCTAGCTTATACTGAATAATTGTTTGGCGGTAAGCCTCCATCGTTTTAACAATTTCTGTTAAGTTCTGCCCCTGATGATAAGCATAAGTACAGTAAGTAACAGCATTACAACCGAGTGCTTCTATATCTCCAGATTCCAGGCTATGATGATAGGCTGCTTGCAAGCAAGGAACTATTTCCGATAAGCCGACTTTCCAATGCTTAATGTAAGTATTAACCACATATCCAGAACGACCTCGGAAAGATTTTGCTTGGAATCTTTCCAATAAACTTAATGCCAATTCGCCAAAATTGTAACCATTGGTAATATCGCCCATAATGCCACAGAGGACTATACCATAGTCACCATAAGTAAATATTGAGACAGGGGCGTTACCTGATTTGATAGATAGTTCAACTTGCTTGAAAATCAGCAACAGCATTAAGTTAGGTGATGTCACATAGGCAGCAGGTGTTAAAATTGTCAATATATTCATCGCTGCCAAAAGATGGGGGTCAGACATTATTGGCAGATCAAGTAAACTCTGGGGTGGTTTATCAATCCAATGCGATCGCGCTTTCTCGTATGCTTTTTGAATATCTTCCTGGGTTGGCTGCTGTGGAAATTCAATCCCTAACTGTTGTAAAACCTGTAACCCAATATTGAGCGAATCCAGGAGTTTTCCTTGGGCTTTAGCTGCCATAATCCGAGTTTGCTGCACTTTGATGGTATCGAGCAGGTTTTGAGCCTGTTGCAGCACTAAATCAGCCCACTTTTCCATCTGCTCAAAATCTGTATTGAGATAGCTGGCTTCTGCCATTTCTTCGTGCAGTGCGAGAGAAAGAGAATAGTGGCTTTCCCAAGCTGTTTTCGGTAGTAACTCAATTCCCGTAGACAAATAGGCGATCGCTGCTTCATAGGCGGTAGAGGTCTTTGCTTTTCGCCCCGCTTCCAGGTTCAACTGTGCTAAATCTTCTCGTTCTTGCGGTTGTGAAATTAATGCTCTGCCGATATTCAAATGATTGACAATTTCAAACAATCGTTCTTCACGTTCGTTATTTGCAGACTTCTGAAGCAATAACTGCCCGATTTTCAGGTGAGTAATCTGTTTAAGAGCTTGTGGAATCAAAGAATAAGCAGCCTGCTGGACACGGTCGTGGAGAAAGCGATAATTGCAGTTTTCCTGTAGAGTATGGGGAGTTGCTGGCGTGGGAGATAAATAAAATTTGTACAAATCGCTATGGGGGAGAATCAACCCCGCCTGTAAGGCTTGCCAAAGTTGTGTCGCCACCTCGGCCGGGGATTGCCGAGAAACAATCGCCAATGTAGTTAAATCAAACTGCGCGCCCATACAAGCCGCCAATTTTAAAATCTCTTGGGTGGCTGCCGGCAACTTTTGCAACTGCTGCGCCATCAATTCCACCACATCATCAGTCAAAGCCGCATCTTGCACCTGCACAATATCACACTGCCAATACCCGGCATTCGCGTCAAAGTGAATTAACTGGTCTTGATGTAATGCCTGGAGAAATTGGGTAGCAAAGAAGGGATTCCCCTGGGTTTTCTGCATCACCAGTTGGGTCAGTGGTTGCACCACAGATGTGGGAGCATGAAGAGTATCGGCAATCAGGTGATTGAGACTGCTAAAACTCAGTGGTTGTAGAGTCATGGTGTGGATTTTTGCCCCTGCCTTTTCCATCCCACTTAGAGTCAACATCAACGGATGGGCGGCAAACACCTCATTATCCCGATATGCCCCTAACAGTAATAAACAGCCCGTTTGCGACTCCGACATTAATACCTGAATCAAATTCAAGGAAGCGGAATCTGCCCATTGCAAATCATCGACAAACATCACTAACGGATGTGCTGGGGCGGTAAAGACTTGCATAAACCTGTGAAACAACAAGTTAAACCGATTTTGGGCGGCTGTTCCTGATAGTTCTGGTGCTGGGGGTTGTCTGCCAATAATTCTTTCTAGTTCGGGAATCAGTTCTACAATCACTTGGGCATTTTCTCCCAATGCGGCGAGAATCTGATGTTTCCAGTGTTGCAATTGGGTATCGCTTTCGCTTAACAGTTGCCCAACTAAGTCTCGGAAGCCTTGCACAAAGGCTGAGAAGGGAATGTTGCGATTAAATTGGTCAAATTTGCCTTTGATGAAGTAACCCCGTTGTTTGACAATCGGCTTCTGTACTTCGTTGACTACGGCTGTTTTACCGATGCCGGAAAATCCCGCTACTAGCATCATTTCTGATGTGCCTTGGGCGACCCGTGCAAAAGCGTCCAGTAGTAACTGGACTTCGGTTTCTCGACCGTAGAGTTGTTCGGGGATGAGGAAGCGATCGCATAAATCCCTTTGTCCTAAGTCGAATGGGGCAATTGACTGTGTTTGTTGCCACTGGCTGTAACATACCTCTAAGTCATGCTGGAGTCCCAAGGCACTTTGGTAACGGTCTTCGGCGTTTTTGGCCATGAGTTTGGCGACGATTGCCCCCAAGATTGGGGGTATATCAGTGTTTATCTCATGAACAAATGTAGCAATTTTGGCGATGTGACAATGGACTAATTCTAGGGGGTCGTCTGCGAGGAAGGGTAGGCGACTTGTGAGTAGTTGATACAGGGTGATGCCTAGGGCATAAAAGTCACTGCGGTAATCGATACCGCGATTCATGCGTCCGGTTTGTTCGGGGGCGAGGTAGGCTAGGGTGCCTTCTAGGGTGCTGGGGTTTTGGATTTGGGGGGTTTCTTTGGGCAGTAGGGTGGCGATGCTCAGGTCGATGAGTTTAATTTGTTTTGATTGGGGATGTATGAGGATGTTGGCGGGTTTAATGTCTTTGTGGATGACTCGATGTTGGTGTAGTTGGTGGAGAATCTCGGCTAGTTGGATGGCGATGGCTAAAGTGTCTGTGAGGTCTAGGGATTGCTGCTGGATGTATGTTTCTAGGGATATTCCTCCCCAGTCTGCCATGATCAGGGCGTAGCTGTTGCCATAGGGTTCTAGACTTAGGGGTGGGATGATGCCTGTGATTGGTAGATTTTTGGCGATCGCATATTGGTTGCGAAATTGTACTAATTCGCCAAATGTGGGGTATTCTTGTTGCAGCACCTTAATTACGACTGGCAATTTCTGACTTTCTCGTATGGCTCTATACACGGCAGTACGTGACCCCCGGTAAATTTGTTCTGTGATTGTGTAGCCAGAAATTTCCGGGAATTTTGCTGCTTGTGGTGTCATAAGCTCGATGACTGATACACTTGGGCGAATTATTTCTATTATTACAATGCCCAAATGTGTCCAAAACTTAACACTTTTGGCTCTATTTCCTCAACCCATAAGACCAATTCAGATACCCGACTTTTTCCAAAAGTCGGGTACCTATAACCTCTCATAATTTGTGTGGCAGACTACTAAGAACGGGTATTACTGGTTAGTGCTGATGTATCCCAACATAGCAGAACTTTGGAATAAAGCATTACATTTGCTTTCTTCGACAATACAGATACTACTGAGGGCTTGTTGATAAACTTCTGTATCTTCCTGTTGTAAAGAAAGTTGGGCGGCTAGTTGTAAATCTTCAATGGCTTTGGTGTATTGGGGGTCAGATTTATTACCTGTTAGTTGCACAATTTCATAGCGCACCATCCCCCGTTTGAGGTAAACTTTGGCGAGTTTGTCGTTAATTTTTAAGGCTTGGTCAAAGTCAACTATCGCCTGTTGGTATTGTTGCACAGAGTTGTTACTATATTGGGCGATTTGATAGCGGACAGAACCACGTTGAAAATAAGCTTCGGATTTAGCGGCGTTGAGTTTCAAGGCTTGGTCAAAATCTGCGATCGCTTCTTGATATTCTTGGAGCGTATCGCTACTGTATTTAGCAATTTGGGAGTAAACAATCCCTCTTCTGATATAGGCTTCGGCTTCTTTGTCGTTGAGACTCAAAGCTTGGTTAAAATCTGCGATCGCCAGTTTATATTCTTTATCGGGGTCGTTGCTATATTCTGCCATCATATAGCGTGCATTGCCTCGATTGACAAAGGCTTTGATTTCCTGGGGATTCAGTTGTAATGCCGCACTGTAGTCTGCTAGCGCGCCTTCGTAGTCTTTGAGATTGTAACGAGCATTACCCCGATTTACATAGGCTTTGCTGTTGTTGGGTTCTTTTTGGATGGCTTGGGTAAAGTTGTCTGCCGCCTGTTTATAGTCTCGCACTTGGTAAGCTGCATGACCTTGCTGGTAATAATCAGCAAAACTTAAGGTAGGAGGATTAACATTAGGCTGTGTAATTAAGCTTTGCTGGGCATAATGATTCCGTGACACCAACGGACGGGTTAATTTCATCATCACATCTAAGTATCCCAATACCCCAAACCCCAACAAGCAACAGACTACAGGATATAGTCGCTTTCTCAGACGGCGGCGTTTTGGTGCAGCACTAGGGTTAGTGGATGGCCAGTTGCTTTGGTATAAAGGCATGACTGGCAATGGTAAACCAATAGGTTGCGTCGGTGGAGAGTAGCGTCTTTTTTTGGTGGTGGTACGGGGGCGTAAATGTTCTTTTCTTTCTATCGCCTGCACGGAAGGGAAAGGATCTCTACCACCCAAGCGGACTGATCTTTCACACCAAGGACAACTATGGAGGTGATTACTGTAGCGATGCTGGTGATTCGCACTACAAACAGTCAAAGAGTCTTCCGCTTCTGCGAGGGCGGATAACCAAGCTTGAGCTGTAGGACGCTGTTGGGGGGCGTAATGTCCATCCTCAAAGCACTGCACAAACAGTTGTTGCAATCGAGGATGCAGAATTTCCCAAGGTGGGGCAATGGGTGTAGGCAGATAAGGGACTTTGCGCTGTTGACTGTAGGTGAAATGTCCAGCCGCAATTCTGGCTTCGTAGGGTGGTGGTTCAGCAACGCCTTGGTAAATCCCAGAGAAAGGATGTGTACCTTCCATTAATAATTGGAAGATTAACACCCCTAAGCCAAAGACATCATGACTTAAATCGCGATCGTGGTGAGCAAAGATTTTATTCTGTAACTCTGGGGGTGTAAATTCCGGTTTACCCACCGGACACCGATACACCATATCGTTTTCTGAGTCACGCACTTGGAAAGAATCCGTATCTACCAAGGTAACTAAGGCTGTGTCACTAACGAGAATATTCGACTCATTGACATCGCCTACACAGTAACCACTATTATGTAAAGCGGCAAAAGCCGCCGCTAAGTTGCGAGCTGTCCGCAGCAAATACTGATAATTAAACAACGGGCAGTGTTGGCGGCGAGTTCTGGGGTTGTAAAAGTCAATGATGGGACGCATTCCCCGAATGCGGGGCATTAAAAATCCCACAATGCTTTTACTGTCATCCGTCCCCCACAATAATTCCTGTGGCCAGGCAATGGAAATATGCCCCAGATTTGCCGTTGGGTTTTCCGGTGGGTTAGCCAGCATCGCCCGTAGTTTATGGGCATGAGCGACTGTTGATTTGTGATAAACCTTAGCGACTAAATCACCTGCGGATGGTACAGCATAAATACAAGCTTCACCACCGCGCCCCAAACTGACGCTAAGACTGAGAATTTCTTCCTGGGGAAGATAACGTAGTACCTTCATGATCAATCACGGTTAAGGGTTTATTGGGGACTGGGGACTGGGGACTGGGAACTGGGCATTATTTCTGTTTTCCTACTCTCCCTGCTCCCTTGCACCCTGCTCCCTTGCCCCTTGCTTTACAAAAGGGCAGCTAAAATCAGGGTTAAGTCGTCATCAGTACGTTGGGTAATGCGCTCAGAGCCTAAAAACTTCACTAACTGTTCTTTTGCTTCCGTTTTATCTTCTGTTTTTTCCACAAAATCGAATAAAGGCAAAAAGAACGGTTTGTGAGGTTCGCCAACAACCATATTCAAAGCCAGCATTTGTAGTCCATCGGTGAGGACTCCAAGATTTACTATGGCTTCACGCCACAGTCTCATTTGCGCTGTCTCTAAAGCACCTGGTGAAGTCAAAAAAGTCGTCTCGTTAATATATTCGCCGTTATTGGGGATGGTTAGGGCTAGTAAGTTGCCCATGCGATCCTTTGCTACTGCTAAACCATCACCAATTTGCACAGCTGCGACCATTTCTGGGGAGGCGATCGCAATAATTAAGGTAGTTGCTAAATCCTGGGGCTGTTTTTGACAAGCCGCCGCTTCATCTTCCACAGCTTTTTTCGCGGCTAGTAAGGCATCAGTTAACAGCCATTGCACTGTTTCATCTTCAGCTAAGGAGTCTTTAGTTATATTTTTCAGCGAAAGGTTTTCTATGGCTGTTTCTACAGCTACCATCGCACCGACTTTCCCTTGGCTGGCAGAACCCGCACCATCTGCGGCGGCTGCTACTAACACGTTATCAGGCAATAGTTGCCAGTGGTGGGCATCCTGACACAGCTGCTTATTTTTGATGTGGCTTGTACCACAGACAGAGGCGGCGACTACCTGCCAATGAGGGTTCTGTTTTGATGTTTTCATATATTTGTTCTGTCAGCTAGCTGTGAAAGTGTCAAGCCGCAATCTAGCTAGAAAGGGGGGTAAGGGTTTAGGGGTGTAAGGGTATGAGGGTGTAAGGGTAAAAAGATTTTCATGTTTGATGAGCAAGCATTATTTCTTTTTACTTTTTACTTTTACCTTTTACCTTTTGCCTTTTGCCTTTTCTAGATAGAACCCCAGCCAATTGGCGGTAGTGCGATTTGCTCATCTATCTGCGAATGGGAAACTGCCGACATACTAGCCGATAACCAAACAAACATTTCAATAAAATTCAGCCCTTTGAGTTTTAAAGGTGTGCGGACGGCGATTTGATTGAGGCGCATCATATTCGCGTTTTCTACACCCACGCTAAAAAAGGCTACACGTTTATTTGCTTCATCTCCTTGCAAACGAATTGCCGCTTGCTCGACTAAATGATCTAGTTCGCCTTGTGGCTCTCCATCAGTAATCATAAAGACCCACGGGCGATAATAGGCGATACCATGAGCGCGATACAAAGATTTACGCTCCTGCACCATATCTAAGGCTTTATGAATACCTGCACCCATACTAGTTAATCCTTGGGCTGTCAAAATCGGCGGATTAAATTGATCGGCGGTGACAAAATCTTGCACTACATTGATATGACTATCAAAGGTGACGATCGCAATTTCTACTCGTCTGGCTGCTATGGAATTTTTGACTAATTCATCTTTCAAACTCAGCAAGCCCTGGTTAAGAGCTTCTATGGCATTACCTTGCATTGAACCAGACGTATCAAGTAACAACACACAAGGACAACGTGGTTCTGGATTCTCTGCAAATTCTACTACTTCATCTAGGGTTAATGTATCACTCATAACGTTTTGTGTTATGTTATAGTCCAAAGCTCTATTTTCCTTTTTTCAAAGTATATATTTTCCACAGTGGAAGCCAAAAAAATTCATGGTAGATGTTTGATGGTAGCTGATCTAATCTTCATTCAACAAAGCATTTTCACCGCAATTTCTACATCTTTAATGAAATCTTAATCAGGATGCAGATAAAATAGTGAATGGTTCACATTGGAGACATTAATCTATCTACCGAAATTTATATAGAGCAAACATAGAATATAATAAATATTTCCCATTTGCCTACATGAATTTTTAAAGATTTTGTGTGGGATTTTTATTTTTCTATATAGAAATAAAATTTTTCAAGTATCTCTATCAGCATGACAAAAAACTCGTTGTAGCTAAGATAACTTAAAAATAAGAATAGTCAAGAAAGTAAGCATTTTTACAAATTATTGCTAATTACTCAGACAAAAAATTTAGAAAATTTCCCTCCTATTTCCCATTCTTTGTTTGTTCTCTATCAAATATGAATCATTCTGGTACATTTACCACACTACGTCCTCAGAGTTTATTAAGACAACTAGCGAGTTGTTTAGACACCACTTGTTTACAAGCTATGAGTAACTTTGTTACTTGGTCAATTTATCTAGAAAATGGCACAATCACCTATGCGACTCATACAGTAGAACCATTTGACAGATTAGAACGTCATTTGCGTCGCCTCAGTCAACAATTTCCCTTAGTCACTCCGCAGGTGCGTGTCCAGTTACGCTTGCTATTTGAAACTGATTTATACAAACAAATTAACGAGCAGCAAGATTCTGATATCATTCAGCCACCAGATTATCAAGCGATTCGATGGTTAATTAACCAGAAATATTTAGATCAGCAACAGGCTACAGTATTAATTCAAGAATTAGTCAAAGAAGTTATTGAGTCATTCTTGCTCATTAATACTGGTAATTATCAATTAAGTGATTCATCACAAAAGTTACCTGTCATTTGTCGCTTAGATACCACAAGAGTCATAGAACGTTGTCAAAAGAGATTGCAAAATTGGCAGACTTATTTACCAAAATTTACTTCTCCATATCAGCGTCCCTATTTGTTGCTAAATCATACAATCCCTGGTAAAACTACTCCCGAATTGCAACCCCAATTAACTTACTGGATGAAGGGTTTTAGTCTGCGTCATCTCGCTATCATTATGAATCAAGATGAAATGCAACTAGCACAATATTTATACCCTTACATCATTGCAGGGGAGATTATTTTACATGAACCAGATCCGCCATTTGATCAGTTACCCAAAGTGGTGACAGAATTACCAGAAGCTCCTGAATATACAACAGCATTGTTAGAGAAAAAGTTAGTTGAGACAGTTGTAGAACTCAGTAGCAATGCTACTCCTATCACCCCAATTGTAGAGATCGAAAATGTGGCTATTGTCAAGCGATCGCAGATTTCCACTTCTACAACAGCAACCAACAAAGAACTAAATAACACGAACTCTTCTCCTGAAAGAGTAATTCCCGCTACCGTTACTCCAGAAAAACTCTACAAAATCGTATCTGTAGATGACAGTCCCACAATTTTAAAAGAAATTAGTTATTTTTTAGAAACAGAAAACTTCACTGTCATTACCATTAGTGACCCCTTAAAAGCGGCGATGTCAATTATTAGACACAAGCCAGACTTAATTTTATTAGATTTGAATATGGCGGGAATTGATGGTTATGAATTGTGCCGGATTATCCGTAATAATTCGATGTTTAAAAATACGCCGATTATTTTTGTTACAGGCTATAAAGGCATAGTAGATAAAGTCAAAGCCAGATTAGTAGGTGCGTCAGGATACCTAACTAAACCATTTACCCGTGCGGAATTGTTGAAAATGGTGTTTATGCACTTGACGTGATAGGGATTGGGGACGAATCAATTCAAAATTCAAAATACCTTTACAGGAAGCAAGCTACAAAATTCAAAATGAAGAAGAGTTGGGGACTGGGGACAAGGTAGACAAAGAAGAATTTATTTCCTAACTCACGCCTGATGTGAATTAGAAAAACCTTAGATATCCAAAAAATAGCCGATGCTGGGAGCTAATGAGACTCGGTAGGGGCGGGTTAATCAAATATCATGAACAATTAACGATGATCTCGGTGAACCCGCCTCTACAAATGTTTACTCCCCACTCAGCACTCTTAACTAAAAAACGTATCCTCAATCTCCCACCATTTTTGGGTAAAAGGTTGGCGACGTGTATTAGTTCCGCAATGAATTTCGCCTCGTTTGCGGAAGTAGGGTTCCCAATCATCGATAAAGTGACAAACTAAACCCCAAGGTTCTAAAACTTGTCGTACATAAGCCTCAAATTGACATTGATGATCCAACTTCGGCCCAAATGGTTTGGGAATACCAAGGTGCTGATTAAGGACAATCATGTTAACCATATTTGGTAAAAAAGTTTCTGCTCTCCCATAGCCATCATCTCTAAATAAAGCAGGTAGTTCAATAATATCTTCGTCGCTTAATTCTAATTCTTGTTTAAGGATTTCTCGATTCCAATTAATGTGTTCTTGAAATTGTTGATTTTGGTTAGTTAAATCTTGATTATCAAGAATGTCTGCAACAGTAATATCGGCTGGTTTTCTGTCGAGTTTTTTGCCTTCTCTTAATAATAATTGACCATGACCTTGCTCTCGTAGATGCTTGAGAATGTTATGAGCTTGGTGGGGACTGGCTAATAGTAATTTAAATCCTTTAGCGGTAGGCGCAGGAACAAATGTCATAAACTCATCAATATGTCCTACACTCAGCCAGTCCGAAAAGATTTCTAGGGGTGCTTGAATTTTTTGAGCATAGAGAAAATCTCGCAATACTCTTAACATCCGCCGTGGTTCGGGGATAATATCCTTGCGAGTGCCGCCGAAAATCAACCGCCCCAAGGGATAGTGAACACCTTTAACTGTAACTGGCGGAGAAACTTCTAAATTGCCAAAAGAGTCTAATTTTGTGGCTAAATAGCGACTCTTACGGGTGAGATAACCAAAGTCAATTCCTAATAGTTTGCGTTTAGGAAATTCTGCGAGTCCGCGATCGCGTGGAGAATCAAAGACGACGGGAAGTAGATGTCCTGGGGCTTGAGTGTAACCAATTTCAATCTCGTCTTGCACCCAGGGATCATCTTGATGAAACTCATAGGGGATAATATCAAGTTGGGCGTTGGCTTGAGCAACAACTTTTCTCAGTTCATCAATAAATTCTTTGTTCTCGCCACTAGATAACCGTGAAACAAATACTGTAATTGGCGATAAAGTATTAGGAGTCATGATCCAAGGTGCAACTCGAAATACTACGCGATCGCTATACACAGATTTACCATCTTTGACCAGGCTTAAACTAATTTCAACTAAGCCGTCAAAATCAAAATCAGGATAACTCAATCCTTCAATGGCTAAAATAATATCCCGATCAGTATCCCTAATTCTCGCTCTAGAAATACCAGGGCCAATTAACTCATAGCCGTCTCGATCTAATTCATCATAAATGCGAATGCGTTGGGCAGTATCTTTACTAACTGATAACTCTAGTTCATATCCAGCAGGTAAATTTCTCAACCCAGCTTTACGCACAATCATGAAGCTAAAATCTTTCAGGTCAAGTAGTCCTTGAATTAAACTCGCTTCGTGATCACTCCGACTATCAGAATAGACGATATCGCGATCGCTATTCACTAATAAAACTGCACCATGACCATTACTTCCCCATTCCCAATCACTTTTATGGGGGTTGTTAGCTTCAATAATCCCGTCTCTATCAGCATCAACATCAAGACAAACTTGCACCGCCGTCAAATCAATCCGCAATTGTTTGAGCAGACTACCATGATCATCTTGAAAAGTAATTTGTAAACTCCGGTCAGCAATCTGATCACTAAAGGTTCTAGCTAGGAGATAAATTTGCGGAACTTGTGTGAGAAACAAGGGAGTTTGTGTAGAAATTGATTGGTGATGATCACCCAATAATTCTATTTCTCCTGTTGTTTTGAAAATCACAACTGTACTTTGTGGTGGAGCCAGTGTTTTTAAAGCAATTTGCACTAGTCTACCAACTACCAGTACATCTTCATAGTTACTGCTACGTTTTCTACTACTCAAGCGATGCTCATCTAAGGCTGCCAATTCTAGTAATTCAGTCATAAGATTAATTGAGTTTATCTTGCTATAGAACAGACTTCAACTAACTAAACCACCTTAATCGCTTTGAAACCACTTGGAGGATTTGTTGATTTTTTTTAGAAAAATGAAATATTGCTAAATCTACTGATGTGGTCTCACTGATCCTATACTAATTTCAAAAATTGATAACAATTTGATTAATAAATTTTTCTGATACAAGTAGCCATCATGAACCGCGTACACAAGAAGACATGAAAAAGTCTTTCCCTCACACCCCTTTTTCAATTTAGATATACCACTTATCCCTATTTATGATCACGAACAATCCACAATAATTTTTAATATACTTAATTGATTTTATACACTCTACCTGGAGTGACGCACTTTTGGGAAAAACCCTCTCTTTCTCAATCAGCACTTTGTTCTTATGTTTAAATGTGGCAGGAAAAGCCTATTTACTAAAGTCTTAATAGAATGCTAATATTTTAATTAAATACACTAAATTGATAAACTTATAGTAGATTGCAATGTATTATCAACTTAGCTAACACAGCATTAGGACTAATCAGCTTAATATTTCACATGGTCAAGTGTAAAAATCTATGTTGTAATTTTTATTTCAGCACACGATGATCTATTGGCGAAAACCTTTAACTAGGAGATTTGCCAGTCAAAAGTATTTACTATCAGTTACTTCTATAAAATTGCTGGGAGTGTTTATTACTGGTTTAATCTTCAGTTTTTTATTTACCGTTAAGGAATTGATGCTATTACCTGAGCAATACGCCGCTTTTTCACCTAAAATTCCATAATTTGTAATTATGACTAATCCTACTGATTTACTTCATCGCCGCTATGGTGTAGACGCATTTAATGCAGATATTCCTTGGAATGAGACAATATCTAATTTGCTCTCTCACCGTTCCATCCGCGCTTACCTGAGTGATCCTCTACCAACAAACACTCTGGAAACTTTGATAGCAGCTGCACAATCAGCATCTACTTCTTCTAATCTCCAGACTTGGAGTGTAGTTGCTGTTCAAGATACGACACGCAAAGAGAAGTTATCACAGTTGGCGAATAACCAAGCTCATATTCGCCAGTGTCCTTTATTTTTGGTGTGGTTAGCAGATTTGGCAAGATTAACATACATTGCGGAAAATCAAGGATTACCCCATGAAGGTTTGAATTACCTGGAAATGTTTCTGATGGCGGCTATTGATGCCACATTAGCAGCACAAAATGCTGCGATCGCTGCTGAATCTTTGGGTTTGGGAACAGTCTACATTGGTGCATTACGTAATCGTCCAGAAGCAGTAGCAGAGGTTTTGAATTTACCACCCCATGTTGTTGCGGTGTTTGGGTTATGTGTGGGTTATGCAGATTCATCTATTAATGTAGAAGTGAAACCACGTTTACCCCAAGCGGCGGTATTACATCGGGAGACTTATCAGTTAGAAACACAAAAACAGGAAATTGAACTGTATAACCAAATCATGAAACAATTTTACAGTTCTCAACAGATGAATGTTGGTGGTGATTGGTCAGAACATTCAGCTAAACGCATAGCATTTCCTGAATCTCTATCGGGACGCGATCGCCTGCGAGAAGCCTTGAACAATCTGGGGTTTGAATTGCGTTAACAAAGTGCTTTTAGCATTGCATGGGTATGGGATGAATTTAAACACAAATCATCCCACTAACTCATAGCACCGAATTTTGAATTGATCTTACCGTTCTTGCTGAGTCGGTCGAATCAGAATTTCATTCACATTCACATGGGGTGGCTGAGTTACCGCATAGGCGATCGCATTGGCGATATCTTCACTTTGCAGTGGTGTAATGGCTTTTAATCGTTCTTCAACATTTTTCTTCGCTACGGGATCGGTGACATGATTGTTGATTTCCGTCTCCACCAAACCAGGCTCAATCACCGTGATACGGATGTTATCTTTTAACACTTCCTGGCGTAATGCTTCGGAGATAGCATTAACTCCCCATTTAGTGGCATTATATATCCCAACACCTGCACGAGCTATGCGTCCAGCTACTGATGAGATATTGACGATGTGACCACTACCTTGGGCTTGGAAAATGGGTAAAACAGCATGGGTAGTATAAAGCACACCAAAAACATTGACATCAAACATTCGCCGCCAGTCAGCAGTGTTACCGCCAGCAATATTACCAGTTAATGCCACACCTGCATTGTTCACTAGAATATCCACTCGTCCTAACTCTGCATTTGTTTTGTGGATGAGGTTGTTAGCTTGGGTTTCGTCGGTAACGTCAGTCACAATAGGTAAGGCTTCACCACCATTTTCAGTAATGCGTTTTGCTAATGCAGTCAAGCGATCGCCTCTTCTGGCTGCAATCACTACTTTGGCTCCTTCTGCGGCTAAAGCGATCGCTGTAGCTTCTCCAATTCCTGAAGAAGCACCGGTAACAATAGCTATCTTATTCTCTAGTTTACTTGTCATAATTTACTCCTGAATCATTTACAATGCCATACTTTAGGAGGATTGATTTCATTTTTTGAATCTATAAATTTGTGTTTATCTTAATTATTTATGCTTGGCTAACTTACCTAGTTAATCATAAGAAATTAAGAAAAATATGGCAATTAATTATGATTATTTGAGGTTTAGTAAATTAAGATTCCAGATGTCAACAAAAAATATAGGCATATTCCTCAATATACCTATATTTATCAACAAATGAGGAAGGTGAAGACTAGAGAAATATTCTAATTCAAGAACAGGAAGTAGTAAGGATTCTTCAAACTGCGATCGCTGGATTTTGGAAATATAGAGGTTCATTTCCTGGCTTCCATTTGATGTTACAACCAATGCTAGGTTTCTGCTCTCGGTCTACATCTCGACCAGCTAAAACAGCTGCGATCGCAGCCCGCAAATCTTTGCCAGTTACAGGGATACCATTTTGCGGACGGCTATCGTCTAACTGTCCACGATAGACAAGTTTGCGGTTTTCATCAAACAAAAAGAAGTCAGGAGTACAAGCAGCAAAAAAATCTTTAGCCGTCTTTTGTGTCTCATCAAATAGCAGAGGATAAGTTAAATCTAATTCCTGTGCAAAAACTTTTAAAAATTCCGGTGCATCATCGGGATGAGTATTAACATCATTGGCACTAATCGCCACAATTCCCAGGTTACTTTGTGCATAGTCCTTCCCTAGTTGAGCTAATTCCAACTTAATATGCTGCACAAAAGGACAATGGCGGCTCAAAAATATGACCAACAAAGCTTTCTTATGATCGAAATCTGAGAGACTAACTATCTTACTAGAAACCACATCCGGTAAATAAAAATCAGGTGCTAAAGTACCCAAAGGTAACATTGTCGAAACAGTTCTCACCATAAAACATCAATCCTTACTTAAATCCTGAAACTTTGCGTACCTCTGCGTCGCTTTGCGTTCCTAAAACAGAACTTAAACAGCTACAGCTAGACGCTTGTTATAAGCCGAAGCATCTCCTTTGATAGCCTGACTCTGTTTACCATCAATACCAACCGGAATATCACCCACAATAGTGACTCTCTGCACACGACGAGGTTGATTACCATAATCGGCAATAGCATAGTGTTGAGTGGCGCGATTATCCCAAAATGCCACATCGCCCACTTTCCAACGCCAACGCACCGTATTCTCAGGACGTGTCACATAAGACTGCAACAGTCGGATAATATCATCAGATTCAGTGGTGGATAATCCCCGAATCTGACGCACAAACCCACCGATAAATAATCCCCGTTCTCCAGATTCAGGATGCACTCGCACTACTGGGTGTAAAGTCTCATATACAGTTGATGTAAAAACTTTGCGATAGGCTTTAAGTTCATCAGACAGATTAACTGCTGCTTCTGCATAGTCATAGGCGTTGCTATGAACAGCCCAGAGTTCATCTGCAATTCTACGCAGGTGTTCTGGTAAATCTTGATATGCCGTTACAGAATTAGCCCAAATAGTATCGCCACCATAGGGAGGAATTTCCAAGGCTCGTAAGACAGAACCCAGAGGAGGACGGTCTACAAAAGTTACATCAGTATGCCAATTATTTGCACGAGCAGCAGTTTTCCCATAATCTAAGTCCAAAACCTCTGGATGTTCTGTCAAAGATGGAACTGTCGGATGCGCTGTAGTTATTTCTCCAAAACGGCGCGCAAAAGCTACTTGTCCATTAGCATCAAGGTTTTGATTACGGAAGAAAATTACCTTGTATTGGATGAGAGCCTGACGAATTTCGTGGATAATGTCGTCACTAAGATTTGCACTCAAATCAATTCCTAAAATTTTCGCGCCAATGCGTCCAGCAATTGGTTTAATTTCCAAATGTTGATAAGTCATCGTTCATCCCCAGTCATATAAGTTTTTTCATTAAGTGAAGGTGGGGAGTACCCACCATTGGCGTAAATGTCAGTGAGGGAGAGCATCAGGTACAAAAATTGATATTAAGCGCGGTTATTCGTCGCTCAGTATGTTTTGCTTGTTGTTCAAGCTGTCCATCTGGTGTGTTTGTGGTGTACTGCTACTAGAACAGTAAATACTGTTTGTCTATCGTTTTATCGTGGATTAGCTCTATATTATTACACAGCACTATTCACAGCACAAGTGCTTAGGCAATAAAATATCTGGGCAGCAAAATCTCAGGTTATCTAATTATTAGTTAATCTAATATAAAAATCATCTCCCTAGCATTGCAGCAATTAATGGGCAACAAGAACTTAAGTTACACTATACCTTCTTGCCGGATTATATTTAGTATGCTAACTTTATGAATAACTAAATTTAAGTATTGCTAAAGTTATGCGAAAATTGCTAAAGAAGTAGTTCAAGTAGCTAACTAATTTTAGGTTTTTGATTTGTAGGGGCGGGTTTTGAGAGACATTCATGTTGGCAAAACAAATATCTTTTCAAACCTGCCTTGACTTTAGATTCAATCCAAAATTTAAAATCTAAAATTCGGATGGTCAATTTTTCAGCCAATTAATAGTTTTCAGTCCTTTCTCGGAAAATACTGGTGCAAAAAATTAGTAACGAAAATCGTGAAGTAAACAAACTCTTGTTTACTTCTTTGCATCTTCCACCTGCTCTGAAATCTCCAAATGTTTGTTGTTTTGTCATTGGAGAGAGTATTTCTTTTTTTGGCTCTTGGATGACTCAAATAGCCCTCGTGTGGATGGTGTATCAAATCACTAACTCAGCCATGTTAGTAGGTGTAGTTGGATTTACAAATCAATTTATGGGGTTGATTATTACACCATTAGTAGGCGTGTTATTGGATCGTTGGAATTTAAGATACGTATTACTTATTACACAGTTAGTATCTATTTTGCTTTCTGCTACTCTAGCATTTCTAACTACTAATGGTCATCTCACCGTTACGTGGATTATTATCGTTGGCATTATGCAAGGTACAGTCAAAGCTTTTGATTTACCTGCTCGTCTTGTTACTATTCCTAGATTGGTAGATAACAAAGCAGATACTTATAGTGCGATTGCAATTCATTCTTTTTTAATTAATACAGCCAAATTTGTCAGTCCCATGATTGGGGGATTTCTACTGGCTCGATATGGGGCTGCTTCTTGCTTTTTAGTTGATAGCATTAGTTGTCTACCATTTATTTCTGTTGTATTAACAGCCCAAATCAAATCAGTTGAACATAATCCTTCACTAAAGAAAACAAATATTTTTCAAAATTTACGAGAGGGGTTTGTATTTGCTTATAATTTCCTCCCTATCAGATATGTTTTAATCCTACAAATCGTAATTTGTTTCATGGTTATGACCCATGTTAATCTCATACCCGTATTTGTGAGGGAAACTTTAAATGGCAGTGCAGAAACTTTGGGTTTTTTGATGACAGCTTCCGCACTAGGTTCAATAATCGCTGGAATTTATCTAATTTTAATGAAGGAAGCTACAAAATTAATCAAAATTATAGCGTTCTCCTCTACAATCTTAGGCTTAAGTTTAATAATTTTCTCTCGTACTCAGAATTTACCAAATTCTTTAATCTTGATCCTCATTGTGGGGATGATGAATACGCTCACATTGGCAGCTATCAGCAACTTTGTGCAATTAGTTTTAGTCGATGAAAATAAACGAGGTAGAGTCACTAGTATTTTCACGACGGGTTTTTTGGGAATATTACCTTTTGGTAATTTATTTTTTGGTTGGCTTTCCAGTAGCATAGGTGTCAATAATGCTCTATTTTTTGGTGGTGTATGTTGTTTAATTGGAGCTTATATTTTTATCAAAAATTTACCCAAGATTAAGAATATAGTGCTTTCAGTGTATTTAGAAAACGGCGTGATTTCTACATTAAAGTCAAATTAGCTCAGGGAACTTACAGCAAAACCCCAACTGCTTAATATAACAGCTAGGGTTAATTTAAAATGCTACTGATTTATTCAAGTTAGAAATTGATTGCTGATCTAAATTGACAAACATCAGCAGATAAATCTTCCTTAATTACTCAATTCTAATAACTGCCTACTGGTATGAACATTTTCTGTTTTCATCACTTGATATAATACAGTTTCTCTAATGTTGATAAACCCATCACTACTTCTATCTCTAGGGCGTGGTAAATTCACAGGTAAATCTAAAGCAATTTGTCCTTCTTCAATGAGAATCACTCTGTCTGCTAGTGCTACAGCTTCTTCCACATCATGAGTTACTAAAAAGGCTGTAAATCCTCTTTCTTGCCATAAATTTTCAATCAGTTGCTGCATTTCCAAACGAGTCAGAGCGTCTAAAGCTCCTAGAGGTTCATCAAGCAGTAACAAACGTGGTTGATTCACTAAAGCTCTAGCTAAAGATACCCGTTGGCGTTGTCCTCCAGAAAGTACAGATGGCCATTCTTTAGCCCTATCTTTGAGTCCAACTTTCTCTAAAGCCCAAAGAGCCTTTTCTTCCCACTTGTCATGCAAGCCTAAACCCACGTTGTCAATCACACTTTTCCAAGGTAACAATCGAGGATCTTGAAACATGACGCGGATGGAATCACCAAGTTTACGCAATGGCTCTCCATCTAATAGTATGCCGCCACCACTTGCCTTATCCAAGCCTGATACTAGACGCAACAGAGTGCTTTTACCGCAACCACTACGCCCTACTATTGCGACAAACTCCCCTGCTTTTACTTCTAAATTCAAAGAGTTTAAGACAGTTTGCTTACCAAAAGCCTTCGTCAAATCTAGAATACTGAGTTGTGTACCTTGCACACTTGCTTGTAAATTTGCCACCATTTTCTAAATCTCCTACAATTTCAAGTTGGATAATTATCTTTGTTGATAGTTGGGATTCCATGCCAAAAATTTGGTTTCTAATGTTCTGGCGATGGCATCTGCTAGCTTACCGAGCAAGGCATAAATCACAATACTCAACACCACAACATCTGTTTGCATGAATTCACGGGCATTCATTGCCATATAACCAATTCCAGAATCAGCCGCTATTGTTTCTGCCACAATTAGGGTTAACCACATAATCCCTAAAGAGAAACGAACACCGACAAGAATGGAAGATAATGCACCAGGAAAAATTATGTGCCACAAAAGTTGCGGAGTTTTTAATCCATAAACTTTGCCCATTTCAATTAATCCCGGATCTACACTACGAATACCGTGAAATGTGTTGAGATAAAGCGGGAAGAAAACTCCCAATGACACAAGAAATAATCTAGCTTGATCACCAATACCAAACCATAAAATTACCAAGGGAATTGTTGCCAAATTAGGGATAGTACGAAGCATTTGTAAGGAACTATCTAACAACTTTTCTGCCACACGAGAAAAGCCGTTGAGTAAGCCTAAACCAAACCCAATACTACCCCCAACTATGAAACCAGATATCGCCCGTGCAGCACTGATGCCTACGTGATGAAAGAGTTCACCACTAGCAGCTAATTTCAAGGCTGTGAATAATACACCACTAGGTGCAGGCAAAATTCTACTAGAGAGTATTCCAAGTCTAGAAGCCGTTTCCCAAAACGTCAGGACTAAAAAAGGCACAATCCAAGGAACTATTTTCTGGACATATGGATGATTAATCAGCCATTTGAGTGATATGTGGTAGCTTTTGGTATTTCTCAGAGTAATAGTCACGTTGCTGCGCTCCGAATTCAAATTAATATACGGCAAGGCTTTAGCCTAAAAATTTCAAATTTTTAATCCACGTAGAAACATTTAGGCAATTGTATATTTTTTATAAGTCATGAAGAACTCTTGAGGAATGGTGTAGAGTCCGCAGACGAAGATGATTTTGCCTATAAAATTGACCCCATCTTTGAGGACTTTGTTATTAAATACAGTATATCGACCAATTTACCGTAGATTATAGCCAAAATTTTACACCAAATTCTGTAAAAAGCAACATTAAAAGATAGGAAGTAGGAAGAAAAAGATTTTGATCAGATTTTATTGATGACATCACACTCTAGGTAGGTAGAACAGGGTAAATATTTGTAGTTGTTATCAGGGAGAGAGCAAGGAGACAGAGAGCAGGGGGAGAAAAATCCAATGATTATATTTCCTCTGATTAAAGAATTTATTTTCTGGAAGTTTCTAAATACCCACAAGTTGTGGGCAATACTAATTTTGGACGAAAAGCCTAGATTAATAAACTATTCTGGAAGTTCAAACCAATACTAAGTAGAACGACTCGAAAAAACCAAACTATGTGAAGTAAGGTAAAAAGATTGGAATCTAGTTCGTAGTAAGGACTTCAGTCCTTATCAGAGGACTAAAGTCCTCTCTACGAGACGCTTGCGCGAACACTACAAACCTTGAATTATTTACACCGTTCTACTTACCTAGCTAGTCAAGCTACGAAAGCAGCACCTAAATCCTACTCTTAGCTCGGTTGTGTTCTGGACTGTTAAAGACTGCAAAATTTGTAAAAAATTATTAGCAAACTTGTTTTGAGGCATACTTGCATTTTTCATAAAGATGTGAGATGCTCTGTTAAAGAACAAACTACGGTAAATCAATCGATTTAAAGTAGATAATAAAAATACATTACAAGTATCCCATTGACTGACTATTTAGCCAAAGTCAAGAGAGATATGATTTGGGCTGATCAAAGACTTTTAAAGTCAAAAATATCGAATTAATTATCTTGTTAGCAAAGACATAAGATAAAGCACAGGAGTCAGAATTTGAGCTTTATCCTTGTTTTTCACGATGGGATAAATTAGTTTATGGAACTCCCTAGATGAAAAATCATGTAAATGTATTTAGAAGATAAGAATATAGGACTTCAAAACATAACTCAACTGGGCTAAGGGAAATTTTGATCACGCCCAATAGTAAACAATCTTCAAATCTAGATTGATGAACTGAACTCAACAATTAATCTATGACTCAACTGAAAACACTACCTAGTTACGATCCAACATTATTTGAGGGTGCGGCTGAGGTTTACGCTCAATATAGAACTAAATACCCGCCTGCTGTATTCGATAAACTAACGGAAATATTTCATCTAAATGGTCAAGGAAGACTGTTAGATTTAGGGACTGGCCCTGGTTTAATAGCTATTCCCCTTAGTAAGAAATTTCAGGAAGTAGTAGCGATAGATCCTGATGCAGAAATGCTGCGGGAAGCGCAACAACAAGCAGTAAAAGCAGGAGCGAATAATATTACTTGGCTAGAACAAGGTGCAGAACTGATTAACTCTAGTTTAGGAGTATTTAATCTAGCTACTATTGGTAGAGCTTTTCATTGGATGGAACGGGAACTGGTACTAGAACGCCTGTATGAATTATTAACAGAAGATGGAGGAATCGCACTTCTTAATACTGGTGATAATCCTTGGGTAAGTTCCTTACCTTGGAAACAAGCCGCAATTGGAGTTGTGAAAAAATGGTTAGGCGAAGAAAGACGCACTGGACAGCGTGGACAAGGTATTCGTAAACCAGTTGATCCTCCGCACGAAGTTGTCATTGCTAATTCCCAATTTGCTCGTCAAGAAGTTTATGAAGTGCCATTTGAAAAGTCTTGGACAGTCTCTAGCTATATTGGCTATCTATACACTACAGCTTTCTCCTTGAAAATTTTCTATGGCGAGCAAACGGAAGCTTTTGAAGCAGATATCACAGAAGCATTACTAGCAGTTGAGCCTTCTGGAGAATTTAAAGAAGAATTGACAGCAACAATTCATGTTGTTTGGAAACATTGAATTGCATATTTAGTAGCTTTTTAGAACTATCCAGGACTTACGCCAGTGTCACAATCAATGGTAGGTGCGTGACGCTATAAGTCTTATTACTACGTTCAAATCGTTTCGCAGCGTCACACACCCTACATAAAAAATATGCCAGTTGCGTAAGTCCTACTATCGTCAACCTCAACATTCAGTAGTTTTCATCAATCAATCGAATATGATTAACCGCCGTCGTTTTATCAATTTTGCCACATCTAGTGTAGGTGGTTTTTCCTTGGCTTATCTGTTGGGAAGTTGTAGCCAACAAAGCCAACAGAATGTGGCAAATAGTAGCAGTTCTCTGGAGATCAAAACTAAAGTTCTCCGCATGGGTTATCAAAGTGCAGGGGATCTCGTCCGCAATCGGCAAGTTTTGGAGAAACGCTTAGATCCATTAGGAATCAAGGTTGAATGGTTACAATTTGCCCAAGGGCCTCAACTTATGGAAGGGATGGCGGCCCGTAGGGTTGATGTGGGATCAGTGGGAGAAACACCGCCAATTTTTGCCCAAGTCGCTGGTTCAGAAATTGTTTACGTCGTTGGTACGCAAAGAACCGCAACAACCGGCAGAAGTAGTGTGATTGCTGTTCCTCCAGAGTCCCCGCTACAAAAGCTTGAGGAGATTAAGGGACAAGAAGTATATTTTCAAAAAGGCTCGGCATCACATTATTTTATACTAAGAGCTTTGCAGTCAATTGGTTTGACCATCAAAGACATTAAAATCAAGAGTATTCCGAATGTTGAAGCTAGGGCTGCTTTTATCGAAGGGAAAATACCTGTTTGGGTGAGTGGAGATCCCCACTATGCGATCGCCCAAGAAATGGGTCGCATTCGTGTTCTTAGAGATGGTGTAGGGCTAGATACTCCTGGTGGTTACTACGTCGCTGACAGGAAATTTGCACAAGAAAATCCTGGAGTGCTGAAAATAGTGATTGAAGAACTTCATGCCCTTGATAAATGGGCGGAAGCAAATCGAGATGAAGTGAAAAAATTGATGATCACAGAACAAAAACTTAAGCCAGATGTAGCTGACAAAGTCATGTCTCGTCGTACTTTCGCTGGACGTAGAGGATTAAGTCCTGCATTGATAGCAGAACAACAACGTGTAGCAGATTTGTTCTTTGAAACAGGTGTTATTCCTAAAAAAATTGATATTAAAGAAGCCTTACTTCCATCTGATTTGTATGCTGCTATTACACCAGCAGAAATTATGGTTTAGATGATGTTTTGAGAAACATTACAAACTGTTGTATGTTCAGATGAAAGTATTGAACAGGAATTTTGCACATTTTCTCATCAGAATTATTTAACTAGATGGGGCGGCTAAATCAGCCGTCTATTTCCATTTTCTGTGAACAAGCTATTAATTGTGAATCGCTATAAATGCGAGATCAAATTGCATGACAAAGAAGGTAAGAATTTCTAAATCTTTTCAACGTGCTGCTAATGCACCAAATTTGCCTGATACACCATTTCGATTTATTTGTTATTTTGTGAACCAGTTTCGATGGTGGTATTTAGCAATGGTCATTTCGGAGATACTGCACGCCACTTGCGGAATTATGCTCCCCTATGCGATAGGTGAAATTATTCGTAGCGTGACGCGATCGCCTGGAAATAACCAGCAAATTTTTGCTGCTATTAGCCAACCCTTGATGCTGTTCACCGCTTTAAGTGTCGGTGAAGTTGTCTTTGGACGAACAGCCGGACTATTGCAAACCATCCTTCATCCCATTCATCGGCAACATATTGTCCGTTCTCTATATGCTTACTTGCAACATCATTCCCATCGTTACCTGAGCAGTAGTTTTGCTGGCGCATTAGCACATCGCATCGGTGAAACTTCTTTGGGTGTAACTCAGACAATGCAAATGCTGATTACGGAATTTATGTCTGTGATCATTGTGTATATTGTCTCCACGATTTTGTTGTATCGTGTATATCCTCCTCTGGCTGCATTTGTGGGTGTGTGGGCAGTTTTGTTTATCAGTATTTCCTTTTGGCTGGCGACTCGCTGCCGAATTTACTCCCGCCGAGCCGCATCTGCTAGAAGTGAGACGACTGGTATAATTGTAGACGCGGTAACAAATCTCAGCAGTAGCCGATTATTTGCTCGTTTGGGTTTTGAAAGACGTTATTTAAATGAGCAATTAAGGCACGAACTCAAAGAGGTGAGAAAGTCTAATTGGTATTCGGAGCGAATTCGCTGGTTTCAGTTCATCTCAGCCGCAATTTTGAAAATCGGGACTTTATATTACTCACTTTCGCTGTGGAGTCAAGGATTAATTGCGGCGGCTGACTTTGTTGTAGCGACTAGCTTATCATTACTAATTATTAGTGAAGCCCGAAATTTAAGCCGACGGTTTATTGAATTTTTTGAACACATCGGTAATGTTGCTAACGGTGTGCATACCATTGTTCAACCCCATGAGTTGATTGATCGCGAGCAAGCGGTCGCTCACCCCATTACCCAAGGTAAAATTGAATTTCGGCAAGTCAATTTTAGCTACACAGATGGGAAGAAAGTCTTTGAGAATCTTTCGATCACGATCAAACCAGGAGAAAGAGTTGGCTTAGTGGGCTTTTCCGGTTCTGGAAAATCCACCTTTGTGAATTTGATTTTACGTTTATTTGATCCACAATCAGGACAAATTCTGATTGATGGGGTCGATATTCAAGATATGACTCAGGATGCTCTCCACGCGCAAATTAGCTTGATTCCGCAAGACCCCTCCCTATTTCATCGCACATTGATAGAAAATATTCGTTACGGACGCATAGATGCAACCGATGAGGAAGTGATTGCAGCCGCACGCAAGGCTTATGCTCACGATTTTATTTGCCAAATCCAAGACGGTTATCATTCCTTGGTAGGTGAACGTGGTGTCAAACTATCTGGAGGACAAAGACAACGAATTGCGATCGCGCGGGTAATTCTCAAAGATGCTCCTATTCTCATCTTGGATGAAGCTACATCTAGCCTCGATTCCATTACAGAAAAAGCAATTCAAGACACTTTAGATTTAGTCATGGATGGAAAAACTGTTATTGTAGTGGCTCACAGGTTATCTACGATTGCCCATCTAGATCGTATCTTGGTATTTGATCGAGGTCGCATTGTCGAAGATGATTGTCATGATAATTTATTGGCAAATCGTGGTGCTTACTACAGGTTATGGAAAATGCAGGCTGGTGGATTTTTACCTGTAGAAATAAATAATTAAAATTTATCCAAAATTACTCAAAGGGATGAAAGTAAACACCTTACTTTTATCCTTGTTGTTTTTGTAGAAAAGAACTATATAACAATACTTGATTTTGGGCAAATTATTATGGTAATCTGTCTTTAAATAATTAACTACGGTTTATTTATAGACAAAACGTAGTTAATTACTTGGATAATTAAAATACTTGGCAAAAATATATTGGTTCTTGCATTAGTTTTATGGCACGGCATTAAAATAGCCATTTTATAGAAAGGCTCAAAAAAATCAAATCCAATCATAGCAAGGAACATAAGCTGTGATTAGATTTTATTTATTATTCGACTCCATAAAAGAACCTGAAGAGCCAATATATTTTGGTCAAACCAAATAGCTCCTTATCCGACAACATTGCTTTGTGATGTAGAGTTGCGTAACTCTCACATTATTTTCTAATTTGATCAAATCGATGTTTATGTTAATAAATATCGACTTGAAGGCTTTAACTTCGTTAACAAACATAATCTCAACCTCTGTTAGCAAGAAATCATGTTCACTAGTAAATCTCAACCTCACAAAATTTGGCGGCGTTTGACATCAGTCTTAGTACCAGGACTATTAACTCTAGGGTTAGTCAGTTATACGGCAGAAGCAACAAAAACTACAACCCAAGCGGTGAATAAAACACTAATAACTAATGGCAATACCACAATATCTAATAGCAATCAGGCTGAATTATCCGAACTCCAAGTATCAAAATTAAATGCCACATTACTTCCAATATCTCCAAGCTTAGTGGCTCAAGCATCAAACAAAAATAGGCAAGGAATTAAAACTAATGTACTTAGAATGGGGTATCAACAAGCTGGTGATTTAGTTAGAATTACCGGAGTTTTGGAAAAGCGGCTAGAACCTCTGGGTGTCAAGGTAGAATGGGCACAATTTGCTCAAGGACCCCAGTTGATGGAGGCCATGAATGTAGGCAGAATTGACTTAGGTTCTGTGGGAGAGACTCCCCCGATTTTTGCTCAAGCAGCTGGTGCGCCAATTGTTTATGTTGTTGGTTCACAACGTACTGCAAATAGTGGTAAAGGTAGTGCGATCGCAGTACCTCCAGACTCTCCAATTAAAAGCGTCAGAGATTTGAAAGGAAAAACAGTAGTTTTCCAAAGAGGTTCTGCTTCTCATTATTTTATCCTGAGAGCTTTGGAAGAAGTGGGTTTAAAACCCAATGACATTAAAATCCAAAGTATTCCTAACGTAGAAGCATCTAGTGCATTTCTAGAAGGAAAAATTCCTGTTTGGGTCACAGGCGATCCTCATTTAGCAAGAGCAGAGAAATTAGGTAAGGTAAGGATTATTAGAAATGCCCAAGGTCTTGATACTCCTGGTAGTTACTATGTTGGACTGAGGAAGTTTGCCATTGATAACCCTACATTACTGCGAATAGTCATTGAAGAAATCGATAAAATCCAACGCTGGGCGCAAGCAAATCCCAAAGAGACTGCCAAGCTAGTAGGACAACATCAAAAACTACCTCCAGACGTGATGGATTTGGTTCTTAGTCGTCGCTCTTACGGCTTAAGAGCTATTACTCCAGAGTTAATCAGAGAGCAGCAGCGAATCGCTGATTACTTCCATAAAAATGGTGTGATTCCCAAACGAATTAATATTCAGGAAGCTACGTTGACACAGCAACAGTACGCAACCATTACTCCACCATCAATCAGCCGAAGATAGGAGCAAAAAAAATCTCGGTGAAGTCCATTCGACATCTCAGCTAAGATATATAGCGGATTGCCACCGGATAGAGTACAGATTCATCCGCCTTAATCTGGGTTTAATTATTTTGCCTGTACCTCACTCACGTTGAAAACCCCTATGAATCAATTCAAAATTAAAGACAGCCATCCACAAGGGGGAGTGGCGTGAACGGGTTTCCCGACTTAAGAAAACTGGCGTTGGGGTTTCTACCTACCTTGAGTAACAAGGATTTTTTCTCTGAAGAGACGCTACGTGTAGCGGTACGAAGTACGGTTTTGAACCTATACTTTTTCCGATAAATAAGCCGTTTTACCTTTAATTTTGAATATTAGCAGGGGGCAGAGGGGAAATATTTTCACCCTTGCCCCCTGCTCCCTGTCCCTCATTTCCTTCTAGAGGCGTAATTGTCAACTAAACTTCAATTAACTTAAAACCCCAAGGTTTGAGTGCAGCTAAAGCAATTTCTTTATCTATCCCTTCGTAGACTTCCCATTCTAGGGGATGGTCTTTTGGGTGTCCGTCGCCTACATTTCCCGCAACCTTAATAATGGGACAATTGACCAGGCGATCGCGCTCTAATCTTTTAGGGATGGCTAACTGAACCTTACGACCGATAAATTTTACTGTACTATCTTTGGCCACAGACTCACGAATTAAACAGATATCACCAGCCGTTCCCCAAGTGGTTTCGTAGATATGGAGAAACGATATATAGGTTTCTGGTTTGATGGTTCTTTTGAAAACTTTCATGGTCTGTCATCCTAAGATTGAGGAGCGAAAAAGTTGCTAAAACACGATAATCATCCACATACTAGCAGCCAGTCCCAGAACTGTGAAATGTTGCCAAAGCATATTTTTCCAAGGTTGTTTCGCAATCTTCTGGGTTAATACCATCGTTAACAATACTGAAAATATTAAAACGCTACCTTGTAAGAAAGCAATGACTGCGGGGTGTGCTACCAACACGGGTAATTGTTCGCTGTGTAAGCCAAAGGTAGCAAAGGTGACTGGCAAAATTTTTCCCCCTTCGCCCAAACCCAAACGCAGGTAATGGGCTAAGTTTCCGCCTAAGACTAGGGGTAAATAACCATAGGCGAGTTCGATAAATTTGCGGGGTTTGCGGCGAGGATTGAATAATTTCATGCAACCATAGGCAATAAATACTACTACCGCCGGTGTTAATAAGGCGAGAATAGATATAGCTAAATGTAGCCAAAATTGAGTTAAATCTAACTGTAAACCCAAGCTAGCTTGCAATTCCGGTAAACGATGGAGATATATTGCCCCCAATAGTAGTAATAATAATGCCACTTCATGATTGTAGGGTACATGAGTTGTCCAGAGTTCAATTCCTGGGGGACGTAAGTTAAATTCAACGGAACGATGGGGACAGGCTTTTAAACAAGTCATGCACAATACACAATCTCGATTATCTTCTAACTGGGCGGGATGGGAATATAAAGGACAACCGTCGGTTTCCATCCCTTCCCCCTTTTCCGCACCACCTTTATAACATTGATAGGTAGTGCAGGTTGCAGAACATATCCCCTGCTGCGCCCGTAGTTCCGTCATGGAGAGTTTAGCAAATAAACCATTCATCCCCCCAATGGGACAAAGATAACGACACCAAAACCGCCTTTCAAACAAGGCGGAAAAAATCATTGCCCCAGAGGTAATTAATAGGAGTAGACAAGCACAAAGATAGGCGGTGTTTTCTAAATCCCACAGTTCTTCCCAGAGAAAAATTAACGTAAATAAGCCAAATAAAAACCAACCGCCCCATTTTTCTGCTTTTTCTCGTGGCCAGCGTTGCAATTGGCGGGGGAATAACCACAAAGATAATTTTTGAGTGATTTCGCCGTAAATCATGAACGGACAAACAGCACACCACACCCGCCCTAAAAAGGGGAAAACTAATAAAACTAGAGGCCACCACCAAGCCCAAAATAAATTTAAAGCAAAATTGCGATCGCGTGTTTGTGGCCCAACAAACAACACACCGACAACTAACGCAAATGCTGCCACAGTAAAGCCATAGTTAATTTTATCTGGCCACCAATCACTCCGTAAAAACCGCCGCAACCCAGGATAGAGATTTAACAAATTGACGCGAAATTGCTTTTTCTTAGTTTCCGCCGACCAGAAAATTTCCTCTGTTAACTCGCTACCCTTCCCGACTTGCACAATTGCCCGTTCTACAAGGTTTTTCAACTCCTTGAGGTTGCCAGGGAAATCGTAAGATTGGAGACGACGCAAAGCTTCAGGGGTAATGTGGGGTTTAGTCAGACCACGCGATCGCACATACAAACTGGTGTAATATTCTACCTGGGCTTGAATATCTGCTTTCCGCACCCGTAGCGGCGGAACTTTAATCACATGACCTACACAGCGTTCAATTTGAGACTGGGCTTTTTCCGCAACTATTAAAATTCTGGCTTTACTAGTGCGGGGTGCTGCTGTTGGTTCTCCTGGCCGAGTTACGGGGGTGTAAGTGTTAGTTTTGAGTAACTGCGCTACAGGTTGTAATAACTCTGGTGGTAATTCCTGAAGATTGTTTAAAATTAAACTTCCTTCCCCTAGCCATTCTAATAGTCCTGGTTTTCCTCCAGCCCGACCAAATAAGTCTGCGCCGCTAGTTTGTAAAATTCCACAGTTAACTTTAATTATCGGTTCACGGCGTTTTGGCGAACCAAAGTGAATCAAAGCCGCAATATTATCTTTTTCTAAGCCTGGTTCGCCGAAAATTTCTACAGATTCTCTATCACCTGAAGCTTCGCGAATTTGTTCTCTGAGTCTGAGGGCGTAGCGACTCGTACCCACAATTCCCCGTTGGGCTTTCGTTACCAAATACGGCCGTAACGCCACGGAACGTTCTTGTTCATAAGTTAACGCAGATGTCACTTGGGCTAATTCTTGCGCTAACTGACGAGACAAAACCTGAGTAATTTCGGGATACTGATTAACTACATTACGGAACTCAGCCGCCGGAACAACCCAAAGATGAGATTCAGTGACAGCTTTAATAGTGTATGGGGTAAATTCATCTAAAAGTAATTCTTTGAGGTTAATAACTGCACCTGGGAGAAAACCGCAAGGAAATACAGGATTATTTTTATGAGTGATTTCACTTTCTAGCTGACCATCTACCAGAATATAAAGTGCATTTGGGGGAGTATCTTCTAGGATGAGACTGTTTCCTTGGGGTATGACTTGGATTTGCATCAAGGGAGCGATCGCATTTAACACTGCGGATGAGAGAATCCCTAAAGTTGTGCGTTCCTGTAGCCAAATAACCGTCTCTGGAGATTTAAGCATAAGTTCCCCATTTTGCCTGCTTGCTGTATAACAGGAATTATCCCTGAAAACTGTTGTGTAATGAGTGTATCGGATCTGCCTAATCTTTTAGTCCCCTTGGCGTTGTTGGGTTTAATTATCATAGCGGCAGTGTTTTTTAGTCGTTGATGGGGAATCCTCATATATATCGAGGTTACATTTACCCCATCACTAAAATATGACAACGAATAATTCCACAATAGCGAAAACCGTTACGAATGTAACCTTAGAAGGAATTACCACATTTGTTTCTGGCTTTGTCCCTAGTGGCGCAGCTGGAACAGTCAACAATACTCAAACGCCTTTAGGTGGTTTATCTGGTGTTGTTTACGATGACATTAATAATGTTTACTACTCACTCTCAGACGCACGTTCCGATAGTAATGGATTAGCTCGTTTTTATACTTTTACTGCTAACTTAACTAATATTTCCACACCACAGGTAACTTTTACCAATGCTACACCTTTAAAAACTATTAATGGGAATTTTTTCAGCTCTGGCAGTTTGAATCCAGAAGGTTTTGCTTTCACTCAGAATGGTACAGTCTTCGTGGCTTCTGAGGGTGAAGTTAATATCAATGCAGGTCGTGTTATTGATCCCTTTATTAAAGAGTTTAATTTATCTACAGGGCAGGAGGTGCGATCGCTGCCCATACCGACAAACTTTTTACCTGTAGTCGTAGATACTAACAATAGTGGAACAGTCAATGCAGGTGACACTCAAACATCAGGTGTCCGTGATAATTTAGCATTTGAAAGCTTAACTATCACCCCCAATCAACAAACTCTATACACAGCCGTAGAAAATGCTCTCTTGCAAGATGGGGCATTAGCTACATTTAATGCAGGCTCTCGCTCGCGTATCATACAATACAATCTAGTCACAGGGCAACCAGAAAAACAATACTTATACGTAACGGAACCAGCCGCAGAAGCACCTGCTCCTCCTACAAGACCATTCGTAGGTAATGGTTTAGTTGATTTATTAGCTATTGATAACCAGGGAACATTATTAGCTTTAGAACGTTCTGTTTTGAGTGGAGGTACAGTTGCCAATACAACTTACACAATTAAACTCTATGAAGTGAAGCTACAAAACGCTACAGATATCAGTAGCCTCAATTCACTACCAGCAGATATTTCCGCTATTCAACCAGTCCAAAAGCGACTGTTATTAACTCTCAATTCCAGTAACTCAGTTGGGAATATAGAGGGACTGGCTTTTGGCCCCACACTACCAAATGGTCGTCAGTCAATCGTGATGGTTGTTGACAATAATTTCAACACAGCCACGCAAATATTAACCCTCAGTGCAGATGTCAATCCCATATCTGTGGCTGTAAACCAAAGTAATGGTAACGCTAGTGTGACAGAAGGCGGTGCAACAGATACTTATACACTCGTCCTCACCAGTCAACCAACTGCTAACGTCACCGTTACTATTAATTCTGGTTCACAACTAACCACCAGTGCTACCCAGTTAGTTTTTACACCCCAAAACTGGAATATTGCTCAAACTGTCACCGTTACCGCCGTCAATGATGCCATAGCCGAAGGCACTCACACAGGCACAATTCAACACACAGTTACTAGCAGCGATAGCAACTACAACGGTATTACTATTGCTCCCCTCACAGTTGACATCACCGATAACGACACCGCAGGCGTAACAATTACTCAAAGTGGCGGCAGCACTAATATTACCGAAGGCGGTGCCACTGATACTTACACAGTCATTCTCAACACCCAACCTACAAACGATGTCATCATCAATATCAACCCAGGTACACAAACTACAACCAATCCCACAAGCCTCACCTTCACCGCCGCCAACTGGAATATTGCTCAAACTGTCACCGTTACCGCCGTCAATGATGCCATAGCCGAAGGTACTCACACAGGCACAATTCAACACACAGCTACTAGCAGCGATAGCAACTACAACGGTATTACTATTGCCAATGTCATTGCCAACATCACCGATAACAACACCGCAGGTGTAACAATTACCCAAAGCGGCGGCAGCACTAATATTACTGAAGGCGGTGCTACTGATACCTACACAGTCGTCCTTAACACCCAACCCACAAACGATGTCATTATTAATCTTAATTCTGGTTTACAACTAACAACTAACCCCACAATTCTCATCTTCACCACCACCAACTGGAATATTGCTCAAACCGTCACCGTTACCGCCATTGATGATGCCATAGCCGAAGGCACTCACACAGACACCATTCAACACACAGTCACTAGCACTGACAGCAACTACAACGGTATTATTACTCCCCTCACCGTTAACATCACCGACAATGACTCTGCCACATCTGGAGCAACACCAGGGAACGATATCCTACGTGGAACACCAGGCAATGACACTATAGATGGCTTCAATGGCAATGACTACATCTTCGGCAATGCAGGTGACGACACTCTTTATGGCAATAATGGCAATGACTACATCTTCGGCAATGCAGGTGACGACACCCTTTATGGCAATGATGGCTCAGATTTCCTTTATGGCAACGAAGGTAACGACATTCTCTATGGTGGTGATGGTAACGACAACCTTGATGGCGGTCTAGGAGATGATACCCTCATTGGTGGGAATGGCGATGATATCTACACTGTTGATAGTCCTCAAGACACTATTATTGAAACTGCTGAGGGTGGCAAAGATAAAGTCAATTCTTCTATCAATTGGATACTAGGAGACAACTTAGAAAACTTGGCTTTGACTGGCAATAATCCTATCAACGGCACAGGTAACAATCTGAATAACCAAATCTCAGGTAATAATGCCGTCAACACCTTAAATGGGGGAGAAGGTAATGATTGGTTAATGGGTAAAGCCGGGAATGATACCCTAATTGGTGGTAATGGCAATGACCGCTTAGATGGTGGTAGCGGTAATGATATCCTCATTGGTGGTGCTGGCAATGACCAATATGAGGTAGATAGTGTTGATGACATTATTATAGAGGCCATCGATGAGGGTATAGATACTATCTTCTCAATTGTGGAGTTACCGTTTCTGGCTGACAATGTGGAAAATTTAACTTTAGTTGGTAATGGCAATATTAACGCCACCGGCAATAATCTCAACAACCGCTTGACTGGTAATGCTGGCAATAATACTTTAATTGGTAATGGTGGTGATGATTTTCTCTCTGGTGGACAAGGAAATGATCTCTTAATTGGCGGTGCGGGATTTGATACCCTGGTTGGCGATGCTGGTGTCGATATTTTTGATTTAACAGGAAGTTTAACTGCTTTTGATACTATCCGTGATTTCCAAGCAGGTGAGACTGTACGCCTGTCTGGTGCTGAGTTTGGGTTAAGTCAAATTGGTACGTTAGACGCAGGTTTATTCCGTTTGGGAACTGCGGCGCAAACTCAGAGCGATCGCTTCATTTATAATCAAGCTAAGGGTGAGTTATTCTTTGATCCTGATGGTACTGGAGTTAATGCACAGATAAAAATTGCTGTCTTCTCTAATCGCGCGGCTTTAACTGCTGCTAGTTTTTTAGTCACCAATCTAATCTAGATAGGAGATATTGAACATAGGGGGTAGGGGTTAGTGAAAGTATCATGATCTTTAGACTCAATAGTTATCACTAATAACTCGATTCAAAATCTTTCCCTGTAACCTACACCCACTAAGCGATAGAAAGTAGAAGACAAACCTCCTTTTTGCAACTATGGTAATTTTGCTGTTTCTAAACTATAGATAAAGCACTGTCAACTAGTTTTTTGAGTTTCAGATAAGCTTCTGGTGCTGTCAAACAATCAGTAGAGGAATTATCATAGTTGGGAATACAAAATTCCCAACTATCTGGATAGTAACGTATCACAAAAGCCGGAATCAGTTTTAACTTGACGGCTTGTTTACCCAGTTCTTGGGTTTTTTCGGCTAAAGTAACTTCGTCATGAAATAAATAGTGATTCATAAAAATAACACCAATATCTTGATTCAGTTTGAGTAATATCAGGCGTTGGTCGAGTTTTTACCTAATAACCATCACCTCTAAAGCTGTTATATACAGAAATTATGAGGAAGTTGTGAGGAATGAAAAGATAATTTAAAATTCTCTAGAATCATACCTGTATTGACGCTGTAATAGTCTTTTTTTTGGTTTGGTTAAAGAGATTTACAAGCAAAAATTATGCCTTATGTAAGTATTGTTGCTTAAACAAAGACATTAACAGTTATGTATCTATACCCAGTAGTTTGGCGGTGTTTGTAGGCTTTACCGTAATTGGATTTGTATATAGAGACAATTTTCATGTTTACTCAAGTATGGAGGAAATTGACTTTTGACCATTGAATTTTGACTTGTCCCTAGGGATTAATTATGCCAAAAGTAAGTTTAAACGGGATTGAATTATTTTACGATAGCAAAGGTACGGGCGAACCCTTGTTATTAATTTCTGGTTTTTTGTGTGATCATACCTACTGGTCAGTGATCATGCCTGATTTGACTGCTCAATATCAGATAATTCGTATAGATAATCGGGGTATAGGAAGGAGTTCTGCACCAGATAATCCCTATAGCCTACAACAATTAGCCCATGATGCAGCTGCATTACTAGAACATTTAAACATTCATCAAGTACACGTTGCAGGTCATTCGATGGGGGGACAAATTGCCCAGGAACTAGCTTTACTATATCCACAAAAGGTGAAAAGTCTAATATTACTCTCGTCTTTGGCTAAGGGAGATGAACGATTTAACCAGATTATCAGCACCTGGGGAGAACTCCTTCAGCGCATAGATACGAAGTTGTATCAACAAGTCGTATTACCCTGGATTTTCAGCGATAATTTTTACTCAATGCCAGATATGATAGAACAGCTCATTGAATGGGCTGTACATTACCCTTTCTCTCCTCCAGTTCACAGTATTTATCACCATAGTCGAGCTATTCTTGGTGCGAATACTATCAATCGTCTACAGAATATTCTTTGCCCCACTCTCATATTAGTAGGCAAACAAGATATTCTCACCCCCATGAAGTTTTCTCAGCAATTAGCCGTAGGGATTCCCAAGGCTAGATTATCAGTGATTGACGGTGGTGGGCATGGCTTTATTATTGAATCACCCAAAATTGTCGCCAAAGAAATGCTCGACTTTCTAGCACAACTTAATTCAAAGCGTTGAGACATTTTACCGCTAATTATGTAATATCTTCATCCCATTAATGCAATTTATGCAATTTCAAGACTTCAGTAATACCGAATCAATGCGATGATAAACAAGTTCATAGTGTTGTTGTTTGTTTTTATCGGCGGATACTGCTGTCAATCCGCCTATTTACTTCATAACTGGTATAAACCCTGAAGTACCTAGTTGTAGAATTATTAAAGTTTCACGATGTTACATATATATTTTCTTTTATAAAAACTTATACCAATTGGAAAAAAGAATACGACAAATGGATGTATGAAAAGCTCACTAGTCAACCATTCCGAAATCTAAAATCTAAAATTTCAAATGGTATTATATTGGCAGAGTGATGACAAACTGCGTTCCCTCTCCAGGGGTGGACAAACAGTCAATTTTTCCGTTGTGTTTATCCACGATAATTTGGTAGCTAATAGCTAATCCTAACCCAGTTCCCTTACCTACAGGTTTAGTCGTAAAAGAAGGCTCAAAAATTCTATCTTGTACCTCAACTGGCATACCCAAAGCATTATCGGCGATACAGACTGTCACTGTTTGTTCTTCATGCTTAAACGACGTGGTAATCGTGATTATGTTAGTTGTATCATGAGCTATATTATGCTCCAAGCGATGTTGATGTAGTTCGTCAAAGGCATCGATTGCATTGGCAATAATATTCATAAATACTTGGTTGAGTTGCCCAGGGTAACAACTGATAGGAGGTAAGTCACTATATTTTGCTACTACTTCAATTTTAGGGCGATTTCCTTGGTCTTTGAGTCGATGTTTTAACAACATCAAAGTGCTATCTAAACCTTCGTGAATTTGAAACTCAACTTTGTAGGATATATCAGAACGTGCAAAAGTTCTCAGAGAACAACTGATGTCTTTTAAGCGCGTGATTCCTTGATCCATTGAGGCTAGTAATTTGGGTAAATCCTCAACGATATACTCTAAATCTATCTCCTCAATTAACTCTTCAATTTCGGCATCTGGATCAGGTAACTTTTGTTCATAGAGTTGTAATAGACGCAGCAAGTCTTGGACATACTGCTCAATATGAGTGCGATTACCCCCAAGAAAACCCACCGGATTATTAATCTCATGTCCAATACCTGCCACCAATTGTCCCAACGTGGACATTTTCTCACTTTGAATCAGTTGTAATTGGGTTTGTTGTAACTGTTGTACAGATTGGCTTAACTCAGCTGTGCGTTCTTGCACTCGTTGTTCTAGGGTTTTGGTGAGATGAGAAATTTTCAAATGTAACTTTAAGCGTGCAATTACCTCTTCTTGCTGGAACGGTTTAGTAATATAGTCTACTGCTCCAATTTCCAGTCCTTTGACTTTATCTGTGGCATCAGATAAAGCTGTCATAAAAATAACCGGAATATTTTTGGTGCTGGTATGAGATTTAAGTCGTTGACAAGTTTCAAATCCATCGATACCAGGCATCATCACATCTAAGAGAATCAAGTCAGGATGAGCATATTCTGCTTGCGCGATCGCTGATTCCCCATCGGTGGCCATGAGTGCTTTCCAACCACATCCCTGAATCGCTTCTGACAGCACTTTAAGGTTATTAGGATTGTCATCTACCAAAAGGATGTACATCGTCTGTGATAAATGATCAGTCATCATTGGCGTGACTCCGTAGTAACAAAAGATTTAAGGAAATTACGTATTTTTGCGGTTTGGAAGTTAGCAGTCAGTTTTTTCAGCTCACTGACAAAAGTTTTCATCCGACTATCTTGTTGGAGTAGTTCTTCTATAATTCCCTCAATTGCTGGTATATCTCCCATCATGGACAAATGATATAGTTGTTGCAGCACATCCTCTGGTGGCAACACCATCTCACTATCAGCTTGTTTCGGTGTGGGTGTAACTTGCACGAAGTCTGCTTTCAATAGCGATCGCAAAGCTAGAAAGAGTTCATTGATTTGTAGGGGCTTGGGTAAAAATGCCGTTGCTCCAGCTTCTAAACTACGTTGGCGATGATCATCAAATACACTCGCACTAGCAACAATAATCGGAATCTTCTTAGTTTGGGGCTTCTCCTGTAAATGAACCATGAGTTCAAAGCCATCCATATTAGGCATAGCTAAATCCAGCAAAATCACATCTGGACAATGCTCATTAGCTAGGTGTAGTCCACGTTTACCCTCACTAGCTTCTAGGACACGACAACCAATATCTTGCAACAAGCTAGCTAACATATAACGGTGATGTTCATCATCATCGACAATCAAAATCTGTGGCGCATTACCTTCAACAGTGTTAAATTTCTGATTGCTGGGAGAAATGATCATGGGTTGCCAATCATGATCATCTGGTGCTGGTACAGTCAAATCAAACCAAAATAGGCTACCCTCACCCAAATTACTCTGCACTTGAATCTGACTGCCCATTAAGTTAGCAATTTTTTGACTAATTGCCAGTCCTAAACCAGTACCTTCAGACTTGCGCTTAATATCACCCACTTGCTCAAAAGCCAAAAAGATTCTCTCCAATTGGTCTGGTGCCATTCCGATCCCAGTATCTTCAATTTGGAAGCGGATTCTGATCGTGGGTGGTTGGGGATGGGATGTTGTATTTTGCTCTTTTGGCTCCGAGTCTCCAGTCTCTAGTAACTCTACCTTAAAGGTGACACTACCGTTATCTGTAAACTTGATGGCATTACCTAGTAAGTTGATTAATACTTGCCGTAGGCGTTTTTCGTCAGTTTGAATTGCGACTGGTAAGCGATCGCTAATCAAAATTTTAAAAGCAATTCCCTTTTGTTGGGCGCGGATGCTGCAAATCTCAGTAACACTGTGCAGAAAATTAGCTAAATGTACATTAGCCGTCTCTAAATCCAATCTCCGAGCTTCAATTTTAGACAGGTCAAGAATATCGTTGATCAACATCAGTAAGTGTGTACCACATTGATAGATAATGTTGACACCTTCTCGGTTTTTCTCTGTCAAATTGGGCGATCGCTCTAGAACCTGGGCAAAACCCAAAATGCCATTAAGTGGTGTGCGTAACTCATGGCTCATATTCGACAAAAACTCACTTTTGGCTTGATTCGCCGCATCAGCAGCTTGCTTGGCTTCTAATAGTTCACGAGTGCGTTCTTGCACTTTTAATTCTAGAGTTTTGGAATAATCTAAAAGTTGACTATTGGCAATTTCTAATTGCTGATTTGTGGCTTCTAATTGCTGCTGTTTATAGGCGTTGGTCGAGGCAATAACACTACTAATAAATGCAAATAAAGTGGGTGTAATTGGCATTAACACACCACGCAAAAACATTCCATAGCTACCCCCTAAAACTGCCCCACTCATACATACAGTTGCCCAAAAGATTTTACCTCCGGGAATCCGTCGTTTAGTAGGCGCACTAGCTACCCACCAACTACCACCAGAACCTATTAAAGACCACAAAATAATCCAGGATGACGTAGCTATCCCAGAAATTCCCACTAGATTGGCTTGTCCTGTTCTTGCACCGCGCACTAATTGCAGCGCAATATTGGCATGAATTACCACCCCAGGTGTCGGTTTTTGCGCTGAAATCAAAGAAGAACTAAAGGGAGTGCTAAAAAAGTCATTGGTACTGGAAGCCGATGAACCGATAAATACCATGCGATCGCGCATCAAATTAGGCGCAACTTTACCGGCTAACACATCACGCATGGTGACGGTGTGAAATGCGGCTTCGGAACCATGCCAGTTGAGGAGAATTTGATAGCCTCCTAAATCATCATCGGCATAACCTGCCACATGATTTGCTAGTGGTTGGTAAGTTTGTTTACCGAGTTGGAATATCTGCCGTTTTGCATCAACGGCTTCCAAAGTGATGTTTTCCTTTTCTAGATACTTAAGAGCTACTACAGTCGCTAATCCTGGTTTAATTTTGTTATCGTCTTGGGCATCAACCGCCGTCAAAAGGGCGCGACGCACAAAGCGATCGCCATCCAAAACTAAATCAGCTATTCCTACTTGGTTATTTTTTTTCAGTTCTGGCGGCGGATTGACACGTTCACCAGTAATTTTCTCTACACCAATCAAGTTGGGAGTTGTGCGGAAAACTTCCACAAGTTGTCCATGACCGCTACCTTCTGGCAAATCCCGATATAAATCTAATCCGATGGCACGGGGTTGTTGCGCTCGAATTTTGGTCAGTAATTCTGCTAGAGAACGATCAGGAATCGGCCATTTACCAACTGATTGGATATCTTGTTCATCAATAGTAACAACTACAATTTCCTGGGCAATTTCACCAGATGATTGCTGACGCATCCACTGATCACGCATTTTCCATTCCAGGAAATTAAAAAATCCCCAGGATTGTCCAACAATCACAGTTAGAGCAACCGTGGGGGTAATAATCCAAACACTACGAGTCCGTCGAATGAAGTTGTAGAATCTGTGCGACATATTTGCACTACACAGTTAATAGATATTGGTAAATGTTGGTGGAATCAAACTCCACCAACATTGAGTTCTAATTGCTGGAGCAATTTAGTTAGCAGCTACTAAAACAGGAGCTTTCACAATCTCTTGTAAGCTCACGGAAGAAAGTAATTCTTCCCATTGCTTAGTCAGAGCCACATTGCTATTTTGCTGACTGTACACTCCGGCGAGTGTGGTGACACAGTCATACCAAACACCATGTTTTCCAAATGCTGCTGCCCGTTTCAGAGGATCTTTTTCCTGCATTGCTGTGGCTAATTCAGCACTTGGTTGGATACGCTGAATCCAACCATCAACATAAGGCGTGCTGGGACTGAGTTGCCCGTCAACTTTGACTGCCAAGAACCATTGGTAGTTTTTCCCAACAGCTAAAGTTGGTGCTTCTGCGGGTAATTTAACTCCCACTATTCCAGATTGCCCATCAATGGAAATGGTCGTTTGATACTGTGTATTACCTTGTTCATCTTTCAAGCTAAACACAGCTTCCTTAGCACCAGAGGCTGGGATATGAACCAAAATCGTGGGACGTTCTGATACTGTGGTACCGTAGAAGTTTTGGGGTAGGAGTGCAATTAAGGCGGCTGGGCCTGCTGAACTCACAGTTGAGGGATTTAGGTAATAAGTCCCAACGCGTGATGCTCCCCCACTTGCTTGTGTGGGTGCGCCTTTCCCATCCACAGGTGTAAATAGATCACCTCTAGAAGCACCGCCTGTTGCTTGTCTGGGTGTGCCTTTACCAGCTACAGGTGTGAATAGATTACCTCTAGAAGCACCGCCTGTTGCTTGTCTGGGCGCACCTTTTCCATCCACAGGTGTGAATAGATTACCTCTAGAAGCACCGCCTGTTGTTTGTCTGGGCGCACCTTTACTCGCTACAGGTGTGAATAGATTGCCTCTGGAAGCACCGCCCGTTGTTTGTTTGGGCGCGCCCTTCCCCGGCACAGGGTTAAAGAAGTTACCACGAGAAGCTCCCCCTGTAGATTGTCTGGGAGCATTATTGGTGCTTGGTGGTGTGAATGTCACAGCGTAGACACTGCTCCATGTACCACTAGCTAGCACAGCGATGACGCTCAAGGCACTAGCTAAACCTCGAAATTTCATGATGATCAGCCTCTCTAGATGAAATGAGATATGGAAATTGATCTGATTGTGGGGAAGAAGCTTAAACAATCTATTGCGCCAACATTGAAAGGAATCAATGGCTACTAGCAATATAAACCACTTTGGCGACAATAAGGTAAAATTTTCTGCAAGATATTCCCAATAGCCTAAGTGAAATTACACAAGTTAACTCCAGTTGCCAACTAGTACAAATGCTGACCAAAAGAAAGGCTCACGGAAGTCAGTTTGTCGAATCAAATTGATTTGGGCTTGTCGTAAGGCTTCGGCTTTTGTCAGTTGGGAATTATTCAGATAGTCATAAAAGCGCGTCATCAGCATTTCTGCGGCTTTGTCTTTGACTGGCCAAAGAGTAGCAATGGTTGAGCGCGCACCGGATTTGATGGCTAAACCTGCTAGTCCTAAAACGGCGCGATCATCTCCAGTTGCCGTATCACAGGCACTTAATACTAATAATTCGATCGCTTTTGATGAATTACCACTACGATTTTTCAGGAGTTCGGATAATTCTTGTACACTGACTCTTCCATCCCAAGTTAGTAAGAAGGTATCTTCCAAACGAGAGCTAAACTGTCCGTGGGTAGCTAAGTGAACAACATTAGCTCCACTAGATTTGACACGATCAGCAAGGGCTTGATTGGTAAATTTTTGATTCAGTAAAGTTGCTGAGGCGACTGTTTTGGAAATGCGTTTGACTTCCGATTCCACCGCAGGTAAAGCACTAAAACCATGACGTGATTGACTAATACCACCAACAATGGCATCAATATGAGATTGCTGGAGGGATTGGGCAGCCATGAGTTGCAATCCTGGAGATAAGGCTACAGCATATTTTTCGATCAGATATTGTTGACCGTCAGATAGTGCAGCGATGGGGATGTTCCGCAACTTACCATCCAAAACAAACACCAATGTTTTGGTATTTTTCAGAGCCTGTTCTTGTTGTGCAGGGCGAATCAACCAATCATATATTTGTTGGGATAAACGCTCTCTGTCTTGGGAGTTAGAAACTGGGTTGAGGGCAACTAAGAAATTGTCGATTGTTTGCTCGATTTCAGCTTGAGATTTGCGAGTTGCATAGTAACGTAAGGGTTGTCCTGCTTGGGAGAGAATCACCGCTAGGCGATCCGGCAGAATAATGGGATAAACTACCGTGGCGGTGGGGTCAACTTGGTCAATTTGCTGGGCTTTATCTAAACAAGCTTCTCGGAAAAAGTTATCTAGTTCGGCGATTTGCAGTGACTCAATTAATTCTCTCGCTTGTGTTAATTCTTTTTGGGTGGGTTGTGCATCTAGTAGTAAACCTACTAATTCTCGATAGACTGGTTCGACACTTTCACGGAAAGAAAACTGCACATCGGGATTTACAGCCGCCATATCACCACGCAGTGCTTTCAATGACTTGACTGCTTCAGTATAGGCGGCAATTGCAGCTGGGCGATCGCCTTGTTGCTGATACAACTGTCCTACCTGCCATGCTGATTGAGCAATGATATCGTCGGCGGCGATTTGTCTGGCAATGTGCAGGGATTTTTGAGCTAGGGTCTGTGCCTCTGACCACTGCTTGGTGCGACTGTAGAGTTGTCCCCACTGATACAAGGCGTAAGCTTGTGCGGGAGCATCCTCTAGTTTTTGGGCAGATTTTACTGTCTCAGCCATGAGTTTAGCGGCATCTTGACGAGGTAAAACTTGGTCAGAGTTTTCTAGTCGATTTAAAGTGGCAACAAAATTGATTGCTGCATACAAGGAACTATGACTAGGCGGTAATTCTGACAACTGTTGGTATAGTTGCGGAGCCACAGGGATGGCATACTCTAGTTTGTCGTAATCTACCAACAATTTGAATCGAGCTAAATTCGCTTGCAGAGCTTCATTCGGGTTGGTAGCGGCAGCTTGTGCATCTTCAAAGTAATTGAGTGCGGATTCTGGGTCTCGGAAATCGGAAGCGACTTTACCTAAACTGGAGAGGATGGAACTTAGTTCGGTTTTAGCCCCAGTTTTTTGAGCTGTGGCTAAACTTTGCTCTAAAACAATTTGGCTTTTTTGATCACCAATGGCGTGTAGAGCTAAACCCAGTGATCGCAATCCACTGACTTTAATTTCTGAATCTGGCATGGCTGCTAGCTTTTGGGTTAAAGCCTCTAGTTGTTGTTGCGATCGGCGATAAAATCCCAAACTTTGTAAAGCTTGTGCCTGGTTGATTTGAGTACCTAAACTGCCTATTTGATCGCCAGCTTGTTCATAATATTTTTGTGCTTGTTGCCAACTGGTTAAGGCTGTTTCTGCTTTGCCTGTGCGTAATTGTAAATTGGCTTGAGTATTGAGGACTTGCGCCCAAACGATGGCATCAGCAGGAATCGTCTGCAAAATTTTCAGGCTTTGCTGACTCGACTGTTGAGCTGCTTCCCATTGGTTGAGTTCTTGTTGGACTAATGAAAGGTAACTGAGACTCAAAGCTTCGTTGAGGCGATCGCCTTGACTATGATAATGCTGCACAGATGCTTGCCATGCTGTTGCTGCTTCTGTAAACCGTCCTGAACGGTAGAGGTTTCTTCCCTGTTCTAACCAATTACCATTCTCAGATGTAATTGCTTTTGCGTTGTAAGTAGAAGCATAATTTGTGGCTGCTGGCATAGATGATCTAGCAGGTGCAACCACTAAAAATAGGCTCACAATACTCAAGCAAATATAAAAAAAAGCACGTTTTTTGAGGGAGAAAACCATAAAAATTACTGATAAATTCAATATTTTTCTGACTTTCATAACACCATAACTATAATTATTAGCTTTGATGTTTGAAATTGAGGCAGTCGAAAACTAAACCACAAACCCAGATATTTGTTGAGGTTGACACCCAACCGCCAGGAATGGTATTGGATTTCTATATATGCAGAAATCAATATATTTATATTGCCCAAGTATAGATTTGAAATAACGTCTAATATGAATTAAGTTTTGAAAGTATTGTAAATTTGCGAATTAGTAGAAATGCGGAAGTATTTTTAGTTAGGAATACGGAAGAAAATTTGAGGTTTGATATTAAACAATCGCATCTTAAATTTCCATCTCCAAATGCTCAAAAAAATTGAAAGGGTCAGAAGCGAGACCCTTTCAATGCAGTACGCTGCGCGCTAGCGTTTTTGATTAAATCTAGATAAAACGTAACTTCCAGGCGGCGATCGCCAAAGCACCCCAGGCTAAAATAAAGGCGACTCCACCAAAGGGTGTAATTGCACCGAGGATTTTAATTCCAGTCAGGCTCAGAGCATACAAGCTACCAGAAAAAATAACTGTACCAATAATCAAAAGCCAGCCGCTAGCTATCAAAGTAGCTGGTGGTGATGATGTCCGACTGATTAACACAGCTACTAGCAACAAAGCCAGAGCATGATACATTTGATAACGCGCACCCACATCGAAAATTTCTAGCGATCGCTCACTAACTTTTTCTCTCAGCGCATGGGAAGCGAAAGCACCAGCCGCCACCGACAAACCACCAAAAATGGCAGCTATGCACACAAAAATCTGCGTCAAGTTGCTTTGAAAAGAATTAGTCATTAGTTGTTAGTCAATAGTCATTAGTCAATAGTCATTAGTTTTAGGCTCTATTCTCCATTCCCTATTCCCTATTCCCTGTTTCTTATCTAGAGATCAAAATAATATGATACTGAGCCTTCTTCGCTGACTTTAAAATTCGCGTTGAACTCTTGAGCTTTTTCGTCTAAAAATTTTCTCGCTGTTGTTGCAGGGAGTTGTGACTGCATCGCGAAGCCTAAAACGGTGATGCGCCCATCATTTTGTTGAATCATCTGATAAAAAGTAGATTGTAGGCGATCGCTCACTTGTTGCTGAAGGATTTTTTTCTCGTTTTTACTTTGCTGATATAGCCCCCAAGCTAGCCATGAACCTAAAATCACAGTGGGTAAACCAAAAATTAAACCTTGTGTGGCAGTGGCGTTTAATAAAGATGCTCTTTCTCTATTGAAATATTCACGCACCAACTCTTCATTTTCGCCTGGGGAAATGGGTTTGAACATGGAATTCCTTTCCACTACCGCAGAGACAGAGGAAATCAAAAACGTGAATCCAAGTGTTATGAGCCAACCAGCAGCTAGCTTTTCAGCAGTCTTCATAATTCCACTGTAGATTTAAACCTTGTCTAGTGATTTTAACCTCACTGTCTGCAAAATGGGGAGAAGAAATAAGTTCACTAGGGGTGTAGGGGTTTAAGGGTTTAAGGGTTTAGGTGTTGGGCTGGGATTGAAAAAGATCCCAGCATGGTTGGGTTGTCTCAGGGAGTGGGGCTTTTAACTCAAGGGTTAGGTTGGCGGCTTTTTCTTCCCCCTACACCCCCAAACCCCTACACCCCCCCAACGGGGATTAGTAAAAGGCAAAAGAATCTTTTACCTTTTACCCTTTGCCTTGTTTATCAGCCGGTATACCATTCTGGAGTCAAGGGATTAGCGACGGGGGTTTCAGTGGCTCTAGTACCGTCCATAATCCAAATTGTGTCTGTACCGGTTGTTTGATCACGCCAGTAGAGGTCTGTCTTACCATCACCGTTGTAATCACCAAGGTATGGAGACACGGCTGCACTATTGCTGGGGAGGAAGGCTTCACTGCTAACGCTGGTACCATCCATTAACCAAGCTGTGTTTTCGCCTGTGGTTTGATTGTGCCAGAAGATGTCTGTCTTACCATCACCGTTGAAGTCGCCAATGTTGGCTGTCCAGGATGAGTCAAGGGTCTTAACAGTACCTTCGGTGACGAAGATACCGTTCATTGTCCAAATCTTGTTCTCGCCGGTGGCGGTGTTGCGCCAGAGGATATCAGTTCTGAGGTCACCGTTGAAGTCTCCCAGGGTGTAACCCCAAGATGAATCTTGAGCTTGGAGATCATATTTGGTGGCTTGAGAACCATCCATGAACCAGACGCTATTTTCGCCGGTTGTGGGGTTACGCCAGAAAATATCACTCTTACCGTTACCGTCAAAGTCAACGATAGTGGGAGTTAAACCTACAGCTGTTGTGTCTAGAACATTGGCACTGGTAACTGTTGTACCATCCATTGTCCAGATAGCGTTCTGGCCACTGGTGGCATTATGCCAGTAGATATCTGTTTTGCGATCGCCGTTGAAGTCGCCAATGCTAGCTGTCCAACCTGCATCAACTTTTTCTAAATAGACGAAGTTAGAGACTCTTGTTCCATCCATGAGTGCGATCGCATTTTCACCTGTGGCGTTATTACGCAACAAGAAGTCTGTTTTGTTATCGTTGTTGAAATCAGCAATCTCATAACTCCAGGTGGTCAAATCATATTGACCTAGAGAAGCTTCTTGTACGGTTGTCGCACCATCCATGAGACGGACTAGAATCTCACCTGTTTGAGTATTTACCCAAACTCTATCGGCTTTACCATCACCGTTAAAGTCAGGAGTAATTGCAGCACTAGTTAAATAAGGATTGGGATTTGGGTTAGCACTGTTAGTGGGGGATATGATGCTTCCTAAATCTGACTCTATAGAAGAAGAACTAGCATAACTGCTGGGTAATGCAATATTAAAATCCGATTGAGTTTGAGAAGAAGTCAGAAGGCTTTGTGACTTTGCCAAAGATATATCAAATGCGCTATCTTGTTCGCTCGGCATAGTATGTTTTTATGACTGTTTGCTATTCAAGTTTTAACTCTTGAGCTAGAGATAATTCTGTTTCTAAATAACATTTTCTTAGAAAAATTTTATTTGTCGATAACATTTGTTTTTTATAAAAATCATCGTTCAAAGACATAGCTATCAATACATGACTTTTCTATTTGAGGAATAGTTTTATTTGAACAGAAATGATGGTTAATCACTTCTTTTGTCATGCTTTACCAATAAAATAAATGAATTATGTATATTGTTACAACAGAAAAGATATTGAAAATGTATCGAGTTTCTAATTATCAAATCATTATGTTAGTAATGCTTGATGAAATCAGCACAATATTGATAAATGTTTGTTTGTTACTTTATTTTTTAAAATAAACTGTTTATGATAAACAGAAAATCTTTATTTGATAAATTGCTCCAAAAGTGACAGGTGATATTGTTAAAAATATCAACTGCTTCAAGAATTCGAGAAATAAATTATTTTGCAAGCGGGAGTATGAGTAAAATATCTACCTGGTTTTTGGCAAAGGTACTGAAGGTAAAGTCAAGATTAGTTAGAATAACTTCAACTAGCAACTATTAACTTTAGTTGTTAGAAGTGTAATACTATACTATAAATCGCCAATAGATTTCACCTATGCAATTAGAATATCGGCAGCGTCGTGAACAGTTAATGAGCAAAATTGGTAATGGTACAGCTATTTTCCGTAGTGCGCCAATGGCAGTTATGCACAACGATGTCGAATACAATTACCGTCAAGATAGTGATTTTTTTTACTTAACTGGCTTTAATGAACCAGAGGCAGTGGCGGTGTTAGCACCTCATCATCAAGAACATCGCTTTGTGTTGTTTGTGCAACCCAAGGAGAGAGAAAAAGAGGTTTGGACTGGTTATCGTTGTGGTGTGGAAGCGGCTAAAGAACTGTATGGTGCAGATGAAGCTCACCCCATCACCGAACTAGATGAGAAATTACCCCAATATTTAGAAAAAGCCGATCGCATTTATTATCATTTGGGACGCGATCGCCACTTTAACGATAAAGTTCTCAATCATTACCAAAATTTGCTGCGGACTTATCCGCGACGGGGAACAGGGCCAACTGCTATCGAAGATACTAGTACAATTCTGCATAGCATGAGATTAATCAAAAGCGAAGCAGAATTAGAAATGATGCGTCAAGCAGCAGCCATCGCCATTGAAGCACATAATCAAGCAATGGCGATCGCTAAACCTGGGCGTTATGAATATGAAATTCAAGCAGAAATAGAACGCATATTTCGCCTGCGGGGTGGGATGGGGCCTGCTTATCCTTCGATTGTGGCTTCTGGTGTTAATGCCTGTGTCTTACATTACATTGAAAATAATCGACAGATGCAGGAAAATGACCTGTTACTAATTGATGCTGGTTGTGCTTATGGTTATTACAACTCTGATATCACCAGAACATTTCCGGTAGGTGGTAAATTTACACCAGAGCAGAAGGCATTATATGAGATCGTTTTAGCAGCCCAAAAACAAGCGATCGCCCAAGTCCAACCAGGTAATACTTTTAGCTCAGTTCATGATGCTGCTGTCCGTGTTTTAACGGAAGGTCTGGTAGAATTGGGTATTCTCAAGGGTGAAGTGGATAAACTCATTGAGGAAGAGAAATACAAACCATACTATATGCACCGTACCAGCCACTGGCTAGGCTTAGATGTGCATGATGTCGGTGTTTACCAACATGGCGAAGGCAAACCGCAGATTTTGCAACCTGGGCAAGTTTTGACAGTAGAACCAGGGATTTATATAGTACCAGACACCAAACTCGCCGAAGACCAACCAGAAACAGATCCCCGATGGATAGGTATTGGAATTCGCATTGAAGATGATGTGTTAGTTACACCCACAGGACATGAAGTGCTAACAGATGGTGTTCCTAAAGCAGTAGAGGACGTGGAAAGGATTAAATAATTCAAGGGAATTGGGAATTGGGCTAACCAATTCAAAATTCAAAATTCAAAATTCAAAATTAAAGAATTTTGGGTATTGGGCATTTAAAGTAAAATCTACCTCGTCTACCTTGTCTCCGATTCCCCATTCCCGATTCCCGATTCCCCATTCCCGATTCCTCTAATCAGTTTTTGAAATTCTTCATTATCAGCGATATCGTCAAAATCGATATCATTGGCAGCGTCTTCTTGATATCTGGGATTGAGATTAATTGCTTGTTGCAGATTTTCTATCGCTAAATTGGCTTGTCTTTGTAGTGCATAACAGGCGGCTTTATTATAGAAAGCACTGGCATAATCTGGTTTAATTGCTAGTGACTTATCAAAAGAATTGATTGCTTCTTCATCTTTGCCTAATCTGACAAGAGTGTAACCGCGTTTATCCCAAATTTTGGGAGATTCAGGTTGAGATTTTAAAGCTTCGTCAAAAGATTTGATTGCGTCTTCATATTGTTCTAACTCAATTAATGCTAAACCACGATTTAGCCAAGCTGTAGCATCTTCTGGTTTAATTTGCGTAGCTTGATCAAAAGATTTAAAGGCTTCTTGATGTCGCTGTAAATAACCGAAAGCCACACCGCGATCGCACCATGCTTGATGGTAATCTGGTTGAATTTTAATGGCGCGGTTGTAGGAAGCGATCGCTTGTTTATAACGTCGTAATCTAGCGAAGGTCAGCCCACATTTAAACCAGATTATAGCATCATCGGGTTTGAGTTTTACCGCTTGCTCGTAAGCTGCGATCGCCTCTTCATATTGTTTTTGTGCAAATAAGTTATCTCCCTGCACTATATAATCATCAAATGTCAATTTTGGTTGATTATTTTCCCGTGGCGGTTGAGGTTCTGGTGATGGTTCTTGTATGTTAATGACTGCGGGTTTAGCTTCCGCTAATTCTTGTAAAATTATATTCTTACGCTGTTGAGCATCTAATTGTAATTCAGATAATTGTGATACAAATTCTGTTTCTAGTTTTTCTAGTTTTTCTAAAATTAATAATTTCTGTTGTTGGGCATTAAATTGCAACTCAGAAAACTGTGAAACAAACTCTGAACCTGATTTTTCTAAATCTTCGAGAATTTGTCCTTGGCGGTTTTGAGCATCTGTTTGCAGTTCAGCCAACTTAGATGCAAACTCTGATTGTAGTTTTCTTAATTCCTGCTGAATTTGTGATTGTGATGCTGATATCTGTGCTTTTAATAGGTTTTCTAACTCTTGAATATTTTGTAAAACTTGCTCTTTTTGGCTGTTAACTTCTGACTGAGAATTAGCTAACTGCTGTGTAAACTCTGCTTGTATATTATTTAAATTCTCCCACAAACTATCTTTTTGTCTTTGGGTATCTGTTGTTAATCCTAATACTTGAGTTTGAAATTCACTAACTATTGCTTGGAGATTTTCTAGTTTGATATCTTTGTGTTGCTGTACATCTGCTTGTAATGCAGCTAATTGCACACCAAATTCTGACTGTAAATTATTTAAAATCGTAATGATATTATTTTGCTGTACCTGCGTATCGGTATATAAATTCCCTAACTGAGTATTAAACTCTAACTTGGATATTTCTAAATCGTTGAAAATTAGGTTTTGCTGGCTAGTTGTATTTTTTTGTAACTCAGTCAGATGATTGACAAACTCTGACTCATTTTTTTCTATATTTGCTATGCTTATATCTTTCTTGTCTTGGACTTCCAACTCTAATTGAGTTAATTGACTTACAGACTCAGATAACAAATGCTCAATTTTTTCTTGAAAAGTTGCGACTTCGGCGGCAATTTTAGCTAGGTTATCAATCTTAGCTTGCAATATTTCTGATGTTACAAAAGATAAATTATCTTGCTCGGTTTTAATTTTTTGCTGTAGGTTTTCGGCTTCCCTTTCTAAAGCGCGGGTAATTCCTTTAGCTTCTTGGATGAGATTTTCTGCATCTTGCTTGACTAAAGTTAATTGTCCTTCTAGTTTTTCCACACCTTCTAAATGCGACATAGCTCTATCCACAATTTCACGGATAGCCACCCGTCGCAGTAGCCAAAATAAAGCAATTATTGCTACTGGAAATAAGCTCAAAATTACTAAACAAATATTCAGCAAGATAGTTGTCCGACTTAGTTCAGACTCTAACACCCGCTTTTGCGTTGGGACTTGGGCTAGTGTTTGATTTTGGGTGAGACTATGCTGAGAATAGATGGATGGTGTAGATTGTCCGTTGCTGATCTCAGCAGACAACAGCAAGGGAGAAAAGACTAGGACGCTTTTCACAACTAAGGATAATATCAATTGGTTCTGGCTCTTCATCACAACCATCCTGATGTGTTGTCAGTATTTTGCGGTGTGCTTATCTCCTAATCTATAACAGAAATGAGTTATTCACGTTGGTGGGGTGATGTTCTATAGTCGGGTGGACTGCTAGGATTGATAGCGATCGCAGTTTGAGTTTAGGAATATGCAACTTATGGTTGTAACCGCTTAACATTGTCTTTCTGTTTCCTGTTCCCTATTTCCCTTCTCCAGTTAATATTGAGGCCAAAAGCTCAGGACAAGATAAATGTGGGCAATGTCCAGAATCTAGCTCAATAGCATCAACCCCTAAACGCTGGCGTGCAGCGTAGCGTGACCATACCGGAGATATTATTCTATCTTTGGTACAGACAATATATTTACGCTCAACTGAAGGCAATGCTTTGAGAGGATTCGTTTCATAAATATAAGCCATAGATTGTTGCGAACGACTTTTAGAGATTGCCCACTGTGCTACATCCGGTTGACAATCATGCAAGAACAAATCCATTAATACGGCTTCGTCAGTAAAATCTCTTCCTAGCGAAGCTGGCTCATACATATTCGGTTCAGAATGAAATTTTTCCAGTTGACTAGGGTCTTTTGGCTGGTAATTTAAGGATTTGAGCGTCTCAGCATCAAAATTATGAGCAAATTGGTCGAGTGTACTAACGCCAGGAGACGGAATCAGCGTAGCCACAAACACTAGTTGACGCACTTGCACCGCTTCTGCAACCAAAGGAACTATAGTCCCAGCCATTGAGTGACCAACTAGGACAATATCATCATCAGTTTTTGGCAGTGCTTGAATTACTGTATCTGCAAATTGCGACAAAGTAGCAGAGGCATTTTCAATTGGTAAATCCATTGCTACTGTTTTGTGACCCTGTGCTTCTAAGTGGGGAATGAGTAAATCCCAACACCAACTACCTTGGAATGCACCGTGAACTAAACAAAAAAGACTCATAACAAGGGAATAGGGAATAGGGAATGGGGTAAAATAAACCGCTTATTTTCAGGTAAGTTTAAAAATATAATCTATCAAAAATGATTTAAGTCAATCAGTCCTCATCAATTTTCCTCCTCACAAACCCCAGAAAAGGCAAAAGCATCTTCTTCTGTCTTTTTACTTTTACCTTTTGCCTTTACTAGTCCCCCATCCTTGCCATGAACATTCTCGGAATGGTAACGTCTACAAGTTGGCTGACTAGTAGAAATAGTAATAGTTCTCAAACCATGAAGCGTAGACAAAAAGTAGCCTCAATGATGAGTCTGACCTTAATCTCTGGCTACCTCTTACCACATTCCGCTATCATCGCCGCCCCACCCAGAAGCCCAGATAAGACTATTGATTGTGAGATTTTAGTTGCTGGTGGTGGACTTTCTGGCGTAGCTACAGCTTATGAGGGTTTGTTAGCCGGAAAAAGGGTTTGCTTAACGGAAATTACTGACTGGTTGGGAGGACAAATTTCTTCACAGGGAACATCTGCATTAGATGAACGACCTACTCAACGCAGTCGTCAGTTCTATTCTCGTGGTTATTTAGAATTACGCAATCGCATTCAAAAAAAATACGGTAAACTCAACCCTGGAGACTGTTGGGTGAGTGATTCCTGTTTTCTACCGCGTGATGCACATACCATTCTGGTGCAGATGCTCAAGGATGCGGAAAAACGGGGTAAAGGGAAGTTAGAATGGTTTCCCAATACGGTAATTAAAGAACTGACTATCTCTAAGAATGATACTAGTACAGATGGACAGTTAATTACTGGGGCGATCGCTATTCAACATCAGCCAGCTCAAGGCGCGCCACCCCTCAACACTTTGCCCCTATCACAAACTATAGAAGACGCGTATCGCTATAACAATTCGTCTCGCTTTACTAAAACTATTATTCGCTTCGTTCCTAGACAAAGTAAAAGCAAGATTCCCTGGTATGTGGTAGACGCTAGCGAAACCGGAGAAATTATTGCTTTAGCGGATGTCCCCTACCGCTTAGGTATAGATGGGCGTTCCTTCCTAGAACCTTCATCTTCCAGCACTAGTAATGATCCCTACTGCACCCAAGGCTTCACCTACACCTTTGCAATGGAGGCGACAAAAGAACCTCAACCGCAAAAAATGCCGCCTTTTTATCTGCAATACTCTCCCTACTTTAGCTATGAGTTGGAACGGTTGGCCAATTTTGACCTAGTATTTACCTATCGTCGCATCTGGAGTCCCAACCAAGGACAACCAACCAGTTTTAGAGGCGTTAATTTTACTGCTCCCACCCCAGGAGATATATCCATGCAAAACTGGACTTGGGGTAATGACTACCGCCCTGGAACGGCTAAAGATAATTTAGTCTACACTCGTCAACAGTTACAAGCCACAGGACAGTTAAAACCCGGCGGTTGGATGGGTGGACTCAGAACAGAAACTTTCCGCAAAGCCGAAGAACACGCTTTATCGTACTATTATTGGCTAGTCGCCGGCACAACCGATTCCCAATTAGGAAAGGGTGTGAAAAAGCAACAAACCAATAACCGCTTTTTATCTGGTTTAGATTCCCCGATGGGGACAGTACATGGCTTATCGAAATATCCCTATATGCGGGAAGGAAGGCGCATTATCGGCCGCCCCAGTTGGGGACAACCAGGAGGTTTTACAATTTGGGAGATTGATATTTCTCGCCGTAACTACAACGATGAATATTACCGCAAAACCCTGCCAGCGAGTATGTATCGCCAACTCAAAGCTGCTTTGGCTGGTTTGGAAGCAACATCAGTAATTTCTGGTCAAATTAAGCCAGATCAAGTGATGCGGCGGACTCGTTCTACTATTTTCCCCGATGCGGTGGGTATTGGTCACTACGCCATTGACTTTCATCCTTGTATGACAAAAAGTCCCCCAGAAGCCGCAGGTAACACAGAACGTGCTGGAGAAAGACGCGGCGGCGGACAGGCTTATCCCTTCCAAATTGCGCTGAGAGCGATGATTCCTCAAAAAGTGGACAATTTAATTGTTGGTGGTAAAAGTATTGCTACTAGTCACATTGCGGCGGCGGCTTATCGGGTTCACTCCTTTGAATGGTCTGCTGGTGCGGCGGCGGGAACTGTTACCGCTTTCGCCCTCAAAAATAACGTCGCACCTTACGAATTAGTAGATGATTTACCAAAGCCAGAACCCCAACTGCAAGCCTTGAAACGTCTATTAGAGAAGAATGGCAATCCTACGGCTTTTCCTGATACCTCTATTTTTAATCAAAATTGGGAAGATTGGCGGTAGCTGTAACAATTTTGGATTTTGGATTTTGGATTTTGGATTAAAAGTCTAGATTTTTTGGCTGTTCCAGAATCTTGAAACAATATTACAGGCACGAACAAGAAATATTCCGCAAAAAATCACCGAATTATCGAAAAATTCGGTGATTTCTATTTCACTGGTTCAAGAACATTCCGGTAAATCTCTTTTAGCGTAATTGCAATCAAAATAAATTAATGCGTCTCTGCTTGAGGAAAATTCACTAGTAGTTGTGTATGGTCTACTACCTGATGACGCATCTTGTAACCAAATTTTTAAATAATAAGTATTATTATCACTCTGCCATAGTTCATAACGATATTTACCTCCCATACCTTCACTACTTAAATAGTCGGCTAAGGCTGTATTGCTTGTAGATACAAAGCTAAATGCTGTTAAAACAGCAATGACTGCTAATCTGAATAACTGATTCAATTTCATAGGAAAGCACACCATTAATAGACAATAAATTATCTATTTTTAGCTTATTTTGTTAGTATATATTTTTACATCAGTATTTATTGCAAATTGTGACAAATGCTCCTGGGTAGTTGTTGGATCACACGCTGAAAAGGTGATGGGTTATGCAATCCTTGAGAGAGAATTAATGACCCTTGAATGGCGATCGCTACATCTTCCCCCCGATGTTTAGCCTGTTCTTCGTCCATCCCGTCTGCTATTAATACGCTAGCGATCTCATCTATCCAAGCACGAAATAAACTTTCTACTTTGGCGTGAAATACATCACGGGCTGAACCCAGCAGCAAAATCGCAAATAAACAAGGTTGTTCCCCCTGTTCATAGAGTTCACTGAGGCGATCGCACATCCGCCGCAATCTTGTTTCCGCATCGCCATCAGAACGTAACGCTGGCAAAATATTTTCCCCTAACCATTGTTCCAAATAATCCAGCACCGTCTCGACCATCTCATCCTTACCACCAGGAAAGTGATGATACAGGCTAGCCTTACCTAACCCAGTCGCTTCTGAAATTTTGGACAACGTTGCACCGTCGTAGCCATACTGCCGAAACAGTTGCAAGAGATACGGAATATAAGTCTGTTTGGGCATTTGTTGACAATTGAAAGATTATTGCTTGTATCTGTTGACATTGTACCGAACGTTCGGTAAAGTACCAATATACCGCAACGAACGGTAAAAAATCTATGCCACGCAAATTTGGAGAAATTGCCTTTACTCCTGAAGTTCAGGCTGCACAATCAGAACGAGGTTCACGGCAAACCTATGAACGCTATATTGCTAATGGCCCTGCCGGCGACACTATTACGCCACAAATTGCTGAATTTATCGCTCGTTTAGATGGATTTTATTTGGGAACAGTCAGTTCTAATGGCTATCCTTATATCCAGTTTCGCGGCGGTACACCAGGTTTTCTCAAGGTACTGGATGAAAAAACTCTGGGATTTGCTGACTTTTCGGGAAATGTGCAGTACATTACCGTCGGTAATCTTTCGGGAGAAGCCAAAGCATTCATGTTTTTGATGGATTATCGTCACCGCCAACGAATCAAAGTGTGGGGAAAAGCTGAATATATCGAAGGAGATTCAGCTTTAATTGAGCAGGTTCGTGTCCCCAATTACAAAGCAGAAATTGAACGCGTGATTCTCTTTCACGTTGAAGCAGTAAGTGAGAACTGTCCACAGCATATTCCTATCCGCTACGGCGTTGCGGAAGTAGAAGCCATGATCGCGCCTCTTGAGGCTCGGATTCAAGATTTGGAACAGCAATTAGGTAAAGCATTGAGCAATGGCTGAGAGCATTCTGCCCAGGATAGCTGATCACACTGATTGTAGGAAATACCAATCATGTCTAATATTCTCAGACCTCCTTTACCTCCCTTTACCAAAGAAACGGCTGTGGCTAAAGTCCAGGCGGCGGAAGACGCTTGGAACACACGCAACCCTGAACAAGTCGCCTTAGCATACACAGAAGATTCGGTTTGGCGAAATCGATCAGAATTCTTCTCCGGAAGAGATAAAATCCGAGAGTTCCTCACGCGCAAATGGAATACTGAATTAGACTACCGACTCAAAAAGGAACTTTGGAGTTTCACCGACAACCGGATTTCCGTCAAATTTGAGTACGAATATCATACCGATTCTGGTCAATGGTATCGTGCCTATGGTAATGAACAGTGGGAGTTTGCAGAAAACGGACTGATGCGACGACGGGAAGCTAGTATTAACGATGTTCCTATCCCAGAATCAGAACGTAAGTTTCATTAGAGGATGCCTCAGCTAATCCTTGTTAATCCTCTTGTGACCGGAATTACAATTCTTTGGGCTGTTGACTCTTGAGAGTGGACTATAGATTAAACTAATTAGTTGTAATGTAGTTTTGTAGAATTCTGTTGGTTAACTGCTCTTATGGTTACAACACGTTCAGCAGTTGTTTTTGCTATGGGTACAGCACCAACTGTCACTCCCGAAAAGACTAGTCAGACTGTCCGTAAGACTTACCCTAATTATAAGGTAATTGTCTTAAATGATGACTTTAATACTTTCCAACACGTAGCTGAGTGTTTGATCAAGTATATTCCAGGCATGACCAGCGATTTGGCTTGGGATTTAACTAATCAAGTGCATTATGAGGGACAAGCTATCGTCTGGGTAGGCCCTCAAGAACCAGCAGAATTGTATCATCAACAGCTGCGTCGGGCTGGGTTAACAATGGCCCCATTAGAGGCAGCTTAAAGATCATGGCTAAATCCAGTGCAGACACATCAAAAGTTAATACTCGTAAAGATGCCAGATTAGTTTGGAATCATTCTACACATCTTCCTGGTTTGATACCGATTTTAGAAAGGCTATGTCAAGAAGATGGGATTCAAACCATTACACCAGGGGTAATTGGTAGAGTCAAAGGTCATGCACCTAAAATGCAATTGCGCGTGTCTGTACCTATTCGGGGTGGTTACAAAATTATTGCTAGACATGGTAAGACAGTGCAGGAGGTGTTTATCCTGACGACTCTGGCGCAGGATAAACTCGAAGAAATAATTGCGATCGCCATGAAACAATAAAGATTGACCTCTCGCTATTCTTCAACTCGATGTACTGCAAATTTATGTAGCGGTAAACTCAAAATACACGAAAAAGTTAAAAAATATGACAATGCTGTTGTGATTTTCAAAGTCATGATTAAAGGCTCATAATTGTGAAAAACCATTTTTTCTAGGCCAAACGCCACACAATAAACAAGCCAATATGTAAAACTCATTCTAAATAGAATTATCTCTGTTTCTTGCTGGTCATCATGTTTGGTATCTGGGCAGTTCCAGAGTAAACCCAAGCCAAGGATACAAGCCACAAAAGATACAGCAACTACGAATTCGTGACACAATAAATTGCTTGCGTGCATTGATGTTTTTTCCCATCTTCGGTCATTGGAATTCAGTCTAAAGGAATATTCCGGGCGATGGTCAAAAACAGTTACAAACTGCAATAAATCCCTGCAAACTGTGTTAACAAATGCAACAAGAAATATATTAGTTTTAAGTGATTAGTCATGAGGGAACGGGAAATAGGGAATAGAATCTTGTACTTTGAATTTTGTAGCTTGCTTCTCTTACGAGACGCTACCGCGAACCTGTAGGGTATTTTGAATTGATTTGCCCTATTCCCTATTATCTAGTAGGGTAGTTAAGGGAATTTCGATGACAAATTCTGTACCTTTACCTATTTCAGAATTACACCAAATTCTTCCGTGGTGCTGTTCGACAATGATTTGGTAACTAATTGATAAACCTAATCCGGTACCTTTACCAACTGGTTTAGTAGTGAAAAATGGATCAAATAATTGGTGCTTAATATGTTCTGGTATACCTAGTCCATTATCTGCAATGCGGATAGTGATCCAATCTGGGGTAATAGATGCGGTAGAGATGGTGATTATACCCTGATATTTGCAATCTTGATTTAAAGCGCGATCGCTATGATATCTACTACATTCTTCTACCGCATCAATTGCATTGCCCAGAATATTCATAAAGACTTGATTAATTAGCCCAGCATAGCAGCATACTAATGGTAAATCCCCATATTCTTTAATTACTTCAATATTTGCTGCATCGCCATCAGTTGTTAAACGGTGTCCCAAAATAACTAACGTGCTATCAATACCCTCATGAATATTGACTTTCTTTAATTCAGCTTCATCTAGGCGAGAAAATGTACGCAAGGATAAAACTATCTGTCGGATACGTTCTGCACCTATTTCTAATGAAGAGACAGTTTTAGGTAAATCCTCAATGATAAAGTCTAAATCCACTTCTTGCATTTGTTGCAAAATATTGTTTGGAGTTTCGACTACATAATTTTGGTAGAGTTTTAAAACGTGCAGAATATCTTGAGTATATTTTTGAATGTAACTCAAGTTGGCATAAATAAAATTTACCGGATTATTAATTTCGTGGGCAATTCCCGCCACAAGCTGTCCTAAACTAGACATTTTTTCAGTTTGTACTAATTGCACTTGGGCTTTTTTGAGTTTTTCATTAGCCGCTACTAATTCCGCCGTTTGTTCTTCGACTAGTTCCCGTAATTGTTCCCGATGTCGCTGAAGTTCTGCTTCTGCTGTTTGTCTAGCAGTCACATCTCGGATAACTAAAATTGCACTAGAATCCGTATTTTTAATCTGTACATAAGCCCAAGAGACTTCTAAAATTAAGTTTTTTTCTAATCTTTTAAATTCATAAATATCTGTAGCATTTAACTGATGTTTTAAAGCCCGAAAAACTGGGTGTAGATGTTCCGGGACAACTTCACCATTTTTACTAAGGGGCAGCAAATCAATTAAATTAGCACCAAAGACTTGTAATCGTTGTTTATTAACTAGATGATCAAAAGTAGCATTTGACCAATTGACTTTGCCATTTTCATCAGTCCAGATAATGGCATCAATAATAGTACCAAGTGCTACTTCCATTCTACCTAATACGGATCGTAGCTTCTCAACCAGTGGAACTGAATCAGCTTTCACAAATTCTCCTGTGCCATTCAGCCAAATAGCTTTGATATTGTTTCATTTATTTCTATTTGTAAACGGAAGTCATAAATCCACTTAAAAAGTAACAAGTGTTTACCTGTTACCTTACCCTTGAGTCAAAAATAAATCTTATAGCCGGCCTGAGTTAAATAGGTTTCAGCCTGCATTTTTTCCGTGATTTCATTATGTCTTAATGTATAGGAGAGTGTTCCAGTTCCTATATTTCCCAAGATGAGAGGCTAATTATCTATCTCAACATTAAGTTTCCACATTTATTGTGTTGATGTTAGCTAATAGGAGGCTTCAGTTTGAATAATTCCTTGGTAGAGCTAGATTCTCTCAGACTGATGCACCATAATTTGCTGATATTGTTTTGTCTGGAAGTCCCTGAAGTTGACACTCATGAACCCACTTACCATCCAGGTAAAGATCAATCAGCATCTAAAATAACCTATTTTGCTAAAAGCATAGCATGATTGATTTGTGCAGTGCGTGAGTCTGAAGATACTTCAGGGTATCCTGAAGGCTGACAGCTACTTGTATAGCTCAACTAAACGGAAACAATGTCAGGTAAAAACATTCTTTTTCTATGTCTTCTACTGTTTATCCCCATTTCCTTGGCGGCACATTTCCTAGAATGGGGAGAATTAACAGTGTTTGTCACCGCAGGTTTGGCAATTTTACCTCTAGCTGGTTGGATGGGTGAAGCTACAGAAGAAATCGCTGTGGTCGTTGGGCCAAACCTGGGAGGACTATTAAACGCTACCTTTGGTAACGCTACCGAATTAATTATTGCCCTAGTGGCTTTGAATGCTGGCTTTGTTAATGTTGTCAAAGCTAGTATTACGGGTTCCATTATCAGTAATTTGCTGTTGGTAATGGGTTTTTCTATGCTTCTAGGGGGACTACGCCATAAAGAACAGACATTTCAGCCCATTGTGGCGCGAGTTAACGCTTCCTCTATGAATTTGGCGGTGATTGCGATTTTATTACCCACAGCGATGAATTACACCGCTAAAGGTATTGGCGAACCAGTATTACAACACCTATCTTTGGCTGTGGCTGTGGTGTTGATTTTGGTTTATGGCTTGACGCTGCTATTTTCGATGAAAACCCACGCCTATTTATATGATGTAGGTGTGGCAGAAACAGAAGAAGAGGAAAACCATTCTCAACCAAATCTTTGGTTGTGGTCTGGAGTGTTGTTAGTTTGTACTCTATTGGTGGCGTTAGAGTCAGAGTTATTAGTGGATTCTTTAGAGGTGGCTACTTCCCAACTGGGCTTAACAGCGTTGTTTACAGGGGTAATATTAGTTCCCATTGTTGGTAACGCTGCGGAACACGCCACAGCAGTTACTGTAGCGATGAAAGATAAAATGGATCTTTCTTTATCGGTGGCTGTGGGTTCTAGTATGCAAATTGCCTTATTTGTCGCCCCTGTATTAGTAATTGCTGGATGGATACTAGGCAAGCCAATGGATTTAGATTTTCAACCATTTGAATTAGTGGCTGTAGTTGTATCTGTGCTAATTGCTAATAGTATTAGTTCTGATGGCAAATCTAATTGGTTGGAAGGGACATTACTATTAGCTGCTTATACTGTACTGGGATTTGCCTTTTACTTCCACCCACCGATTAACGGTATTGGGTAGTAATGCTCAAATTTAGTTGCATATAGAAATCTTGATATCCCCAATTTTGATAAAATTGGGGATCTTTTTTGGTGAATCAATAAATTATCTCTAATTCACTAAGCCTTTATAGTCTTTAGAGTGAGACTCAGATATATTTATTCTTAGTCAAGTTGACTGGTAGTGATGAATTTATATGAGGGCGAACGATGGGACTCGAACCCACGAGTGGTGGAACCACAATCCACTGCCTTAACCACTTGGCTACGCTCGCCATTGACGTTTCTGATTATAACACTATTTTTATGAATTGATCCACCTTTTTCTATTTTTTCTCAGGAACGGACTGAATATCTCAGCAGTCTGGGGAACTTAATCAATTTCTAGGGAGTTAAGGCCAGCGAATATGAAACTATGGAATATTGTGGTATCTTTTGGTTCTATTGGACTTGCAGCTGTGTTGGGGTTAGTGATGGCTAATACTAATCCCAGTCAGTCGGCTTATGAAGATTATGCCGTAAAACAACTAACATCATACTTAAAAAAAGATGTCTGCAATCAAACATCAAAGCTCATAGAGAAGTTAATCAACACTAACTGTGACAAACTCATAGATTCTGCTAACCCCCAGATGCGTCAACTCCTTTCACTCACCACTGAAAAGGAAGACTTAATTTTGTTTAGTATCTATCGCACTGAATTAAAAGTGAATAATTGGCTACCTGCTTATAGATTTGAAACTGTAGGTGCATTTAATAACTTCTATACTTATACGGCCGAGCAGCAATAGGGACTGGGTAATGGGAAAGTATTGAGGTAACAGGTGAGCAAGATTTGGGAATCATAGGGGTTAAGCCCTGGAAAATTGCTCGTGATGAAACTCTGTCCTCATATTGGTTGTTTATATTCCCACAATCCTACTACAGCCGAAGTTTGTCTCCAATGCGGTAAGCAGCTTTTACTCAATCATCGTTATCATTTAATCCGACGTATTGGTCAGGGTGGCTTTGGTATCACATTTTTAGCAGTGGATGAACAACTCCCCGCCAAACCCTGGTGTGTCATTAAACAATTTCATTTCCCCTCCCAGTATGGTCGCAATTGTCAGCAAGCCGTGAAATTATTTCGCCAGGAGGCTGTGCGGTTAGATGGGTTACAACATCGCCAAATTCCAAAGCTGTTGGGGTATTTTGAACAGGAAAATCAGCTGTATCTAGTGGAAGAATGGATTCCTGGACAAACTCTCAAAGAGGAATTGCAGCAAAATGGCGTTTTTAGAGAGCCACAAATTCAGCAACTCTTGAAAGATTTATTACCAGTGCTGCAATTTATCCATGACAAGCAAATTATTCATCGGGACATCAAGCCAGCCAATATCATCCGCCATGCAAATACAGGGGAGTTATTTTTAATTGATTTTGGCATTGCTAAACACATTACCGCTACAGCTTTACTCCAAACAGGTACTACCATCGGTTCTCCTGAATATATGTCCCCTGAACAAACTAGAGGGAAAGCATTACCAGCTAGTGATTTGTACAGTTTAGGTGTCACCTGTATTCATTTATTAACCGACATTTCCCCCTTTGATTTATTTGATGTGAGTTGCGATCGCTGGGTCTGGCGTGATTATCTTTTATCAGGGAACACTATCAGCAAGCAACTAGGCGAAATTCTTGACCAAATGCTGCAAAATGCTGTTTCGCAACGCTACAAATCGGCGGCTGAAGTTTTACAAGTCCTAAATACCTGTCCTAGCACTGTCCAGCCGCAACAATCAGTTAACACTCTATATTCTGAGGTAGGAGTTGACTACCATAAATTACGCGATTTATTAGCTTTCAAACAATGGTCACTTGCAGACCAAGAAACTTGGGCGGTAATGTGTCAGGCTTTATCTAAGCCCACGGGTAGTTATTTTTTTATGGGTGACATCGCCAAATTACCCTGCGAAGACTTACAAATCATTGACCAATTGTGGCTCAAATACAGTCAAGGGAGATTTGGTTTTAGTATCCAAAAGCAAATTTACGAGAGAGTTGAATGTGACTATGTCAGGTTTTGTGCGGCGGTAGGATGGCATTTATATAACTCTAATTCTCCTCCTAGTTGGCAATTTCCCCTTTATCAGTCGTTTCCAGAAGGGAATTTTCCCTCACGGGTGTGGGCTGGTGGGACTCAATGGTGGCGACATATCGAAGCCGTGGGGGCTAGGTTAGCAAATTGTAGATTGGCTGAATATTCCCCCTAGCTGGGAGTGGTGAGTAATGAGTAATGAGTAATGAGTAATGAGTAATGAGTAATGAGTAATGAGTAATGAGTAATGAGTAATGAGTTGAGAAATAAATTCTACCTTGTCTACCTTGTCCCCAGTCCCTAATCCCCAATCCCCAATCCCCAATCCCCATGCTAAGTTTTGAGTGCTGATTGTTGTAGAATTGAATTTATCGTTAAAGCGCAAATCAAGAGCAAAGTCGGTTTTTCCTGGACTGTTTGCTGTTCTATCCTCGAAAATCTACTTTTAAGGCTAGCTTAGAGGTAAATAAGTGTACTGAGGATAAAAGAGCGTTGTGGATTTTCTGCCCACAGAACTGTGCTTGAGCGATCGCTGCCGTATTTACGAGTAGCTGTAAAAGCCTTTGTACAGTTCACGCTTCACTGCGATCAGCAACTAGGAAATACAGGGTTCTTCTACGTATACCTGTGAATAATATTATAAGTCTAATCAGAAATTCTGATTTTGCTGACTAATCGCCCCCAAAGCCTGCATAGGGCAGGCTTTGTTTATATAACAGGTAAAAACGTGAAATAAAGCATCTGTAGAGATTCGCGCCAGAGAGGTTACTGTAATTGAGTGAGGGTTGTTCGTGGAGACACTTGTGGAACAGCAAAAGCAAGGTGTAAAGGTTGATATGAAAGTAGGCGATCGCATTCGTGTTAAAGAGTCAGTGGTAGTGTACCATCATCCTGAACATCGCGGTAAAGCTTTTGACATCAAAGGCATAGAAGGCGAAATTGTGGATATTGTTACCCAATGGCAAGGTAGACCTGTAAGTGCTAACTTACCATTGTTAGTCCAAATTAGTAAAAAATTTAAAGTCCACTTACGTGAAGGTGAAGTGGAGCTAATCTAAATCTACTATGGGCGGCGAAACCACCTCAAAATATTCACTTCGCCGCGCATTTTTTCTAAATCTTGGCGATTTTGTGCCGCAGTCTTGGCATACCACTCACAATAATGCTGAAACTCTAAGCGTGTTTGCACTTCATGATAAAACTGCTTAGTTGTTTGGTGTACAGCAAAACCTTCCTCAACTTGGGGCGGTAGAGCAGGTAAGACATGGGGGAGATTTTGGGACATGGTTTATTTACGGTGTGAGGGTCTAAGAATTTAGGGAGGAACTAGTAACTAGCGACATACTGCTATTATCACTCGTCTATTTTAGACAGTGACACCGCATAACAATTTTGGATTTTGGATTTTGGATTTTGGATTAAAATTCCAGAATCTCGAAACAATACTACCTATCCCGATTCAGTCTCATACCTGAACAAATGGTCAATAAGTCAATAAACTACTTAACAGATGATTTTGGTGTATTTTCCTGATTTTCCAGGAATTAACTCACTATATACGGCTAAAGTTTCTTTATTGACCCGTCCTACACTCAACCATTCTAAGTTTTGTTGTGCTTGCTCTTTCCAGTAAGACAATTCATTAGGATTACTCAGTAATTCTGCTAAAGCTGTGGCTAGAGATTGACTATCTTTCGGTGGGACTAAAATACCGGCTTTGCCATTGTCTAAAGCTTCAGGAATGCCATCTACCTTAGTAGCCACAATTGCACAACCTGCTTCTCTGGCTTCTGGAATCACCAATGGGGACGGGTCACGATGGGAGGCGAGGACGAAGATATCAGCTGCTAATAGATAGCGTTGTGGTTCTGGCTGAAAACCTTCAAAATGAATGCGATCGCTAAAAGCTGTATGCTGGGCTTTTTGGGTAAAAGCTTCCCTATCTGGGCCATTTCCTACTATATAAAGGTGTGCTTGGGGAAATTCTGGAGCTATTTGTGTGAAAGCATCGATTAACTCACTAATGCCTTTGCGCTGATACATTCCTGCCACAGTGGCGATCGCTGGATGTTGTAATTTTACAGGCTCATACTCTTTAATATGACGAGTGCGAACACTGCCCAATGTCCCATTCGGTATTACCCGCAATTTATGCCCAGGAATCCCGCGCCGTGCCATTGATTGACAGACGGCTTTGCTCACAGCAATAACCCGATCTGCTAAACCCATAAGTATAGCACTGCGTTGAAATTCATTGTGGACTGTAGAAACTAAAGCATAGTCAGAATTAGCTTTGAGAAGTTTGCCTAACACAACCCCCGTCATCATATGAGCGTGAACGATATCTGGCTGAAAATCTTTGATAATGGCTCGATACCGTCTAACAGCCGGAATTAAATTCGTAGGTGTTCTAGCTTGATCTAAAAGAAAATGCTGTACACCATAACTAGCTAATAATTTTTCATATTCTCCACCGGCAGATGCAACAGCCACATCATGACCGTTTTTAGCTTGCAGACAAGCCAAGTCTACAGCTACATTGACGATGCCGTTACCAATTTCTCGGATATGATTCAAGATATGTAGTACACGCATTGACTTTTCAATATTGAGTTCAAATTTCAATCATTTTGAAAATTGGTCATGGGGAATGGGGCATAGGGCATTGGGAATTGGGCATGGGGCATTGGTATAGAATTTCTCCCCCTACACCCTTACACCCCTACACCCTTACACCCTTACATCCTCACTCTTCACCCTGGTAGGCGATACATCATAACTTTGCCTTTGGCATTTTCCTCTACAAATACTAGATACTCACCATTTGAGCGTCGAAAGGCGCGAATACCATAGGGTACATCAACCCAGCCGCTTTCCCCGGCGACTTCTGCTCCCGGTGTTAGTATTTGTAGTTGCTTTCCGGTTGAGGCTTGATAGACATAGACTTCTGCTTTTTTACTGGCTACTGCAAAAACTCTGTCTCCCGCTACATCCATTGATTTAATGTGAAGTTTGGGGTCGGTGTTGGGATTGTAAGGTAAGGCTATCCGCCAACGTAAAGTTTTCTTTTTACTCCAGTTGTCATAACGTACTATCTCCGTACCGACTAGACCCCAATCTCCATCTACATTGGGACGCTCAGTGGTATAGCCACCTAAATACATGACATCTTGTTGGGGAATATACTTGATTCTGGTCAGGGTTTTAAAGGGTGCAGGCATGGGTATTTTCTCGCCAGTACCTTGACCATAAATCGGACAGCCATTTTTATCTAATTTCTGATAAGGATAGTGTTTGATGTAGCCAGCTTCGGCAGCTTGCCAAATATCTCCTTTGCTGTCAACTTCCCAACCCCATACAGAACCATCTTCTGCACCAAGGGTTTTATATTCGTTGCTTTGAATTGCACCATCACCATTAATATCACGCCATAACCAGCTACCATCTTTGGGTTGATTAGGTGGCCATTTGAGATGGTTTTTACCAAAAATTCCACAGGGGACAGCAATTTCACCATCAAAACGGTAGATTAACAGGCGTTCTGCCATCATTTCTGAGGAAAGATACATTAAACGCTTGCCACTGAGACGACGAACAAAGGCGGCTGTGGGTGTGGTGTGTAGTCTCCCATCGTCAGGATAACGAAATTTATCTAAGGTATAGGCTTTATATGTCCATTCTTTACCACTGTTTTTGCTGTAGTCCATGACGAAGTGTTCATTTTTAGTAAACACATCTTTACCATCACTATCAGGATCAGCGTCAGCATTATCTAGGAACTGTAAACCTAATAAACGCCACTGGAGTTTTCCGGCGGGAGTGAATTTCCTTAAGTCTGCACCGGTGTTATTAAAACCGTTATTACTAACGTAAATATTACCGGCTTTATCTGTGCCGACTCCAGTAATACCGTACAGTTTTGAGTCTTTGACCTGACCACGAATATTGCTATAAATTCCGCCTTTGTCGCCAAAGTTGCCGATTTTTACTGGTTTATCGGCAACTTTGTAAATTAAAATTTGCTGATTTTGACTATTATCTGCTACTAACAGTTGACCTTGGGGATTAAAGGCGATCGCAGTTGGTTTGGCGACATCTGTAATTTGTGCTAGTTGCTGTCCTTGGGGAGAATAACGGACAATCTTGGCTTGATTTTGGTGATTTTGAATCACCCATACATTATTTTGTCGGTCAATGGCGATCGCGCCTGGTTTGGTGACACTAAAACTGCGTAGTTCTTGCATGGTATCAGTGTTGAAAACACGGACGCGATTACTAGCCAGATCACTGACATATAATTCTTTCCCAATAGTGGCTAATCCCGTCACTTCATTTTCACTATTGATGATCAGCATACTTTTATCCCAACCACGCCCCCCAGTAAAAGGCGCAGGTTTTCCAGACAAGTCATAGCGTCGGACACAATACCAAGTTGTCCCCTTTGGCGGATAATCATCCTCTGGTTTCCCTTCATGACCTTGCTGCATAGCTATATAAAGGTACTGCTGATTACCTGTAATCGCCATGCCTCCTAGCCTTCCCCAGCCATGCAAGTCATCAAATTTACCAATAACATCGCCATTTTGATAAATACCAACTTCTCGGCCTGCTTCATCCCAATGACTATTGATGTAAACTTTACCTTCCGGTGAAACATACATCCCCGCCATTTGAATTTGTACCCACTTGCTACCACCAAAAGTATTACCTATCCAAGATGTTTTATAAGATGGTTTGGTAGCTACTTTATAAGTATTGGTGGGTAATTTATTTAAAGTTCCAGATATAGAATCCCCTATGGGTGTAACAATTATTCCCACTACTAAAGCGAGTATAAAAAGATATATTTTCAAACCCCGAAAGTGTTTATTTCGAGATAGTTTTTTGATATACTGACTACAGTTTTGTTGAAGAGTAATAAACTGTGTTCCTAATCGTTTTTCCATAGTTTATTTCAGTTATTAGCGGTTTTGATTCATCTAGCACCCGAATTACTCTGCAATTCAAAGGCTGACAGATATTTGATGTATGCAACTGAATAATTAAGCTAATTTTTGGTAGAACACGTACATAAACTAACAGATGATGACTAGAAACTTCTTCCATTCACAAAAGTTTTATTAAAATCACATAATTAATTTAAATAAGTAAATGTATAAATTGAATCTATTTGTAGTAAAAGCAACGAGGCTAAAACCCTCTTGCACCCTGTTCACAAAGAGGTTGTTTGCAAACTCCCAGGGGATGTATCAAATACTTTTATATCCCCTAAAATCCCTTTTCAAAAGGGCGACTTCGATTCTAATTATTTCCTTTTTTCAAGTGTGGTTATGGGGAATTAATAAGTGTTAAAAAATACAGTCAACCACTTTTCAAACATCCTGGCAAGTCAACAGAGTAAGATATACTTTCTCCGTTTGCTTCACACCTTGTAAAATTTTCTCACTGGTGTTTTAATGATGTTGCCAATTTGCGCTTTCAATCTCAGTAAGCGTGAGGAAAGGGGAAATTTAAAATTACGTTCTTGAGCAAAGGAGACAATTTCCCTGATTAATGGATCGTTGCTCTGGAGTACCTTGTAAGCAATGTATTTTTCCCTCTCTTGAGCATAGGCTTTTAAATCGAAGATATTAGCATAATGCTCGATACTTCCTGCTATTTCTAAAGTAAGCAAGGTTCTCATACATTTAAAACAAGTAGAACAGTTATAAGCTCTGTCAGCGTGAACACAAACATCTAGTGTCTGATATGAATCCTCAATATTAGCAACACGAATTGTTTTTTCTACACGAGTGTATTCACTATCTACAGAAAATGCGTCTAGGACTTCAGTGGACATTAGTGGCAGTGTCACCGCATCACTATAACCCATGCCGTTGCTAGCACCGATATAAATGTCTGTATAAGTATAAGCAGATGCGTACATGAAACGCCCAATTCCACGCTGCAACAGTAATGCGACTGAGGCGTTACGCGGAGTATGAGTTTGCCGAAAATTAAAGCCTTTATAAAAACTGTCCAGGTTGGAATTAACTGCAATAAAAGGTAGTTGAATACGTTCTGCTACCATCGGTTTTAATCGTGCATAACGTTCTCTGAATAAACGTTCAGCACCTCCACCATGTGAGCCAACATTATTATATAAAAGATGTGTAACCCGAAAACCTGGTGGCACATTTTGTTTATAGTGATGATCTGCAAGTACAGAAAAAGAATCAATACCAGCAGAAAAACCAGTCGCTACGCCATCAGCTCGCAAAGATGCAACTTGAACATCTGATGGATAAACGTTAACCAAGCGTAGAGATGGCAAAATGATCTGCAATATTTTTTGATATCGACTAGACAAGTTGTAATACAGTTTTTCAGAAATTGTTCCTGATATATAAATATCCTCTCCTCTTGCCATTGCAGGAATGAGAAGTGCTACTAAAGCTGCATCAGCACGGTCTGAGACAAGATTAGCGTATTCTTCATCAACTGCATACCACAAGGTTTTATTACCGTCTGAGAAATCAATATTGACACGATAAAAAATATAGTTGTCTTGCTGTACAACTTCAGGTTTATTAATTTTCATGAGAGATATTAAATAGACGGTTTTTGCATATAACAAGTAAATTTTATATCTTTATCCTGAAATTTAAGCATTTAATTATGGTGCGTTATCGTGCAAACGCACCATATTTTACAAGTTTAAAACTGCACTGCTTGAGCTGTGCCAACCAAAGAAGTCGTTTTATAAATCTGAGTTTGCCCTTGATTAAATCTAGTCGTCAGAGAAAAACGATTAATTGTTGTGATCCCATTGGTAGTAATTGGTGCTTGGTTGCTTTTTCCTAAATTCACCGCAGGTAAAAGTAAACTAAATGTGGTAGGATTACCTTCTAAAGTTTTCCCAGTGCTTACTGTCACCAATGTTCCAATCTCTAGTCCTACAGTACGGATTTGATCCCCTGTAAAATGTAATGTTTGTTGTCTGTCTTGGTAGTCTAAGCGTGGTCTACCATCAAAACTAGTGGTTGAGTAGGTAACTGTAATCCCTTCGCCTCGAAGTTCATACAAAGTTGGTACTTGTCCTTCTAATGCTTGAACTGGTAATACGGATATTGTGGACAAGCCAAGACCTATGGTGAGTAAAGGAATGAGGTTTTTTTTGTTCATGGTTGAAAATCTATAAATATTTTTCCACGAGTTATTTAACAGGTCTTAAATTTCTATTTATGCAGATTGAATTGTAAATTTTATTTACATAAAAATTCCTAGCTGTCTGAAGAAGCTAGGAATCTCAAGGATCTTCATAATGTACTACGTAACTAATCAACAAAATTAGGTCTAGCTTGGCTAGTTGATTCTAGTCTTGTTGTTAAAGCTGTCCAATTTTCCTGCTCAATTAGATTAATTAATTCATCAAGATTTTGGCGATATTTTTGTAGTGAAATCAACAAGGCTTGACGATTATATTGCGCCATCATCACGCCTAATTCTGGATTTCCTCCACCAACGCGACTAGTATCCCGAAAACCGGAACTAGCGAGATTTTGGGCTAATTGTAAAACTTCTGGGTCAGTTTCACTCATACAGCTTGCGATCAACGAAGAACTGATCATAACTGGTAAATGAGAAATCCAACTGACGGCGCGGTCATGTTGTTCTGGCTGACAATGATAGATATTAGCACCGAGCGATCGCACAATTTCTTCTACCTGCGCTACAGCATCGGGTGGCGTTTGTGATGTTGGTGTTAATACATAGGGTCGATTGACAAATAATTTTTTTTGTGCGGCTTCAATTCCACTATCAGTAGTTCCCGCCATTGGATGACCGCCGATAAAATTTGCCCATATAGGGGAAATAGCTGTTACAATGGGTGCCTTTACTGAACCTACATCCGTAATTACCGTACTCGATTTTAAATGCTTAATTAAATGCTCAACTTGGGGAACAATAAGTCCAATAGGTGTACAAACAAAGATAACTTCTGCGGTTGCTAACAAGTTCATGTTTACAGATGCTACATCGACACTACCTAAAGCTACTGCTGTTTGACAGGTAGATTCCTTGCGACTGACACCTAAAACATGATGACCTTGCGATCGCAAATCATAACCCAGTGAACCACCAATCAATCCCAATCCTAAAATCCCTATTTTCATCTTTAACTATGTAAGCTGATTATTCTTATTTTCCGTCTACTTGAACCAATATAGGGAAAGGGGAGCAGGAGAGAAAAACTAATGACTAATGACTAATGACTAATGACTAAAGGGTAGCATCAATGAATGTAGAGGAATTGCTAGAAAAATATACAAGCGGAGCAATGGACTTTAGCGGTGTTGACCTTTCAGAAGCGAATCTGAGCGGGGTCAAACTGAGTGGTGTGAACCTTAGTCATGCGAATTTGAGCGTCGCTAATCTAAGTGGAGCTAATCTCAATGGAGCTGATTTAAGCCATGCCAAATTAAATGTAGCTAGACTTAGTGGTGTCAATCTCTCCAATGCGATTCTCAATCATTGTTGTTTAAATGTAGCTAATTTAATTCGTGCTGATCTGAGCCGCGCGCAACTGCGGGGAGCTTTATTAGTGCGCGCGGAATTAATTCGTGCAGAACTGAGTCGTGCTGATTTGTTTGAAGCTGATCTCAAAGGAGCTGACTTACGGGAAGCCACACTGCGCCATGCTCATCTCCGTAACGCCAATCTCTCGGAAGCAATCTTAAAAGGTACTTCCCTAGCGGGGGCTAACCTAGAAATGGCTAACTTCAATGCAGCTGATTTGAGCCGTGCTGACTTAAGCAGCACTAATTTGCGAGAAGCTGAACTAAAACAAGCAAATCTAGCTCAAGCTAACCTGAGCGGTGCAGATTTGAGTGGTGCTAACCTGCGTTGGGCTGATTTAAATGGAGCTGATCTGAGTTGGACGGATTTAAGCAACGCCAAATTGAGTGGTGCCAGTTTAATTGGAGCAGACTTAAGTAATGCTAATTTAACCAATGCTAGTTTAGTCCATGCCAATTTAAGCCAAGCCAAATTAATTAAAGCAGAATGGATAGGTGCTGACTTAACTAGTGCAATTCTCACCGGTGCAAAACTTTACTCTACACCAAGGTTTGGTTTAAAAACGGATGCTTTAGTCTGTGAATGGGTGGATTTAAGCCCTGAAGGCGATCGCACTATTATTCAAAGATTTGATATAGAGGATGTCCGCGATTTTTTTAATGAAACGCCGCCAACTATTTGTATTGTCGTTGATGCAGCCCTAGAATCAGAAGCCAATTTTGCTTTAGCCGGTGCTTACTACCACATCGCGCAAGAATATCAGCTATGCAAACAACCCCCTAGTATAGAAGTAAGTCGCCGCCGTACAGTCATCACCTTTCGAGTAGATAGTGATGATACCCTATTACCTACCGCTTGTATGGCGATTCTCCCCTTTCGAGATGTAGCCAATACGCAAAAAAACATTTACACAATGGTAGACACCATAGGGAAAGAAGATATATCTCTTTTGGATCTAAACACACTCCAAAGGGCGAAGCAATTAGTAGCCCCTATCCAGGAAGCTATAGTTCAGGCGAAAGCCATTAGACAGGTAAAAAGAAATTTGGAATTAGCAGCCAAAATTAATTTCTTTAAAGCTGCCACCCAAACCATCTTAACTAATTCCAGTGGTCAAACTCTGATTGTGCATCACAACCCAAATTTTGGTAAACGATTTATTAATGCTGCCGATCATGTTAACTTTTTAGCTGATTTATCTAGTGAGTCACCTACACCCACACTACCACCCATGAATACAGTGATTGATTTTGTCAAAACTTTTCACTATGTCAATGAGTGAGTGGGGGACTGGGGACTGGGGACTGGGGACTGGGAAGATGGGGAAGTGTGGGGAGTGTGGGGAGTGTGGGGGGAAAGATTTCTTCCCTATCCTCCCACACCTCCCACCCCTCCCGCACTTCTTGCTTGCCCTATACCCTTATATTCCGATGGGAGATAGAAATAGATGTCTGGTATCTTCAACAAAATGATGGGGCGGACTCGTTATGTAGTCTGTCGGATATTTCTGCACTTGGCGGGATCAGAAATCGCGCCAATTTTGGGAGAATTAAATAGAATCGCTAGAGATGCGATCGCCTCTGAAGGTGATATGCAAGTCATGGGCGAGGGTCTAGTAGACCTGTGCGAAACTCTGGTGCGATACGATGAGTATTGGCTATCAGCATCTAATGAAGGTGATGTCTTCTGGAGTGAAGGGGAAGCCGGAGACTACTTCAACGAATTATTTAGTGATTCCGCCGAAAGATATGGTGCTGATTTAGACTTAGATGCTAGTTCCAGTCAACCTCTATCACTCCCCACCACACGTAATATTGTAGTGATGATCACAGTGGCTTTTGAAGGAGAAGTCCCCGACATAGAAACAGACTTAGCAAATATCCAGGCGTTAAAGGAAGGATTAAAAGCCTTAATTAATCTACACTACAACCACAAACTCAGAGCCATTCAAGTTCATTTCTCTCCAGCCAGATTAGGTGATGAACTCACTAACGACGAGTTGTTGCAATATTATCCAGAGTTAATTCCGTTGTAAGGGATGGGGACTGGGGAATGGGCAGGGGGCAGGGGGCAGGGAGATAAACTAGTGACTAATGACTAATGACTAATGACTAATGACTAATGACTTCTCTCTGTAATTTTCTGGATGAAATTTTTACCAATGTACGGTTATATTTGATGTCTCAAAAACTGGTAAAAATTTCTTTGTCTCCGTGCTTCTACCATGAAAATATTCACTTTTCAGAACTGGACACGCTGCTTAAAACTATCTATGGTTGGTGCATTATTGTCACTTAGTACCATTAGCATGAGTTCTGATGCAGCTTGGGCTGGTGTCATTAGCCAGAAAATTACAGCAAGTATACAGAATCTGCAAAAATCAGATGAACGCTGGATTCAGATTAATCTTTCTACACAGAGATTAATTGCTTGGGAAGGTAATAAACCAGTGTATGCGATCGTAATTTCCTCTGGTAAGAAATCTACACCCACACGTATTGGTACTTTTAAAGTTCAATCAAAGCATAAAGTTACCCGAATGCGCGGTAGAAATTATGATGTCCCCAATGTTCCCTATGCAATGTTTTATGATGGGAATTACGGTATTCACGGTGCTTATTGGCATCGGAGATTTGGTACTCCAGTTAGCCACGGTTGCGTAAATCTTGCACCTAATCATGCTAAATGGTTATTTAATTGGGCTTCTTTAGGCACATCAGTAATTATTCAAAAATGAAGGTTTAAAAAGACGCGATAATCCGCGTCTTTAAATATGAATTTATAACTCAACATAGTTGTAATTACCTAATGGGTAAATTGGGAAAATATGGAACCTAAGAACAGTAACCTATTCAAATAGGTAATGTAGAAATACTAATATTAAGTTCGTAGTAAGGACTTTAGTCCTTTTTTTATAACTAAATTTATCACTAAAAAAATAATTATTATACCTCGCTATAATTAAATTATATTTTGATATTGAAAAAACTCTAAAAATATATCAAAATTGCATAACTTGTGAACAATTGCCCTCACTTTAAGGTAATGGCTTTTACAGCATTTAAAGCTGCTCATGAATTATGAATAATGAGGAAGCCGTGAGTGAGGGATAGGAAAAGATGGTGAATCAGAATCTAGTCAGCCTGATGAGTTTTATAGCTGCTATCGGTTTCAGTGTTGGCGCAATCACCATAATTCAATCTATGAATATACCTGTTCTTGTGACTCTCAGTGCTTCTTTATTTAGTTGTTTTGCTTTAATAGTTTTTATTCTGATATACAGTCTAGTGTCCCATTTCAAATGAGAGCGGAATTTAATTACATATTACTTGTGGAAATATCAGGGCGATCGCTAGGAAAATTTACTACTTCAACTTAGTACCTAATCATAGCGATCGCCTGGGTAATCTGGATGTTAAACTTAAACATTTAGCTGAGTTTGATTACACCCCGATCAAAGACGCGATGATTAGTACCAATAGCAACGACTTCGATTTTATCGGGATAAACATCATAGGCAGCAAAGCTTAAATTACTGGTAGAATACTCCGTCCATTCTGAACGACTGACAGGACGATTTCCTGCACCTGCACCACAAATTAAATAGGTAGTTCCATCGATAGCGCGAGTGCGTTCGTAACTATGTTCATGTCCATTGATATACAATTGCACACCATATTTTTTAAATAAGGGTGTGAAGGTTTTAATAAACTCAGAATTGCTCCCATAGACACCAGAGGAATAAATGGGATGATGTCCAAAAACTATTTTCCAAGTAGCATCACTACTACTTAACTCTTTTTCTAACCAAGATAATTGATTTTGCCAATCAGCATTACCATTGGTGTCTAAAGCAAAAAATTGCACCCGTTCTCGACGAAAAGTATAATATCTGCGTCCGTTCATATTAAACCCAGGATATTTGACTTGCGGTTCGCCGTTATCAGTGCGAATGTCATGATTACCTAGACAAGCTTGAAACTTTACACCACGTTTGAGTAAATCTTGATAGGGACGTTCAAAAACAGCTTGGACTTTTTCAATTTCGCCGTTGTTGTAAATGTTATCACCTGCTAACACCACTAAATCATAAGGATTGCGCTGGTGATATAGCGTCATCGCCTTAGCTACAGCATACTGTCCCTTGGCACCAGTACCAGTATCGGCTACAGACACAAACCGCAAGAGTAAATTTTTCTTCGGTGGTGTAGCTGCGGTGACAGAATCTATCAGTTGCTTACGGCCATTTTGATGAATTAACGTCCAAGTTAACACTCCACTACCAACGGTGCTGAGACTACTTAACAATAAAAATTGCCGACGGTTGAGTTTCATCACACACTAAATTTTCATAATTTGTAATTCGTAATTGTATTATGTAGACGCAGCTTTAACATAGGGTAAGAATACAAATTGCTAGATAGTTGTAGATATAATCTGTGCTTTTGGTGAAATTTCCATGTCACAAGACAAACCTCCTGAACCAACAAATAAGTCTTCGTCGAGAAGTCAACCCCGCCAAAGAACAGTCCAACCTATTTGGAAGGGGATAATTATTCAAATTCTCAGGGGAACAATAGGAATATTAGAAACCACCGTAGAACAACTAGAAACTCCATCTACTGAAACAACAATAGGATTTTGGCGATCGCTAGAATCTAAATGGAGTAGATTTTTACTTAAGCAAGTCCGTCCTTTTTTACCATCGAATCTATCTACAAAGGTGACGGATACAGCTTTGACAGGAATCATTGCTAGTGTCTTGGCTGTAATCGTCGTGTGGACAACTACGACTGTACTCACCAAAAAACCCACTCAAATTGCAACAGTTCCCCCAGCACAAGAAGTTCCCACACCCACACCCACGCCTACAACAACACCAACACCACAAAGCACTACACCACCAGAACCACAGCCACAGCCATCAGCAGAAGCCACACCCACCCCAGAAGCAGAACTAACTCCAGAACCAGAACCGACACCAGAACCCACCCCAGAAACCACCCCAGAACCAACGCCAGAACCAACACCAACCCCAACGCCAAGAATAGAATTAACCCCAGAACAAAGACTAATTGCAGCCATTGAAACTCAAGTGGCAGAAATTAGCGATGCTTACGTTTCCGGCATCATAGAATCAATTCAAGCTAACTTCCGCAGCAGTAGCTTGACTGTGAAAATTAAAGATGATTGGTACAATCTCCCAGAATCCCAGCAAAATCAATTAGCCGCAGACATATTACAGCGTTCTCAAGAATTAGATTTTGCTCATTTAGAAATTATCGATTCTCAAGAGAGATTAGTCGCACGTAACCCCGTTATCGGAACTGAGATGATTATTTTTCAACGCAGGACAACAATTTAATTTTGGTGGCAAGTAATTTGTCGTTTGAGGTTTTTGACAAATAATATGTCGCCACGGTCAAATAATCTGTCGCTGTACAACTGTCGAATAACTAATTATTTGTCGTCTTAACAAAATAATGTCATCAAATATAAAAACATCAAAAACGTTGCTACATAAGTGTTTGCAGCGTTTTTTAATATGCAAAGGATAAATAGTTTATTTAACACTTTAATTGTCGTGTATTTCAAGAATAACAAAATAGATGTCGTCTTTTATAATTTTACATTTTCCAAGATTTTCTGATTTCGTAACAGATTAGCTGTCGCTTTTTCGCTCGAATAGTGGTATTATAACTTTATTTAGTACATATGTACTAAATAATACATCCTTATACCGAAAAGTTGCCGCTTCCATTGAAGGGTCAACTGCTTTAGGAAGTTTGGATGTTCTCGCACAATAGCGAGATTGTTATTACTGTTTTGAGCATGAATCAATTTTTTCTATGGATGAAATGCCCATCGTCAATCAAGACGACGAATCTCTGCCTTTTGAAAACAACGATGATGTAGATGAAATTCAGAATGATGAACCAGAAGAAGCAAACGTAATTATCACGGAATTATCGGCTGAGGCAAAACTCAAAATGGACGTGATCCAAGGTTTGCTTGAACCATGCGATCGCAAAACCTATGGTGAGAAGTTAAGAGCAGCAGCAAAGAAACTGGGCAAGACTGTGCGAACAGTTCAGCGTCTAGTCAAAAAATATCAACAAGACGGTTTATCGGCAATTGTTGAAACGCAGAGAAATGACAAAGGTAGTTATCGAATAGACCCAGAGTGGCAAAAATTTATTGTTACCACTTTTAAAGAAGGGAATAAGGGTAGCAAAAAAATGACTCCTGCTCAGGTGGCGATGAGAGTCCAAGTCAGAGCAGAACAGTTAGGTTTACAACAATACCCTAGCCACATGACAGTTTATAGGGTTCTCAACCCTATCATTGAACGTCAAGAGCAGAAACAGAAACAGAGGAATATTGGATGGCGAGGGTCACGAGTCTCACATAAAACTCGTGATGGGCAAACATTAGATGTGCGTTACAGCAACCATGTTTGGCAGTGCGACCATACAAAGTTAGATGTCATGTTGGTTGATCAGTATGGTGAAGCATTAGCTAGACCTTGGTTCACAAAGATTACAGACAGTTATTCTCGCTGCATTATGGGTATTCATGTGGGCTTTGATGCACCTAGCTCTCAAGTGGTTGCTCTAGCTTTACGTCATGCTATTTTGCCAAAGCAATATAGTGCAGAATATAAACTTATTAGCGACTGGGGAACATACGGCGTACCCGAAAATCTTTTCACTGATGGTGGTAAAGACTTTCGCTCGGAACACTTAAAACAGATTGGTTTTCAATTAGGCTTTGAGTGCCATTTACGCGATCGCCCTAGTGAGGGCGGTATTGAAGAACGTAGCTTCGGCACGATTAATACAGAATTTCTCTCTGGTTTCTATGGCTATTTAGGTTCCAATATTCAGGAACGTTCTAAGACAGCAGAGGAAGAAGCTTGCTTAACTTTACGGGAATTACACCTACTGTTAGTTCGCTACATTGTTGACAACTACAATCAACGTCTTGATGCACGGACAAAAGACCAAACAAGGTTTCAACGATGGGAAGCGGGACTACCTGCTCTACCAAAAATGGTTAAGGAGCGGGAATTAGATATCTGTTTGATGAAAAAGACTCGGCGCAGCATTTACAAAGGCGGGTATCTCAGCTTTGAAAATATCATGTATCGTGGTGACTACCTGGCGGCTTACGCAGGGGAAAATATTGTACTCAGGTATGACCCTAGAGATATTACAACTGTTTGGGTTTACCGAATAGATAAAGGTAAGGAAGTGTTTCTGTCTGCTGCTCATGCGCTGGATTGGGAAACTGAGCAATTATCTCTAGAAGAGGCTAAAGCCGCTAGTCGAAAAGTTCGCTCTGTTGGTAAAACACTCAGTAATAAATCAATTTTGGCAGAGATACACGACCGTGATACTTTCATCAAGCAAAAGAAAAAGAGCCAAAAGGAACGCAAGAAAGAAGAACAAGCTCAAGTTCATTCTGTGTCTGAACCCATCAATCTGAGCGAGACAGAACCACTAGAAAATTTACAAGAAACACCAAAACCTGTAACTCGAAAACCCAGAATCTTTAACTATGAGCAACTTCGTCAAGATTATGATGAGTAGATTTCATTGAATTTACAGGATTTTATTAAACATATTCAGACGTTAAAACGTTATTAATTTTCGACAACAATCAGAATCATGAAAGATGATTATTGGCAGAGATGGGTACAGAATTTATGGGGAGATGAACCCATTCCAGAAGAATTACAGCCAGAAATTGAACGTCTCCTTAGTCCTAGTGTTGTGGAATTAGAGCATATACAAAAAATTCATGATTGGTTAGATGGTTTGCGTCTTTCTAAACAATGTGGTCGAATTGTTGCACCTCCACGAGCAGGTAAATCTGTGACTTGTGATGTGTATAGACTATTAAATAAGCCCCAAAAAAGAGGAGGTAAAAGAGATATTGTACCTGTTTTGTATATGCAAGTTCCAGGAGATTGCTCATCGGGTGAGTTATTGGTTCTGATTTTGGAAAGTTTGAAATATGATGCAACTTCAGGAAAACTAACTGACCTCAGAAGGCGAGTACAAAGGCTACTCAAGGAATCTAAGGTGGAAATGCTGATTATTGATGAAGCAAATTTTCTGAAATTAAATACTTTTAGTGAAATTGCTCGAATTTATGACCTGTTGAGAATTTCAATTGTTCTTGTAGGAACAGATGGTTTAGACAATCTCATTAAAAAAGAACCTTACATTCATGATCGATTTATCGAATGTTACAGATTACCTTTGGTATCAGAGAAGAAATTTTCTGAATTAGTAAAAATTTGGGAAGAAGAAGTATTGTGTTTGCCCCTGCCATCTAATCTCATAAGAAATGAAACTTTATTACCTTTGTATCAAAAAACAGGTGGCAAAATTGGTTTGGTTGATCGGGTATTGAGAAGAGCTTCAATCTTAGCTTTAAGAAAAGGATTGAAGAACATTGATAAAGATACTTTGACTGAAGTTTTGGATTGGTTTGAATAATGGAAATCGGTGCGGAAGAACCTCGTGTTTTTGAAGTAGAACCCCTGGATGGAGAAAGCTTAAGCCATTTCTTAGGACGCTTTCGCCGAGAAAATTATTTAACCTCAAGCCAGTTAGGTAAATTAACTGGACTCGGTGCAGTTGTTTCGCGTTGGGAAAAGTTTTACTTTAATCCGTTTCCTACTAGACAGGAGTTGGAGGCTTTGGCATCTGTGGTAAGAGTCAATGCGGATAGATTAGCCGATACCTTACTACCCAAGGGGGTGACGATGAAGCCCAGACCAATTAGATTATGTGCTGCTTGTTATGCAGAAGTACCTTGTCATCGAATTGAGTGGCAGTATAAAGACAAAATGAAATGCGATCGCCACAATTTACGCTTATTAACGAAGTGTACTAACTGTGAAACGCCTTTCCCTATTCCCGCAGACTGGGTACAAGGCGAATGTCCTTACTGTTTTTTGCCGTTTGCAACGATGGCGAAGCGTCAGAAGCATGGCTAAGAAATGCGATCGCTTGCGGGGATAGATTTTTGTCTAATCGAGTTTTTCGACAGCAGTGAAAAGTTTGAAGAATTTTGGCTAGATTTGTTGCCTGTAGGTCGTATGAGATGCGATTTGCTGGAGTGGACAGAAGGCTAGAATATATTCGAGTGTGAACAGCTTTTTATTCTGAACAGCTTTGTTATGGAATTTTAGTAGCGGTCTAAAATGGTGTCGAGGCGATCGCTATTCAGTTAGTTGAGAATAGTGGCTATATATTCAGTTAGTTGAGAATAGTGGCTATAGTGTAAAGCAACCCATTTACCCAGTACAAAAGTATGTCTTAGCTGTATAACTTGAGGAATGATTCCTGCCAAGTGTAATATTTCAGTGCTATGGTAAATAGCTTTTTGCATTCTTTACCTTAGTAGTGCGAATGTACTATAAAATTAGGGTACACCGAGTATCCAGTTTCGGTTATAAAATATGGCACGCGGCGAAATTCTCAGAAAACTCTTCAGAAGCTTCTCTCGCAATGAGAGAGAAGAGTTTTTAGCTGCCGCTAAGGAACTGATTGAAGAAGAAAGAAATAAAAATCATATATTGCTTGCTAGGGATCTGGAAAAACTGCTTCAAAACGGGAATGGATACACAAAACCCTTAGCTGCTAACCCTAGCCCTTGGAGCCAGTTTCCTGAACCGCCTAAAGATAAGGATACTGGGTTGGCTTTAGTTGAGGTAAAACAATTCGATCTAACCTGGGATCACATTGTCCTCAGCGAAACAATTTTTGATATTCTGCAAGAAATTGTCCTCGAAAACCGTAAGCAAGATATACTCGCAGCTTACAATCTCAAGCCCAAAAACAAATTACTATTCTGCGGGCCACCTGGCTGTGGTAAAACCCAAACCGCAAAAGTCCTCTCCAGCGTACTAGCTCTGCCGCTTGTTTATGTGAACCTAACGGCAGTATTCTCGTCTTACTTAGGTGAAACGGCAACGAATCTTCAGAAAATTTTTACCTACATTGAACAGGGTGAATGGCTTGTTTTGTTCGATGAGTTTGATGCGATCGCCCGCGATCGGGATAATTTCAATGAACATGGTGAAGTAAAACGGTTAGTGAATAGCCTGCTACAACTCATCGATAACGCAACTAATCAAAGTATATTTGTTGCAGCTACTAATCACGAAAAACTCCTAGACAGTGCTGTTTGGCGACGTTTTGATGAAGTGATTTTTTTTGATAACCCGTCGGTTGAACTGCGGACGGCTCTTTTGAGTCGTTATTTATCTGCTATTCGTTATACTGCTATTGATTTGTTTGCTTTTGCTACTCGGCTTGAGAATGCTACTGGAGCAGATATAGAGCGTATATGCTCTGATGCTATTAAAGCTGTGATTCTAAGGGGTGAACGTACCTTGACTGCTGATGATTTAGAAGTAGCAATAGGCCGTTTTGTCACAAGACAAAGTATAATAGCAAACTCAAGATAACTATTTACGTCTAATCACGATGGGTAGTCAGTTTGAACACCTGAAATTACCGAGAATAATAAGCATTGAATTACCTCGGCGATCAACTGGTGGTTTTGGAGGTACAAAACGTACTAATGTCAGTGAACACGGTAAGCTGCTATTAGATCAAATTTCTACCCTAATTGAGCCTGTTAAGCAAAAAACTAGCCCTTTTCGTCTCGACCCAAAACTAATTTTTAAGATAAAAGTTGCTGAAAAACATTCTTTTTCGGACGACTTGGTAACTCAGATAGGACTAAATGTCTTAGCACGAGAACCTAGTAAAGCTATTGTTGTATTTTCATCTGACAATGAGCTAACTGAATTCAAAAAGCGGTTAGAGAGTTACAGCCAGATTAAAGATGGCCCCAAATATGAATACTTAGGGGCAATTGATGAGCTAGTTCCCCTCGAACCACAGGATCGCATTGGTCGTTTGTTACAACTAAAGCCTGTACAACCAGATGAACTTGCAGCCTTAGATTTGGAACTCTGGCATACAGGCTATCCCAAAGAAATGCGAAAGTATTTAGATGGTTTTGCCAAAGATATAGAGGGCTTATCCAGCGATACTGCTCCTATGAGAATGACTGATAGCTACGTTGGCGAATACCTCTGTATTGCTCGAATTAAAGTTACTCAAGAAGTTTTAGAGCTTTTACTAGAATTGCCCATAGTCAAAGAAATTGATCGCCCACCCCAACCTGCTTTTGAAACAACTGCTGACTATAATCTGCCAATTTCTGCTTTTCCCGAAGTTGTTTCCCCACCTGAAGATAATTGCGGTATTCTGGTTATCGACTCTGGTGTACAGCGTGGACATCCTTTAATTGCTCCTGCACTGGGTGAGGCTGAAGTATTTCCAGATGCAAAACGGCAATTCATAAAAGGTGGCCCGGACGATGTACATGGACATGGTACAAGTGTTGCGGGCATTGCTATCTATGGAAATGTTGACAACTGCATTCAACAGCGTTCTTTTGATCCAACAGCTTGGTTATTTTCTGCTCGTGTAACAGATGAGAATAACAAATATGATGAGGATCTTCTTATAGAAACTCAACTTCATGAAGCCATTCGTGCTTTTGTTGAACAGTATCCTAATTGCAAAGTCATAAATATCTCGCTAGGTAACGATGAACAAATTTACCGAGACGGTATGAAGCAGTTTCGATTAGCTGCAAAGATAGATGAAATTGCTTACCAGTACCAAAATAAAAATATTGTTTTTGTGGTTTCAGCAGGGAATACGGAACCACCTCATAAAGAGGCAAAATCAGATGAGCAACTACAGACTGACTACCCAAATTATCTACTGAACGAAGATGCTCGAATTATCGACCCTGCAACTTCAGCAATTGCACTAACTGTAGGTTCTGTATCATTTGGTCGGGGTAGTATTACAGAACCTTCTGATGTTCGTCGTCAGGCGATCGCCAATTTACCAGGATACCCCTCTCCCTTTACGAGAACTGGTTTTGGAGTGGATGGGATGATAAAGCCAGATGTTGTGGACTTTGGCGGAGATGTTGTATTAGACCTCAAATATCGAGAAGGACTGGATTTACCTAAAGCTAAATTGCGACTCCCAGATACCGTAGCTGGTGTTTCTGTTGTTACCCTCTCCAAAGATTTTAATAGTTCTTTATTTCATATCTGTAGTGGTACGAGCTTTGCTGCACCCCGTGTTGCTAACCTTGCTGCTCAACTTTTTACAAAATATCCAGAAGCTAGTTCTAATTTGATTCGGGCCCTTATTGTTAACTCTGCGGTTATTCCCAAGGAAATCCCGCCTGAATTTCAATGTCACAGTCACCAATCTCAGAGTCAAAAGACAAAGCAAATTGAGAACCAACTAGCTATCTATGGTTATGGACAGAGTGATTTGGAACGTGCAATGTATTCTGCTGAGAATTACGTTGTTTTATCAGAAGACAACATTTTAATTCCAGTAGGCAAGTTTCATATTTATGAAATTCCTCAATTACCGCCCGAATTTTTTGAAGTAAAAGGTACTCGCATACTCTCAATCACCTTGGCATTTGACCCACCAACTCGTCCTACTCGTGGAGACTCATATTTGGGAGTCACAATGGAATTCAATCTTTTCAAGGGTCTTGACCATACAAGTATTGTGAATGCTTATGTAGATGCTAGGAAAACAAATGAGCCTGATAAATTTACAGAAATATCTCTAGATATTTTGAAGAAAAATCATGGTTCTGGCATCTCGGTTGATTTATCTCCAGGTTCTAACCTTCGGAAGAAAGGAACGGTACAAAGGGGACAAGTAAAAATATTTCCTCAGTCCACAAAATATGAGCAAGGGAACATGACTCTGGTTGTGAGCTGTAACCGTAAATGGGCAAACCCAGATGAAATAGAAATGCAACGTTATGCCTTAGTTGCTTCAATTAGCCATTCCGATCCTCAAGTGAATTTATACAATCGCATGAGGCTCCAGATTAACCAGAGGAATGAAAGAGAGCAAGAGCGACAAAGAGCAAGAGTTTAATTGATAATGAGGTAGAGTCAGCGCACTATGACTGGATGAAACCAAGCAATTTAAACTTGGTTTGTTTTCATGATGCGATCACGCTTTTCAAGATAAACTTGAAAGCATCAAGCTATATTTCCTAAATTTCTCTTCCTAATATTTGCTGTATCAATAAAGCACATCAAGATATCAGATAAGTATTTTATATAGATTTAACAGATATTTAAACCTATATATCTTCAAAATTTTCTAATAATTTTAACGTATTCACTCCTAATAAATGCTTAAATTCCTCTTTTATAGAAATTACTTTAACTCCGCTTTTAGCAGCTAGCTCTTCAGCTTGGTTAACCAAAAAGTTATTATTATCAATAATAATTTTTTGGTTATATTCAAAATTTTCATATACAATCGACTTAAATTTTTCCTGATCACTTTCATTCAATTCTTTAGCTCTATTTAAAAAATAATTAAGCTGTCTTATCTGCTCATTATTTAAATCACAAATTTCTTTTCTTTTTGCTAATAGCCAATCTCCAATTTGCATATTTAATGCAGCTTCGATTTTCTTGGCTATTATATTTAGCTCAACATCAGTTTTTACAATATTTTGCATAATATCAATAATTCCTTTCATTATCAATAAATTATGCTCTTTAGTCTGTCTATCAATATCTGATGCAATTTGGAGCTTTTCCATTTCTAACCGTGCTTGCTTTTCATATTCAATAATCGCTAACTTTTGTTGTTCGCGATTATTGAATCCGTTTACTAAGCTACTAATAATATCAAGTCCCGTATTGATAATTGGTAAAAACCACATAAATAATGTCCCTACTTTATTTTAATGATTTTTAGTAACTTGAAGTAGTACATCAAGCATATCTAGTCTTTCGTCAACTTCTTCAAGTTCTAACTCTAATTTGACAATTTCGTCTTGAGCATTAAAGCCTATAGTTTTTTGTTTATTAATAGCTTCATCTAAATTTTGAGTTAGCTTTTTAAGTTGACTATTGATTTGATGATTTAAATATATTTTTATTTCATTTATGCCTTCTTCTGTTAATAAGAGTATTTTCTTTTTAGCTTCTTTTATAGCATTTATAATACTTTCTTTCGACGATTTTTGTAGTTGCTCTAAGTTAACAGAATAAATTGTTTTAGGGCTACTACAGCAACCACCCCCAGTATTTCTACTATTATATAAACCTTCTACTTTATCTATTACAGAATCTAATTCAATTTTTGGAAACACAAAATCTTTAGTATTTAGTTCTACATTTAATGTGTCACCTAGTTTTTGATTTAAATCAGTAATGATTTTGTTGGCATGAGTATATGCTTCATCAAAAATTTGTTGACGTTGTACACTAGCAAATATCTTAAGTTCTGCTTCAAACTTTGTAGCCATTTCTCTAGTTGTTTCTGCCAGTAGATCATTATATTGTTTTATTGACTTATTTATTTCATTTTCATCTTGAGTGTTCCCTAAATTTATAATTTTGCCAGCAACATTAATAAGTATTTGAAATTTGTCTTGAAGGCTTTTATCCAAATCTAAAATATTTATAATAAAACCTGTTACAGAACCTAATGATTGTTTAAGTAATTCCCAAAACCCATTAAATTTATTATTAACTTTGGCAGTTTCAAAAATTTTATCTATTAAAATTGATAATTCATCACTAAAATTATTATATTTCTTAATCAATGAACATCGAAACTTTTTTTTAGATATATCTATTTTTTGTTTTAAAACATTTTTATCAGATTCTGCTTCTTCTTTCCATTGCTTAAATTTAATAACTATTTCCTCTAACTCATTTAAAGTTTTTTGAGAATATCCTAAACTTTCTTGTAAAGAACGTTTATAATCTTGAATATATATATTGGCTCTATTAATTGCATCAGTAATTAAGTCTTTAGTTTGATTACTATTTTGCAAATAGCTGATGATAGCATTATCTAATGCTTGAATATTAGAACTTACAAGAACTTGATTTTTCGCTTGAATTACTGATTCAGGTGTCACATCATCTAAATCTAAAAAAGGAGCAAAAAACTTTTGAAACTCTTTTTTTCTTTCTTTATCTGATAAGCCTTGCTCGTCAATTCTATACAATAACGCAGGTTTGGCTGCAACACCTATAATATGCTTGTCAGGAACTTTATAGCCGTAACCGTTTTGAATACGATGGCGAATGTCTTGTAATTTATCTTCTAAAGTTGTACCTTTGTAAGATTCGTGCATATCAATTTTATTGATTACAAAAAAGAATTTTTCATAAAATTCAGGGTTAAATCGTTCTCTTTGTCTTTTAATTTCTTGTAATAATTCATCTTCACCAGAAATATCAAATTTTGTGAAGTCAATCACATATATAACTACATTTGCTTTATCAATAAAATTGTATGTTATCCGTTTATGGTCAGTATGGGCTGCTGAATTAGGCCCTGGTGTATCTACAAGTTGAATACCATCAAGTTTAATGTGGTTTTTGAGATAGCGTATTGGCGTATCTATTTTTAGTTCCTGTACATACTTATTATTAATAAAACTTCCTAATTCTACAGCATCAATATTTTTAATAGATATTAAACTTTCTCTTAAGAGTAGACGAGCTTGATTAGCATGAACATCAAAGTTTTCATCAATTTCTTCAAAAGGATTATTAACATGAGTTATATGCTCAATATCTTGTATAGCTTCTGAGCAATAAACTTCAGCATTTGTAATCAAGCCACTCTCTAGGTATTTTTTTAAATACTTTTTAAAGCTACCTACATCTCTGTAAGAAATCGCTAGAGTTTTATTTTTAACACTGATGTGAGCAACAGTTTCTCCATCACAATGATTTATAAAAGTTAGTCTGCCAGTACAAGATTTTTCTAACGATGGCAGTAGTTCAAAGCCTAATATTGCATTAATTAAGCTTGATTTACCAGCCTTCATTGTTGCAATAAAAGCAATTTGATATGTATTTTCTTCTATCTTATTTAATTCCTTTTGCAATCCATTAGCTGCATCAGTGATTCCTTTTTCGTTCAAAAAGATAATTGTTTTTTTTAGTTCTGTAGCTAAATTAAAACGAACATCATCCCAATTCTGTATATTACTCATGATTTCCTCATTCTTGATTTCTGTGATAATTCTTTGATTACATTTATTAAGCTGTTGGTCTAGATGATTTTCTAAAGTTTTAGATGTAAGTTTTAGTAAGTGTTTTTTATACTGTAAATAATTATCTAATTTATCTAATTCTGCTTGAATATGTTTTTTTGCTAATCTTTCAGTTTTAACAATCCTTGCGTATTTTTCTAAATCTTGATCATTAGGTTGAGATGATGGCTTTAGGCTAATATTAGTCAGCAAACTCAAAATTATAAAGCGTAGTTCTGGATATTGATGAGCTAGTTTTAAAAGTCTTGCTTCAGTTTCTTCCTCAAAAAGTTCCAGATAGCTCCTAATATTACTCAAGGTAGCAGTTTCGCTATTTTCTGTATAAAGATGTTGGTTAATAATTAAATATAAGTCATTGATAAAGAATGCTTTTTTATTTTTTATCTCTAAGATAAAAATATCAATTACTAAATCAAAGACTGTTATTTTTACAGGAATACAGCCAAATTCAGCCATTTCAACTATCAAACTTGTAACTTGCCAAATTTTATTTAGGCAAATATCTATTTCTATCTTACTAATCTTTAAAAAATAGCTAATATTTGCTTTCTTTATTAATTTAGAATTAAGCTGTTGTCTAAAATCTTTTAAGAAATCTTTTAATTGACCTCTATATCTAATTAGTTCATCATGATTACAAGTTAGATAATCAAAAAGCTGTGGGTATTCCTGGGAAATTTTTCCAAGGTTAATCATATAAAGATTATCGCTTCAGGTTATTTTATTGGCATTTACTTTAAATCTTTCCTTATTCTTCCCACTCCTAAACTATAAATAACTACTCTAGAAAAAAACATTTGTTAAGTCAATACCGTTGCCAAAATAAGAGCATGAAGAGGTAGGGCGTTTCGTAGTAGAGTTATTGTCTCTCACAACGACAACTCAAAAACCACTACTCGCCCATGCCCAATATCTTATCACTCCTGCAATGCCTGCTACCGCAAATAAACGCGACAACGATGCGGCAATTGAACCAAATTATCCTGGCAATGTTAGCGATGAGTGGTAGAGTCACGATGTTGGGAATTGCCCGTTGGACAAGTACAGGTGGTAGCTATCGGACAATGGGGAGATTTTTCTCGACAGTAATACCTTGGGCAACATTGTTTTGGCTGTTTTTTCGGAAACATTTGTGGCGAGAGAGGGATGTTTATTTGCTGGCAGGAGATGAAGTTGTAGTTAGTAAATCTGGTAAAGAAACTTACGGGGTAGACAGATTTTTTTCGAGCCTGACTAGTAAACCAATTAATGGTTTATCTTTCTTCGTATTGTCATTAGTAAGTGTGTCAGGAAGACAGTCATTTCCAATTCAGATAGAACAGGTAATCAAAAGTGATACCCAAATAAATAGTACCTTACCAATCAAAAAAAAAGAATCTCAAGAGAAAAGTGGAAGGGGACGACCAAAAGGCAGTAAAAATAAAAACAAAACCGAAGTGATATTAACATCTGAACTATTACTAATCAAAAAGATGATTAACTCACTATTCGAGCTAGTAGCTAACTTTATCCCCTTGACGTACTTGGTAGTAGATGGTCATTTTGGTAACAACAATGCTTTGCAGATGGCACGACAAGTTAAGTTACACATAATTTCCAAGTTGCGCCACGATTCAGCATTATACATCCCTTACGAAAATCCCAACTCGAATAAACGTTCTCGTCGTAAATACGGTGACAAGTTAGACTATCGTAATATACCTGAGAAATATTTGTGTAAAAGTGATATTGAGGATGGCATTCTTTCCTGTATTTATCAAGCTACTCTTCTTCACAAAGAATTTGCTCAGTCTCTGAATGTGGTTATTTTAGTTAAAACTAATCTTAAAACCAATACAAGTAGCCATGTGATTTTATTTTCCAGCGACTTGGATTTGAAGGCTGATAAAATTATTGACTATTACAAGCTGCGTTTCCAAATTGAGTTTAATTTTCGGGATGCCAAGCAATTTTGGGGTTTAGAGGATTTTATGAATCTGAGCCAAACTGCTGTGACTAATGCGGCTAATCTCGCATTCTTTATGGTTAATTTATCTCATCATCTTCTGGCTGATTTTCGTAAACATAATCCTGGTTCTGGCATTATTGACCTGAAAGCTTATTACCGTGGTTTTCGATATGTTCATGAAATTTTAAAAATGCTTCCCGAAAAACCTGAGCCGATTTTATTAGCTCAAATTTTTGCCAAGATTACTTCTTTGGGACGTATTCATCCCATTTCTGGTGGCATTGAACCCTCGTAAATTGGCTAAGGTATTGTTAAGTTAAAATATATTTGAGATCGCACTTCCCAAGCCAAATTCCACCAGTTCAGGCGATCGCCTCCTAAATTGAGCTTGCTACTACCTACTTCACCAATAGACGCTGGTGCAGAGATGGCAGGCTGTAAAAAGCCGATTTAGAAGCTTTAGGTACTTCACTTCTTACCTAACCAAAAGTTTGCCTTGACTTGTTGCAGCAGCGATCGCATTCCTATTTGAAGTAAAAACTTTAATACCAGGGACGGTAAGATAATCACCATCATCGGTAATTATTTGTGTGACTCCAGCTTTGTCCATCGCTTCCAGTATCAGCAAGTCATAACCATCAAGTAATTGTGTTTGAAATCTGGTAAGTGCAGCATTGCTGGTTTCTTCGCTTACCAAAACATCAGTGCATACTGCACTAGATATCACCTGACTCCAAGCTGCTTGAACTTCGGCTACAACTTTTGCTCTTTCTGTTGGGTAGTTATGGCGGTAATCCTTAGATGAAAATCTAGGATTAGGATTAAATATTTGTTTTTCTGTTTGCTCGATTCTGTGAGCTAGTTCTGCTAATGAAAGACCGCAGTATAAAAGCAAGGAGTTAGCAGAAATAGCTTTGGCAATGTAGGAAGGATACTCTGTAATCTGATAAGGACTAGATGAAATGCTGGCATTAGTATAGGTATACCAATACCAGGCATTTGTATCTACTAAGAAAATATCATCATTTTTCGGAGCGTCAGACCGGATATCAACCACTTCAGCCTGAACTGTGTAGTTGATTGGCATTACTGGGTATTTGCTTGTTCGCTGATCACTTGGTCTACTCTACTGCGAAAATCAGGATCGGAGTAATACCGCTTTGAATTTTCGATTACTAGTTTGAGTATTTGCTTACCGACTGTATTGAGATTAGAGAATTTCAGCAGACGATTGAGGGTTTCTGGCTGAATATCCCGAAGTAATTGCCCGATAGCAAAGTTAAAGAACGGAGAAGCAAAAATTTCTACTCCTGCAAAGTCTAGCTCAACTTCATTAAAAGCTAATAATTCTGGATGAACCAAATCGTACACTTTCTGACCATCGTCAGGTGTAATACAGTTTTTGCCTATTAGGGTTAGGATTTGGTGTTTCATAGTCCGCACATCACCCTTAAAACAACGGCTCGTCATCTGGTTCTAGCTCCAAAGCATAATACGATTCGTCGCACAGGAGTGTAATATTTACCAGTGTTCCTCCAAAGAAACTTTGTCTATTTTCGTAAATTTCCTGTTTTTCATCTATTGTCGCACATCCATCATGGCTTAAAATTTGAAGTTTTCCCTTATTTATATGAACAAATTGTTTTAAATAGTCAAGACCAATACCACCCGTTACTTGCCCACCCCTGGTAGTTGTCCCCTTTTGAAAAGCCCATTTTAATGCTTGGTCTGCTGGCAGGTTAGGATTTTTCTGGAAATCCCGCACATTTTGAGGAATTCCTACGCCAAAGTCAACTACTGTGAGTTTAAGTTGTTTTAGGTCAGGATAATGTTGTCCGCAACTAAAGACTCCGATATCTGTCCGTCCATGTTCAAAAGCATTGGCATAAATTTCTAAAACTGTTGCTACAATTAGCTGTTGCAAATTTGGGCTGACATGAACCCAGCCTCTACCAAGCCATTGTTCAGCTAGGTATTGAACCAACTCATCTTTATTTTGCTTTGGATCTTCTCGATATGGGATGGAGTTTCCCTGCCAAGGTTCTATATCCTGGCAAAAGGCATACATAAACCCATTTTGTTGTAGATTTCTCTTGACTTTTTGATGAATGGTATGTTCTAAAAAAGTGACTTTTCTACCTTGTGATTGAATTAAACGAATTAATCCACCTAAAAAAGCTACTGCGTTTGGTCGTAGAAACCAACATTTGGAAAAGTCGAAAATTACTTCTGAGGAATCTTCGTTGACTTGCTGCCAAAGTTGAAACAAGCAATCAAAGTCCTCTAGCTCATCGTTGACAGTCGGAATTTGAAGAGTAAGGCTCACAATTCCCTGTTGAATGCTGCTTTTAAGTCTCGATTTTAGCAGGGTTTGTAAGGATAATTGATGAGTTTTATCTACAATTCTCCTTTAAATGCTTTGTCCAAGATGGAAGGTAGTAGCGCATCAAGTTCTTTTATTGCTTGTTCTCTAAGCCTTTTCATTGTGTCTACTTTGGTTTGTAGTTCATCAAGGTAGGCGACTATGCGATGTTGTTCAGGTAGGGGTGGGACTGGTACAGAAACAGTTTTTAGATTGCCAGCACTAAGTCCAATATTACCTGCGGTTGTTGCACAAAAAGATTCAATAATTTTCCGACATTTTGGACTATTCAATGCGAGACAAGCAAACTCTGGCATTATATTGTTTGTATCTAGTCGAAAACGAATGAGCTTATCTGGGTAAAGATGTTGTCTCCCAGAGTATGCTTTATAAAGTGCAAATTTTCCCGTGTAATGCAAGTTGCCATTATAACGACAAGCTAAAAGATCACCAGGTTCTAGCTTGTATTTGAGCGCATCTTGTTCGCTAACTTCCAAATATTTAACATCTGCTTCATCAATAATGGCATTTGCTTGTGAAGTTGCAGCACTAATACGTAGTATTGGAAGACCTGGAGGTGTCTCTGAAGGACGGGGTGATAAACCATTTAAAGAATTTTCGCGTAACAATTTATTTAAAGGTACTTCTTCCCAATCATCATTATCTAAAATAGTGGCTGTAGACCTTGTTACGAGTGTGGCTGTTTCTTCAAATGCTTTTTGACGTAGCGATCGCACTTCCTCAATTTTCCCCACCAGTTCCTCAATTCGTGCCACAATCCGCCGTTGTTCCTCTAGTAGTGGTAGGCGGATTTTCATTGAGAGAAATTTATCTTCTTTTAGCCGAACCCTATTTGTAGTACCTTCGCTGGCAGCTTTACAAATTTCTATAAAATCTTTTGTTTTACTCATCCAGTCAAGAAACTGTGGCAGAATCTTGTGAATGTTAGGTGTGAAAACAGGAAAATCATTAGTAACAACAGCACCATCAAGAGAGTTTGGAATAATACCAAAAGCACCATGACGAGCATCAATTCGGGACAATATAAACTGCCCATGATGCACTTTTAATCTTTTTGTAGCAGCAATTTCTGCTCCGCTTACTTCATTACGTTCTACAACACCTTTACCCCAAATTTTGACAGTTACCTGTTTATATTTTTCTGTAGGGTTAATGTCTATCCATTCCTCCGATTTTGTGAGAATTTCTCTAAGCGGCACTAAAGATAAATCTTTACTCATTCTGCTCTTACCAATAACTGCCGAATTTCTAACATGATCTCAGCCACTCGCTTATCCTTTTCCAAAATATCTGCCACTAACTGCTCAGTTGGTAAATGCTCAAAATCTTGCTTACTATTTGGATTTTTTCGGTCTAAATTATAAATTGCCCAGTAAATAGCATCTCCTTTAGCCTTCTCATCTTTCGCAATCTCGCGCTGACTTTGCTCTTCAGTGTGAGCCTGTTTTACCTCATCCTTAATTAACTTAATCTGACTATTAATCTGTGCAACTTCTTTTGGTGGCGAAAAGTCCAAAATTGAATTTTGTAAACTTTGGATTTTTTCAGTTAATTCTTTCACTGTCTTTGCAAGCTGATTAGCAGCTTCCTCTGCTTTTTTCGCTGCATTCCAATGAGGTGTAGCTTCTTTTATCGCCTGATTATAAGCTTGCCTAAAGTTATACTTCCAAGCTTGTTCATTCTCTTCTCGATTTTTCCACCATGCTACACATTCAGCAAAATCTTCATCCTGTATGGGCTTAGTCTTGGTGTAAGTTTTCCGTCCTTCTGGTAAAGGCAACTCATAGTACCAAATCTCATTCGTTTGCCCAGAACGGTCGAAAAATAACAAATTTGTGGGAATGCTGGTATAAGGCGCAAACACCCCATTAGGTAAACGGACAATGGTATGCAGATTAAAATTATTTAGCAAATCTTCCTTAATTTTGGTGCAAATATTATCGCTACCAAATAGCACCCCATTGGGAAATACTACTGCTGCGCGTCCTGGTTTGGGTCTTTGTCTGAGACGACGCATAATCAACTGAAGGAATAACAATGCTGTTTCTTTGGTTTTCCTATCTGGGGGAAAGTTTTTTTGAATTCTGTCTTCCTCCTCACCCCCAAACGGCGGGTTAGTGAGAATGATGTCCACCCAGTCTTTTTCACCCATTTCGGCAATAGTAAACCGCAGACTATTACCATCATCAATATCGGGATATTCAAACCCATGTAACAGCAAACTCATGTGCGCTAACATCAAAGGCAAGGATTTCGCCTCAGCACCAATAATGCTTTTTTGAAGTATCTGCCAATCTTGTGCGCTACACTGTTTTTTCAGGTATTCATACGCCTCTACCAAAAAGCCACCTGTTCCGCAAGCGGGGTCAAAAATGGTTTCTCCCAATTGCGGTTCCATCACCTGGACAATAAACCGCACTACCGGACGGGGGGTGTAAAATTCTCCCGAATCTCCCGCAGCGTCGCGCATTTCTTTCAGCATCGACTCATAAAGAGTGCTGAGGAGGTTCACCTCTTCTGATTTATCAAAGTGAATCTCATTTACTTTATTCAGCACATCCCAAAGCAAAGTCCCGCTAGTCATGCGGTTGTTGACATCTTTGAATACTTTGGCGATGACATCAGCACGATCGCGTCCAGTTTTGCTTTTAAGATTCCGCAAATAGGCGAGTAACCCTGCACCTTTCGTGCCATCTGGTAAAATTGCCTCATCATTGTTGATGAAACTTTTCAGGCGATCGCCCGTAAAATTTTCATTAGCAGCCCAATCTCGCCAGCGATAAGGCGGTTGAATTGTTGGTTTATAGGAAATTCCTTCTAACTCTGCTTCCACCTCATGCAGTTTTTCAGAATCATCCAAAAGTTTCAAAAACATGATCCAGGTCAACTGCGGGAGACGGTCTAATTCGCCATTCAATCCCTTATCCGTCCGCATGATGTCACGCGCTGACTTAATCACGCTTCCCAGCTTTTGGGCTGTAGTTACGGGTTTATCGTTTTGTTTGGTAGTGCGTTTGGGCATAAATTAAGAATTAGTATCTTGCTTTAAAATCTTGAAAATTGACTTGAAAAGCATACATAAGTTTATTCAGATTATTAGTTTTACCTGGAACTATATAATGTGCCCATTTGTGAGGCTTATTAGCTAATAATTTGATTACATTCTTGGAAGTACTATTTGAAACAAAATAGCAATCGCCTTCTAGTCTGGTTAATGTAGAGTTCAACCCAATAAAAGAACGAGCTAAATCCAAAGGTAAATCTGAACTGTAGTGCTTACATTCTGCCACAATAAGCACTTTAGATGAACGAGGTTGTTCTCTCTTTCTTCGGCATCTCGAAGCTTCTTCCCGATAAAGAACACATACATCACATTCTTGGGCGACTTGAGCTTGTCCTTTGACTTTGATTCCAATATGCGCTTCTAGTAAGGGTTTATTATTGCCAAAATTAAGCACTGCATGAGTAAATCTTTGAGTATCCCCATATATTTGTCCTGGGCTTTGGCGGAAAGTTAAAGAATTAGTGATTCTACCATAAATGTCTTCGTAATAAACTCTTGCACCTTCATTTTGGGCTGCTCTAATAATTATGCTAAATATATAAAACTCAAACAAATCCGATGTTGCATTAGATGTATTTGCACCAAAATTGACTGCATTTCCTAATCTGTTTCTAATACCTTTTATTAAAGAGTAATTAATAGACACTAGAATTCAACCTCAAATCGCAAATTGTTTAAAAAATCTCCCAGTTGCCTTGCAGAAGATAGCCTTTCCTCTATTTGTCCAGGAGCAAATACAAACAATTCTTCTCCTCGTTCATCTGAAGGATAAAATCTGATTTCTGGAATCAGCTCATGAACAGATAAAAATCTACTAATTTCAGCCGCTATCTCTACATTATTTACGACAGCTTGCTCAACAGCATTAATCAAAAGTAGAAGTTGCTCTTGAGCAGAATATTCTTCTGTTCTATTTATTCCTTCATTCTCTTCAAGATTCTTGCCTTCACGAATAGTCTGGGCAACTTGTTCTGCAACCCATTCAAGATTAAACTCATATAAAATTTGCTCTAATTCCCTATAAGCAATAAAACAGTCTTCTTCGTCCACAAATTACTCCTAAGCTGAATACAATAAGTTTTGCAAGTGTTTTACTGCTTCCCTAAGTTGCTGAACTCCACCAAACTTTTGAGCAATTTCAGCCACATTTCCATATTTATCAAATTCGCGGTTAGCCTTAAATGTAGTTGGAACATTAAACTCTTCAACTCCTTTTTCTGCATACTTGTCCAAAAGTATCTCTAAAATTGCCCTAGCATCCTCCCCATATTGCTCAAAAAAATCAGTCTTGCGACGACGCAACCTTTCAGCCCGTTGCTTGCAAGTCAGCACAGGAGCATCAAAGGCAATATGACATAGTAAATCAAAAGGGTCTGCTTCGGAAAGATTAGTAACCTGTTTTAACTCATCAAAATCAATTCCCCTGTCTGCCAATAACTCAATAATCTCGGAACGCTGTTCTGGATCTGCCCAGCGTTGCTGTATTTCTAGAGTGGAACGATACAGGATGCGGACTTGTTCTCTGGTGTAGTCAATTAATCGAGACAAGCGCAGTTGATTGTCTGGGTTTAAATCATAAATTCTTTCTTCAACAATTTCTTCGCTTCCCCCATCGGCGTAATATTTCCGAGGTGGTGCATCATCATCATCTGGGAGTCCCCAAAATCCAGACTTATCGTCATCATCTTCCAAATCTTCTGCTTCGTCTTCTAACTCTGCTGATTCCAGTTCCTCCTCATGTTCAGAGAGAATTTCCCCCTGATCATCCATCTCTGATTCATTAATGAGGGCGGGTTCTCCGTCAAAATCTCTATCCTCAAACAATACTGTGCTGTTGGTGTAATCCAGTATATTAAAGGACAGCTTACCCCGTTCTTCTCGCACACGAGTTCCCCGTCCAATAATCTGCTTAAAGTCTGTCATTGAACGAATTACACGGGCAAGCACAACATTTTTACAGGTGGGAACATCTACCCCTGTTGTTAGTAACCTAGCAGTTACAGCAATAACGTGAGTTTCATTTAAGACATCTTTAAAGTTGTAGAGATGTCCCTTACCCACATCACCAGCATCAGAGGTAATACGAGTTATGTAGTTAGGATTTGTTCTGGTGATGTCGCTGTTGAGGTTGCGTAATTCCTTGATCATTGCCTTAACGTGCGGTTCGTCCACACAAAAGACAATGGTTTTGGCATAGCGATCGCTGCTTTTGAGAAAATCAGTAATATGTTGGGCGATCGCCTTTGTCCGTGCTTCTCTCACCAATTTGCGCTCAAAGTCCGGTGTCAGATAAACTTCATTAGGAATTGTTCTGCCATAGCGGTCAATTTGTCCAGCACTAGGTCGCCATCCTTCCCGGTCAGAACGGGTAAGAACCCGATAAACTCGATAGGGAGCTAAGAAACCATCATCAATCCCTTGTTTGAGAGAATAGGTGTAAAGGGGATTGCCAAAGTAGCGATAGGTATCAACGTTATCATCCCGTAGCGGTGTCGCTGTCAGTCCCAACTGATACGCAGGTTCAAAATGTTCTAGAATTTGTCGCCAGTTACTTTCATCCCTAGCACTACCTCGGTGGCACTCATCAATAATAATCAAGTCAAAATAATCAGGACTGTATTCCCTGTAAAGTCCAAAGCTATCTTCTCTATCACCAATAGCTTGATAAATTGCAAAGTAAAGGTCTCGTCCTTTTTTCACTTCCCCCTGAATTTTGTGTATTTTCTGCTGATTGAAGGCAGAAAAATCCTTATTCATCGGGTCATCTACCAACACATTCCGATCTGCCAAAAACAGAATTCTAGGGGAACGAGATTCTCCAAAAGCATTCCACTCCAAACTTGACAGTTTCCAAGCGATTTGGAAAGCAACAGTAGTTTTACCTGTTCCCGTCGCCAATGTCAGCAGTAGACGATTTTGACCTTTGAAAATCGCCGCTAGTGCTGCATTAATGGCGTTTCGTTGATAATAACGCAGTGGTTTATCTGCCGTTGGGTAAAAGGAAGTTAGCAGTTTTTCGGCTATGTCCTCTCTAATTTGTTCTTTACCTTCACCTGTTAACCGTTGCCAAAGTTGATCAGGACTGGGAAAGGAGTCCATGACATCAGACTGCTTACCCGTGATGAAGTCATACTCCACAATCCCTTCACCATTAGTAGAGTAAGCAAACTTTACGTTGAGAATTTGGGCATAGGCGATCGCCTGTTCTAGTCCCTCATCAGGAGTTTCATATTTCCTTTTTGCCTCTACTACTGCCAAGGGAAACTCGCCGTTATACAGTAGTAAATAATCTGCAAATTTCCGTTTACCACGAGGCTGACGCTTGTTTTTGGGGCGAATCTTGCCATCAGTGAAGTAATACTGCTCAGTATAATCGTGTGGTTCTTGCTCCCACCCCGCATCTCTTAATTTTGGTTCAACATATTTACGGCAGGTATTAGCTTCATTGCTCATAGCTAGACAAGTTACCAGTTACTTTTATAACTTAGCAGCTAGTCACCTCTACGCACAAGCAAATAAAGTTACTTTTATCCACCTATTCACCAAAATGTCAATACTCTTGAGCGATAATTACTGATTGCATTTTACTCTTGAGTGAAACGGCAAAAACATTGTGGAATAATCCTTATTTGGATTTTATTTGTAGACAACTTTTCAATTAGCGTTAATTTTGGCAAGAATCTGGGCTTCCTAAGTATAGATATGATTTTAGGATGTATTTAGAATGACTAATACTCAGAAAAAGCCTGTGGAATCGGTTCCCGCCAAGCAAAGCAATCCAGCAGTTGAAGAATTAGTCGCTTTGCGCCAAGAACTTACTGAATTGAGAAAAGATGTTGCTGCTGCAAGAAAGCGTCTCTGGTTGGATGTAGCGTCTGGTGTCGCGGCGGCATTAATTGTTTTGGGGATACTTGCTACTATGCTTGGCGAGATTGTTAAAACAGTTTCCGCTCATGCTGAACGTGAAAGGATTAACAAGGTTATGGAAGAATCTCGCGCTCGTACTGAAAAACTGCGTCAACAGATGTGTGCGATCGATCCCAGCCTGGATGAGTGCAAATAGACATTTCTCCTCTGCTTATGCTTCATCTGCATGAGAGTTATTATCTTTTGTTAAAGAAATAAAAGATTTAACTAAAGTAACAATTGGTACAGGAGTAAATCTCAAAGACTGCCCTAGAGAACAAATCATACAACAAGCAGTTTTATCAATAGCGATCGCCTGATTTTCTACACACATCGTGACTCATAATATTTTTACAATAGTCACGAATCGTGAGTTTTAGTGTCTTTGAAAACAAAAAGGCTAATAGACAATAACCCCCAGACCAATGAATATAGAATCGATGCGCTCAGTGAGAAGCCTTTGGAGCCTTTGGAATATTGTCAACGATGGCTTGAAATGTCCCCTGATGAACGGGGATACAGAAAAGCCTGTATTGCTGCTCTAGCTGAAGCAACAGGCTTAAGTGAAAGGACTATAGGGAATTGGGGTCAAAACTTTGAGAGGCGACCTAACTATGTAGTGCATATATTACGCATGGCAGATATGCTGAACCAAATTAGAAAAATAGTCCTACCTCCTGATTATCCTCAAAAATAATTTAGTCGTGATTCGTGACTAAAATGCTTGTAATGTGAGCCGATATTTTTTAACTTGAGTTGAGCAAGCAGAAGATATTTGAGCTAACCAGTTACTCTCACTAATCCTCTGCTTACTTAATCTGATTCAGCAAAACAGAAGATGCAGACTGGGAGCGACTCCCATCAGAATAATCATCGAATTGATATGCTCCGTCAGTTGCCCCTCGAACCGATGGAGTATTGTCGCCGTTGGGTTAGTCAAGAACCAGGGCGCAATTATCGCAAAGCCTGCATCAATGCGATCGCCCAAGTTACAGGTACTAGCCCAAAAACTGTTAAGGACTGGGGGACTGACTTTCGCCGACGACCGAAATATGTTACTCGCATATTACGGCAAGCAGACCTAATTAACCAATTTAGGCAGCTTGTTACCAAAGGAATTGTGACTTTACCTCCAGACTTTCCTCAAGAATAAGCAAAAGCGATCGCTACTCACGACCAATTGCCCTAAAAACCCCTTGTATTAACAACAAGGGGAATCTTAGGCTGAGGTACATAGGTACTAACGCATCCGTATTGATGACAACAATGGCAGAACACCAAATGAACTCTATCTCTACCTTTGACATCACTAAGTATTTTCTCCTTGATGTCCTGAAAGATATTAAAACTGGACGCATCCAACTTCCAGATTTTCAAAGAGATTGGGTTTGGGATGATACTCATGTGCGTCGTTTAATTGCCAGCGTATCTCTTGCTTATCCCATTGGTGCAGTCATGATGCTGCAACAAAGCATTCAAAGCCGACAATTCAAACCCCGTTTAGTTGATGGGGTATTAAAACCAGAAAATTATACGCCAAACTTATTAATCCTTGATGGACAGCAACGCCTGACAACCATGTTTATGGTGTTCCTCTCTGAGCAACCTGTCATCATCAAAGATCAGAAAAGCCAAAAAATGATTAAAAAGTGGTACTACCTGGATATTAAAAAATGCCTCAACCCAGAATGCGATCGCCGTAATGCGATCATGTCCTTACCTGAATCCAAAATTGCACGAACCTTCACGGGTGGTTTGATTGACTGTTCCGCACCAGAAAAAGAATATCAGGCACTATTGTTTCCTTTATCAAAAGTTTTCTGTTTTTCTGAATGGCGGAGTAAATTTTCTAAGTATTGGCAATACGATCCTCAAAAACTGGAGCTAATTGACACCTTGGAACCTGGAGTTTAGACTAGTTCCCGGTGCGACAACGAAAAATAAGGGGTGTGCTTGAACACAGTCCCCTATTAGCAGAAGCTGAGAGAAGAACCACCAACTCTCATCTGCCAATATGAACCGTGCCAAATTAGAGGAATTTCGTCAAGCAGCGTATAACTATCTAGGTAGAGCGCATGATGCAACATTTGAACTGATGGATGCAATATTGCTAACTCGGAACGCTTACAGTTTGGCAGATTTATCACTATCACCAGCATTTAGACGCAAGTGGTCAAGTATTTATGAAGCGTTACAAGATAGCAGGCCACAGCGACAAAAATTGATGCAGTTATACATCAAACAGATGCCACACCAGGGTCGTCCGTTGTTGGCTGGCGACCATACAGCTTGGCCAAGGCCAGATGCGGTAACGCTACAGGAAAGGACAATTGAACACAGCAGTGTCTCAATGGGAGGTGACAAACCAATCACCATTGGTCAGGGCTATAGCACCATTGCTTGGATACCGGAGAGTTCGGGCAGTTGGGCATTACCATTGAGACACGAGCGAATTACCAGTTGGGAAAGCCCAATCCAGAAAGCAGCATGGCAATTACAACAAGTTTGTGAAAATTTACCTACCAGACCAATTTCGGTTTGGGATAGTGAGTACGGGTGCGCTCCTTTCGTTTTGAAGACGAGTAATATTAAAGCAGACATTTTGGTACGTTTGCGTTCAAATCTTTGTTTATGGGGCGCACCACCACCATATTCTGGCAAGGGACGACCGAGAAAACATGGTGATAAATTTAAGTTGAATGATGCTTCGACATGGACTCAAGCCATTCAAACTATAGAAGTAAATCATCCAAAACTAGGACGTATCAAGGTGAGCTTGTGGTCAAATTTTCATTTTCGGAAAGCCGCTACACGTCCGATGTCCTTGATTCGGGTTGAGCGTCTTGATGAGCTTGGCAACTTGCGGGTGTCAAAACCTTTGTGGTTGGCTTGGCTGGGAGAACAAATGCCGCCTTTAGAAGAAGTTTGGCAACTCTACTTGCGGCGTTTTACTGTTGACCACTGGTATCGCTTTTTGAAGCAACGCTTACACTGGACTCTTCCCAAGCTACGTACCCCTAAGCAATGTGAGCGTTGGAGTGACTTAATGCCCATCATGACTTGGGAATTGTGGTTAGCCCGTGATATCGTTGCAGACAACCCTTTACCTTGGCAAAAGTTATTAGTTAGTTTGACTCCAGGTAGGGTTGCTCAGGCGATGGGAAGTATTTTAGCGACGATTGGTACTCCTGCCCGTCCGCCCAAACCTCGCGGAAAGTCCCCTGGCTGGAAGACTGGACAACCCCGACAACGTAGAATTCGCTATCCTGTTGTTAGAAAAACTACAACTAAGCCACGTAAGCAACAATCAGAATCTGCTTAAGATTGTCGATTTTTATGTCTAATGCCTATTTATTTTCAACTCAGCCTTCCTGGGTCATTTTTTGCTGCTTAGTCTAAACTCCAGTTAATTGCGATCGCTCTGAAGTTCTCAAACTCACCAAAGAAGAATATCAAAAATGGGCTGATCCAATTTCCAGGGGTTTTGAAGAATCTGCTCGTTTCCTTCATGGTCAAAAAATCTTTGATGCAGACGATTTAGCTTACCCCATCCAATTAGTGATTCTGAGTACCATTTTTACCATTCTCGGAGAGCGTTCCCGTTCTTTGCAAGCACGTTCTATGCTGGAACGCTGGTTATGGTGTGGGATGTTTGGTGAAGTATATACACGTTGGTATGAAGCACGAGCCGGACGAGACGTGATAGAAGTACCAGACTGGTTAGCAGGTGGCTCACTGCCGCTTACCATTGTGCAAGCAGATTTTTCTTTTGATAGGTTGATTAGCGTTAGAAAACGTTACGGTGCAGTCTATCAAGGATTAGCTGCTTTAGTACGACGTGAGGGGGCAATTGATTGGTGTACTGGGGAAGAAATCAATGATGTGATTTATTTTGAAGAACAGATAGATTCGCACCATATCTTCCCTGTGGCATGGTGTCGCAAAAAAGGCATTGAACCCAAAAAATATAACTGCTTGATTAACCGTACACCTTTAAGTGCCAAAACCAACAAAAAAATTGGGAGTAAAGCACCTTCTCTTTATTTAGAGGAGTTTGAACTTTCTGGGACATCAGCCAAAAGACTGGATGAAATACTGCGATCGCACGCTATATCCCCAAAAACTTTGCGAAGAGATGACTTTGAAGCCTTTTTCCAGATGCGAGCAAACAATTTGCTGACGCTAATTGGCAAGGCTATGGGCAAGAGTTTAAGTTTTGAATCCTCAGAGGATTTTGTTCGAGATTGTCATAACGGGAATGGCAGAGAGTATAAGTTGCATCCCGAAATTATCACTAACTATTAAGTCATCAGGCTCAGAATAGCCTACTTTACACCCTCTCTATAGGACTTTGTGGCCAACATATTTCTCAATTCTCCTAACTTTGTTTGTCTGAGGATTCTTTCTTTTTTAACCAATCTCTAATTGCCTCCTCTAAAGCCGCAGTCTGTGTTACTTCCAGACGCGCACAGGCGATTTCAAACGCGATTTTTAAGTCTTTAGGGAGTCTCCCCCGAACTTCTCTAGTTTCTTCTGCCATCCTAATTTGAAGTCAAAGTTTGCGGCTTTCATTTTTACACAGCCTCTGAGTAAAAAAACATTTGCGCTATTGCGTCATTGCGCTATTGCGGTATAATGCAAAAACAACAAAAACCTCGTCAGTTCCATCGAATCTACAAAGCGGAGGACACCATGAGCATTATTACAATTCAATGCCGCCTGGTTGCAGAAGAAGAAACCCTCCGCAAACTCTGGGAACTGATGACTGACAAAAACACACCACTTATAAATGAACTGTTGGCACAGGTAGGACAACACCCAGACTTTGAAAATTGGCTAGAAAAAGGCAAAATACCTACTGAATTACTCAAAACACTTGTTAACTCCCTCAAAACTCAAGAGCGTTTTTCTGGTCAACCTGGACGCTTTTACACCTCAGCGATCGCTCTAGTAGATTATGTATATAAATCTTGGTTCGCCTTACAAAAACGAAAAAAGCGGCAAATAGAAGGGAAAGAACGTTGGCTGACAATTCTCAAAAGTGATCTACAACTCGAACAAGAAAGCCAATGTAGCTTAAACGCAATTCGTACTAAAGCCAACGAAATCCTTACTAAACTTACTCCCCAGTCCGAGCAGAATAAAAACCAGAGAAAGAGCAAAAGAACTAAAAAATCTGCAAAGTTACAAAAATCTTCACTTTTCCAAATTCTTTTAAACACTTACGAAGAAACACAAGACGCTCTTACTCGTTGTGCGATCGCATATCTGCTCAAAAATAATTGTCAAATTAGTGAACTCGACGAAGATTTAGAAGCATTTACTCGACATAAGCGCAAAAAAGAAATAGAAATTCAGCGATTGAAAGACCAACTTCAAAGTCGCATACCTAAAGGTAGAGATTTAACAGGGGAAGAGTGGTTCAAGATTTTAGAAATTGCTACAGGCAATGTACCTCAAAATGAAAATGAAGCAAAAGCTTGGCAAGCAGCACTTTTAAGAAAATCTGCTGATGTCCCCTTTCCTGTGGCTTACGGATCTGGCGAAGATATGACATGGTTGCAAAATGACAAAGGTCGTCTCTTCGTTCGATTCAATGGTTTGGGAAAGCTGACCTTTGAGATTTACTGCGATAAGCGTCATTTGCATTACTTTAAACGCTTCCTAGAAGATCAAGAAATTAAACGCAATAGTAAAGATGAATACTCAAGCAGTTTGTTCACTCTCCGTTCGGGAAGGCTTGTTTGGTTGCCAAGAGAAAAAAAAGGTGAAGCCTGGAAAGTAAATCAACTTAATCTTTTCTGTGCTTTAGATACTCGGACGTTGACTAATGAAGGAACTCAACAGGTAATTCTTGAGAAAAGCGCAAAAATTACCAAAAAGCTAACTAAAGCAAAACAGAAAGATGACCTGAATGATAAACAACAAGCTTTTATTACTCGTCAGCAATCCACGCTAGATATGATTAATAACCCTTTCCCTCGTCCCACTAAACCTAATTATCAAGGTCAACCCTCAATCTCAGTTGGTGTTAGTTTGGGTCTAGAAAAGCCAGTAACATTAGCTGTAGTAGATGTTGTTAAAAATGAAGTTTTAGCCTATCGCAGTGTCAAACAACTACTTGGCAAAAACTACAACCTTCTCAATCGCCAGCGACAACAACAGCAACGCCTATCTCACGAACGCCACAAAGCTCAGAAACGAAATGCGCCAAACTCCTTTGGTGAATCAGAGCTAGGACAATATGTGGATAGATTATTGGCTGATGGGATTGTGGCGATCGCCAAAACCTATCAAGCAAGCAGCATAGTTATTCCAAAACTCCGCGATATGCGTGAGCAAATCAGTAGTGAAATTCAATCCAGAGCAGAAAAGAAATGTCCTGGTTACAAGGAAGCTCAACAAAAATACGCCAAAGAGTACCGCATGAGTGTTCATCGCTGGAGTTACGGTCGATTAATTGAAAGTATTAAATCCCAAGCTTCAAAAGCCGGAATTTCTACTGAAATTGGTACACAGCCAATCAGAGGTAGTCCACAAGAAAAAGCGCGAGATTTAGCCGTCTTTGCATACCAAGAACGTCAAGCCGCTTTAATTTAATTCACTAATCCGAACCTTGAAAATATAATATTTTTATAACAGTGCCGCAGTTCATGCTCTTTTGAGCCAATGTACTGTGAAAAATCTGGGTTAGTTTGGCAGTTGGAAGATTGTCATGCTTTCTGACCCTGGTAGCTGCCCGCTTCTGATGCTGCCATCTGTAGCAATCTATGGATGGGATAGGTGCGCTCCCAGCAATAAGGAGTAAGGCTTTCAGCTGTAGCCGTTATTTATAACGGTGTGGATTACCACAGTGGTGGCTACTGAATCACCCCCTTCGTCGGGGGAATCCTCCCAAATATTTTTCTGGCGAATCAAAGCGGGGTCAAAAACCCTGGAGACTTGCCAAATTCTGAAAACCCTTGTCCTGTATTGAATTAAGAAATTACTGCGTCAATCGATTTACTTTTTTCATTGTCAGCAGAAGCAGCTTTTTAACAGACTTGTCAATTAGACATCTGAAAAGCTTGTATAACAAGGGTCTAGGCGGGAACAGTTTCAACGACCATCCCGGCTAGGGGTGGGTTGAAAGATTTGACTGGTAAGCATTAAACTGGCCGCCAGCCCACGTTTCAACGACCATCCCGGCTAGGGGTGGGTTGAAAGAGAAACTCAACATTGCCATTCACGCCCAATTTTTTAGTTTCAACGACCATCCCGGCTAGGGGTGGGTTGAAAGATTAATTCTTGCTTGTTGACACTCCAGCATTCCCCAGTTTCAACGACCATCCCGGCTAGGGGTGGGTTGAAAGAAGCAAGCCGAAACACCCAAACATTTCACCAAAAAGTTTCAACGACCATCCCGGCTAGGGGTGGGTTGAAAGCTACTGTAAATGTGTCACGAATATAAGGTGAAGTGGTTTCAACGACCATCCCGGCTAGGGGTGGGTTGAAAGGAGTCTTCACCTTCTATGAGGGTGAAGCTATTATTTGTTTCAACGACCATCCCGGCTAGGGGTGGGTTGAAAGAACAAGTAGGCGAAAAGTATTTTTGTAAGTATATGGTTTCAACGACCATCCCGGCTAGGGGTGGGTTGAAAGTTTGCGTTGAGCGATCGCCAAGGGGAATTAGGCGATGTTTCAACGACCATCCCGGCTAGGGGTGGGTTGAAAGGGTTTAACCAAATCAAACTTCACTACGTCAATTGGCAGTTTCAACGACCATCCCGGCTAGGGGTGGGTTGAAAGGTTGACCAAAAGAAACTCTTAGCAAACTTAGATGTGTTTCAACGACCATCCCGGCTAGGGGTGGGTTGAAAGCTTCTAGGTCAGCCATCACTAACTTATCGGTTGACGGCTGGTTTCAACGACCATCCCGGCTAGGGGTGGGTTGAAAGTCAAACCAACTAGTAGGAGTGTTGTAGCTGACTTGGTTTCAACGACCATCCCGGCTAGGGGTGGGTTGAAAGGATAAATACTACACTGGTTTCATTGATTCAACAGCGTTTCAACGACCATCCCGGCTAGGGGTGGGTTGAAAGTGTAAGCCTTCCTATTGCTACTGGCATTGTCTTTCAGTTTCAACGACCATCCTGGCTGGAGGTAGGTTGAAAGAAATTTTTTAGTATTACAATTTTGGCGGGAGGGTTGAAAGGCGCACTTCGTTCGGGATTATTCTGGATATTTGCAGGTATGTTAAACTTCGAGAAAACGGAACCTCAAAGCAGCCCCAAAAAGATAGTCAGCGACATTAATTTGTTAACGACTTTGACAGATGCTTTGACGACACTAATTCGTTAACAGCGACATTAATTTGTTGATAACGACAAGAATCTGTTAACGACGACAAATAATTAGTTATTCTACAACAACAAATCGGGATGACTGGATTCGAACCAGCGGCCCCTTCGTCCCGAACGAAGTGCGCTACCAAGCTGCGCTACATCCCGAAAATTTTCACACACCCCTAAACATAGCACAAATTCTGAATAGTCAATAGTCAATAGTCATTAGTCATTAGTTTTATCTCCCTTGTTCCCAGTCCCCATTCCCCCATATATATAGATATAGTGAAATGTCTTCAGCGAGGAATTTGCTTGCTAGGATTAGATTTGTACAACTTTGAGTGGTAAGGGCGGATTGTGACAGTTAAACCAGACTGGTTGCGAGTAAAAGCTCCTCAATGGGAGCGCGTTGGCAATGTTAAAGAGATTTTGCGAGATTTAGCACTCAATACAGTTTGCGAAGAAGCATCTTGTCCCAATATTGGGGAATGCTTCCAAGCTGGAACGGCTACATTTTTAATTATGGGGCCAGCTTGTACTCGTGCTTGTCCTTATTGTGATATCGACTTTGACAAAAAACCCAAAGCTTTAGATCCTACAGAACCAGCACGATTAGCCGAAGCTGTACGCCGGATGAAACTGAATCATGTGGTGATTACCTCTGTGAATAGAGATGATTTACCAGATGGTGGTGCGTCTCAATTTGTACGCTGTATTGAATCTGTGCGAACAGTTTCACCAAACACTACAATTGAAGTGTTAATTCCTGATTTATGCGGTAACTGGGATGCTTTAGAGATAATTCTCCAAGCTGCACCAGAGGTACTAAACCATAATACAGAAACAGTTCCACGGTTATATAAACGGGTGCGACCCCAAGGAAATTACGATCGCACACTAGAATTACTTAAACTCAGTCGTCAACTTGCACCTTGGTTGTACACCAAATCCGGGATTATGGTCGGATTGGGTGAAACTGATGCCGAAGTTCGTCAAGTTATGCAAGACTTACGCTCTGTAGATTGTGATATTTTGACTATCGGGCAGTATCTCCAACCGAGCCAAAAACATTTGCAAGTACAAGGCTTTATCACACCAGAACAATTTGCAGCTTGGCAAGCTTATGGTGAAGAATTAGGATTTTTGCAAGTTGTAGCATCACCCCTAACCAGAAGTTCTTACCATGCTGAACAAGTGCGGGAACTGATGGAACGCTATCCACGCCAGAGAGTGGTGAGTGCTGAGTGCTGAGTATTGAGTGCTGAGTATTTGGAATTTTGTAGGCGTAAGCCTTTGCTACGCAACGCTACCGCGAACTCGTAGAGTATTTTGAATTTTGAATTTTGAATTTTGAATTTTAAAGGTGCAAGGAAATACAGTCGCAATTTTGGGTGCAGGTGCTTGGGGTGCAGCTTTAGCAAAGTTAGCAGCAGAAAACGGCCATAGAGTTCGTATGTGGTCACGCCAGGGATCTGCCACCTTGGCAGAGGTTTTACAAGATGCTGAAATTGTTCTTTCTGCAATTTCGATGAAGGGTGTGAGAGATGTTGCATCTCAAGTACATTCTTTCACCCTTTCACCTACAACTATCTTTGTGACGGCAACAAAAGGACTAGAACCACAAACCATCTTTACGCCGTCGCAAATTTGGCAATCAACTTTTCCTGATCATGCAGTTGTGGTGCTGTCGGGGCCAAATTTATCGAAAGAAATTGAACAATCATTACCAGCCGCTTCGGTTGTTGCTAGTCGTGACACAACAGCCGCCGAAAAAGTGCAGCTGGTATTTTCTTCTGCGCGCTTTCGCGTCTATACCAATGCTGACCCCGTAGGTGTGGAATTAGGCGGTACACTCAAAAACGTCATGGCGATCGCAGCTGGAGTTTGTGACGGTTTACATTTGGGAACTAACGCCAAAGCCGCTTTAGTCACTCGCGGACTCACAGAAATGGTTCGCATCGGCAATTACTGGGACGCAAAAACGGAAACCTTTTATGGTTTATCTGGTCTAGGAGATTTGTTAGCCACCTGCAATAGTCCTTTAAGTCGTAACTACCAAGTCGGCTATCAACTAGCTAGTGGTAAGTCACTTACAGAAATTCTCTCCCATCTACCAGGAACAGCTGAAGGAGTAAATACTTGTCAGGTATTAGTCCAACTAGCCAGACAGAAAAACATAGTTATTCCTATTACCGAGCAGGTTTACCGATTGTTACAAGGTGATGTCACTCCTGGACAAGCCCTTGAAGAACTGATGCTTCGTAATATTAAACCGGAATAGGGAATAGGGAATAGGGAATAGAATCTGTAATTTTTAATGTTGAATTAATTACACTCCAATGCCCCATGCCCCATGCCCCATACCCAAAAAATGAAGAAATATTGATGTAATCCGAACTAAGTATGAAGTGTTGATGAAAAATTGCTAATTGTGAACAATTTGATTGTTGAAAGTATCACTTGTAACAGACCACTTGAGCCTCTGGAATTATATGTTACCTCTCATTGTTCCTCAAAAATCCCTAGAAAAAAATTAGAAAATCGTCAGGAAAACAGTTTCATATCCATGTAGATGTGACTATACCAATGATAAACATGATTTCCACTGAATGATGTTTATACAAAATCCTAAAGTAGCAACTAATATCCCTGATGTTTAAAAAGCTGACTCGGTAGTTCAGAATCTAAAGCCTAATTGTGAATTTGAATAGCTATTGGTTCAATCAAAAGTTTAGCAACCGAGCCTAATTCGGTGTTAATGCTTGCCAGAACCAGTAATTTGTTTTGCAAAAAAACATTACTGGAATTCTCAACCGTGTTAGATCATCTAAAATCACGGGAACAATAGCAACAGTTAAATTTCAATAGCTGACCGCAATCTATTGTTACCTGGAGCCATAGAGACGATTTTATGCCAGCAACATCTTTTTACGCAGATGCCGCCTACAATACCCCTAAATCCCGCCAGATGTTAGAACCTGATCTGACGGTTGATGATGGTGAGTTTTTGGCTGACGATCTCCATGATTTGGAAATTGCTGCGGCTGACCCCAATAATTTTGCTGCTAACAGTAACCGTCGCAGTACAGACTTGGTACGTCTATATCTTCAGGAAATAGGCCGAGTTCGGTTGTTAGGACGCGACGAAGAGGTTTCCGAAGCCCAAAAAGTCCAGCGTTACCTTAAATTGCGGACAGTGTTGGCTAATGCAGCTAAACAAGGAGATGCAGTCGCCACCCCCTATCTTAACTTAATTGAAGTTCAAGAGCGTTTAGCATCAGAGTTAGGACATCGTCCTTCTTTGGAAAGGTGGGCTGCTACTGCTGGTGTGAAGGTAACTGACCTGAAGCCGATTTTATCTGAAGGTAAGCGTCGTTGGGCAGAAATTGCCAAAATGACCGTTGAAGAATTGGAACAAATCCAATCTAACGGTTTACAAGCCAAAGAACACATGATCAAGGCAAATCTGCGTTTGGTTGTGTCGGTAGCGAAGAAATACCAAAATCGTGGTTTGGAATTGCTAGATTTAGTCCAAGAAGGGACTCTTGGTTTAGAAAGGGCGGTGGAAAAATTTGATCCTACCAAGGGTTATCGCTTTAGTACCTATGCTTACTGGTGGATTCGTCAAGGAATCACTAGAGCGATCGCCACTTCTAGCCGCACAATTCGCCTGCCTGTCCACATCACAGAAAAGCTCAACAAAATTAAAAAGGCTCAACGCAAAATTGCTCAAGAAAAAGGTCGCACTCCGACTTTAGAAGACTTGGCTATTGAGTTAGAAATGACACCAAGTCAAGTACGGGAAGTTCTATTAAGAGTGCCTCGTTCTGTTTCTTTAGAAACTAAAGTTGGTAAAGATAAAGATACCGAACTCGGTGAATTATTAGAAACCGATGGTGTTACTCCTGAAGAAATGTTAATGCGAGAATCTCTACAAAGAGATTTGCAACATTTATTAGCAGACTTAACCAGCCGGGAACGGGATGTCATCCTCATGCGGTTTGGTTTAGCTGATGGTCATCCTTACTCATTGGCAGAAATCGGCCGCGCCCTGGATTTGTCACGGGAACGCGTCCGCCAAATTGAATCGAAAGCTTTACAGAAGTTGCGTCAACCCAAACGTCGTAACTTGATCCGCGATTATTTGGAGTCTTTGAGTTAATTAATAGTTAATAGTCAATAGTCAATAGTGAACAAAACTTATACTATAGATTGTTGACTATTGACTATTTATTTGCATACACATCTTTTGATCCCCAGATACATAGGCATTCATTGCTTATTAGAAATTTCTGCCAAAAATAACTTGTGTAACAACACAATTATTTTTGGCAGAAATATTCAAATTGGGGATCAAAATTTTTATAATTTATCTTGTAAGCTTCATCAGTTATTTTAAAAAGCTTAATAATTATTCTCAATAAGCAATGATTGTTGCAAACCGCCCAAAACATTTGCTATATTCTCAATTAATAGGCTTTGTTGAGAAAAATTAGTATGACTGTCTACACAACTACTTCACTCAAGGCAGAATTAAACGAACGCGGTTGGCGTTTAACTCCCCAGCGAGAAACTATATTACATATCTTCCAAGAACTGCCTCAAGGCGAACACTTAAGTGCTGAGGATTTATACCACCGCCTAGAAGGTGATGGTGAAGGAATTAGCCTTTCCACTATCTACCGGACTTTGAAATTGATGGCGCGGATGGGGATATTAAGGGAACTGGAACTGGGAGAAGGGCATAAGCACTATGAAATCAACCAACCTTACCCCCATCACCATCATCACTTAATTTGTGTACGTTGTAACTCCACAATTGAGTTTAAAAATGACTCTATTTTAAAAATTGGAGCTAAAACTGCTCAAAAAGAAGGATTTCATCTGCTTGACTGCCAAATGACAATCCATGCAGTGTGTCCCAAATGTCAAAGGGCTTTAATGCCGCTTTAGCCCCCATTACAAGAAGGTAAAAGGCAAAAAGCACAAGTAAATTAAATATTAGTGGCCGATTCGATGAGCTTTTCGCCTCATACCAATTGCCTAAAAATAAGTAACAGATGTGAGTCAGACAAATCTTGCTGCGTCTAAATACCAATTTGAAACATGATGACGACAAATGGATTGCCCAAAAGCTTACTAGTAAAGCATTCCACAATCCAAAATCTAAAATCTAAAATCCCAAATGGTATGGTCTATTGCAAACTACTATGCGGAGGTAAATCAACTGTTACAAATTGATACGAAGAAAATACGGAAGTGGGTGCTAAAAGCGTCCACTTCTAATATCGTTGAGGCTGATGCCATAGAATTCCTGTGCTAGTCTAATGGCGTTTTTGGTATCTTCTGCCATTAGTCCGTTGAGTTGACCTTTATAGAATCCTCTTGCTTGCAGTCTGCGTTGGATTTCTAAAACACTAAAATCACCTTTTGGTGTTTTGTTAACTAAGCTATACAATTTAGCTCTGGTAGTGGGGCCAGCTACGCCACTCACAGCTAAATAGTTTTCGGCTTGAAATCTTTTAACAGCATCTGCGGTGTAAGAGCCAAAGTAGCCATTGGGTTGTCCCTGCAAATACCCGGCTTGGATTAATTGTTCTTGTAAGACTCGCACCGCTTCACCGCGATCGCCCATTTTGAGTTGATCCTTGCTAGTATTGGCAGTGCTAGTATTAGCTGTCTGTCTAGGGGAAGAAGTTCTACCACCCACACCCAATGGAGGTAGTTTCGCTAGTGTCGCTGGCCCTACAACCCCATCAACGTCTAATTTATAGGCAGTTTGAAATCTTTTAACGGCTTCTTGAGTCACCGGGCCGAAAATGCCTGTGGCATTACCGTAATAAAACCCAGCCACTCGCAAACGTTCTTGCAGAATTCTCACATCTTGACCTTCATCACCTTGAGCGAGATAGTTGGGACTTTGGCGTTTTGTAGTAACAGAATTAACTACTGTAGTCTGAGTAGGACGTGTATTGGCGGTAGTGCTGGTTTGTCTGGGACGTGTAGTAGCCGTGGTACTAGTGCGAGTTTGTGTATTGTTCGTGGTCGTTTGTCTGGTTGTTGTGCCATTACTTACAGGGGTGGCTGTGAGTGGTTGACTAATGACTGTCGCTGACGGCCATTTATCCAATCTTTCTAAAGTGCTAGTATCGACAATTCCATCAACAGGTAAACCTGCTGCTTCTTGAAAACGCCGCACAGCTGCTTCTGTATTAAAGTCGTAAACTTGGGTAATTTGTTCACGATAAAAACCTGCGGTGCGTAGCTTTTCTTGAAGATTTTTGACGGATGGCCCTTGATCTCCCCTTTCCAATGCCCAGACGCTGCTAACACTGCTTAAAACTGCTAATGTCAGAGCAAGAGGTAACATATGCTTCCAAGCCCTGCTAGAAAGACGTTGCCAATTAGGTAACGTAGCCTTATCTAATAGGGGGGTAAAAGAAACAAACTCACTATCGTTTCCTTCGTAGGCGGAAGCTAGATGTAAATACGCGATATTGTCCATAGTTCTTACACCACTTACTTTTCTTCAATCGCTGCTTCAGCTTGATGTACTAAACTGCGTAAATTTTCTAGTGTTTGTATATTTACATCCTGCCATAAACCGCGCTTGTGTGACTCTAATAATTTTTCCGCAATATCACGTAGAGCATGGGGATTTTTATTTTGAAGAAAATCACAAACTACTGGATCAAGTAAATAAGCTTGCATCACACCTTGATACATAAAGTCTTCTACACATCTAGCTGTGGCATCGTAGGCAAATAAAAAATCTACAGTTGCTGAAATTTCAAATGCACCTTTGTAGCCGTGGCGCATCATCCCTTCAATCCATTTGGGGTTAACTACGCGGGAACGGTACACCCGTGCAATTTCCGTTTTGAGTTGGCGGACGCGTGGTTGAGATGGAATGGAATTGTCACCAAAATAGGTTTCAGGATTTTGGCCTTGAATAGACCGCACCGCCACCGTTAAACCACCTTGAAACTGATAGTAATCATCAGAATCGAGCAAATCATGTTCGCGGTTGTCTTGGTTGTGCAGCACAATTTGCATTTGGGCTAGTCTTTGGGTGAAGGCTTCGGGGTTGGGCATGGGAAATTGGGCATTGGGCATTGGGCATTGGGAATCGTTCTCCCCTGCTCCCTGCCCCCTGCCCCCTGCCCCCTGCCCCCCTGCCTCTTTCCTCTTGGAAGAATAGGCGTAAGAACTCCAGTTGATGTAGGCTTGGGCTAAATCTTGGTCGGTTTGCCAGTTTTGGGAGTCCATTAAGCCTTGGAGTCCTGCACCGTAAGCACCTGGTTTAGATCCAAAGATGCGATATTGCGATCGCTCTATGGCTGTTTCTATACTTAAGCCTTGTTGTAACCAAAACTCTGTTTCTTGTTGGACTTGGGCAGCTAAAGGATTTTGTTCTGGGGGTTCGTCTAGGGCGGCGACGGCGTTGACGGCTTGGTCAAATAAATCGATTAAGTTGGGAAAGGCATCACGGAAAAAGCCAGAAATGCGTAAGGTGACATCGACACGAGGTCTTCCCAAAATGCTCAAAGGCAAGATTTCTAAGTCGATGACTCGCCGTGCTGCTCCATCCCACACGGGTCTAACACCTAGTAAGGCTAAGGCCTCAGCGATATCGTCCCCACCAGTCCGCATAGTGGCTGTTCCCCACACGGATAAACCTAGTGTTTTGGGATACTCTCCGTGTTCTTGAGTGTAGGATTCAATCAAGTTTTCGGCGGCTTTTCTGCCTACATCCCAAGCTGTTTCTGTAGGGATGGCGCGAATATCCACTGCGTAAAAGTTTCTGCCTGTGGGTAAAACCTCCGGTCTACCCCTAGTAGGTGCGCCTGATGGTGCGCTAGGGACGTATTTCCCATCCAATCCCCGCAGCAAATTTGTGATTTCCATCTGGGTTTGTTGTAAAGCGGGGAGGAGTTTGGTACTTATCCAGTTGAGGGAATTGGGAACTGGGCATGGGGCATGGGGCATTGGGAACTGGGGACTGGGCAAAAACTCTCCCCCTGCACCCTGCCCCCTGCCCCCCTGCCTCATAATCTCTTCTACTAACACTGCTGCATACTCTTCTAGGACACTCACGGCATCGCCTGCGGTGCGGCAGGGATGGGGGGTTTTTTGGGCTAGGATTTGTTTGTCGGTTGGGGATAATTCGCTGCTGAAATCGGCTGCAAGGGGGTCGATTTCTAAGTCCCAAGTGTTGGCTAAAACTTTGGTAATTCCTGGGGAATGGCGGTTAGGAATTCGGGCGATCGCTATAATTAAATCCCGTAGTTGTCTACCTTGGGGACATTGCCCAAAAATGTGTAAACCATCGCGAATTTGTGCTTCTTTTAATTCGCATAGATAACCATCTATTGAGTTCAAAATGTCTTTTTCGTCTTTAATACCTAAATCTTGATAAAGATTTTCTTGGATGATTAGTTTTTGGATGCGATCGCGTAATGTGGGTAAACGGGAAGGATCTAAACTTTCTGCTTCATAATATTCATCAATTAAATTTTCCAGTTGTTGCAAAGCCCCGTAAAGTTCAGCGCGAGTCATGGGGGGTGTGAGATGGTCGATAATCACCGCTTGGGCGCGACGTTTAGCTTGTGAACCCTCACCTGGGTCATTGACAATAAATGGGTACAAGTGAGGCATTGCACCAAAGGCGACTTCGGGGTAACAGGTATTAGATAATGCCAAACTCTTACCAGGAAGCCATTCTAAATTCCCGTGTTTTCCCACATGGACAATAGCATCAGCCCCAAAACATTCCCGCACCCAATAATAAAAAGCTAAATAGTTATGAGTCGGTTCTAAATCCGGCGCGTGATAATTCAAACTGGGGTCAAGATCATAACCCCGTGATGGTTGAATACCGACAAATACATTACCGAGTTGAATACCAGGAATTGGGAATTGGGAATTGGGAATTGGGCAAGCAGGAAGTGTGGGAGGGGTGGGAGGTGTGGGAGGTGTGGGAAGAAATCTTTCCCCCCTCACTCCCCACACTTCCCCATCTTCCCAGTCCCCAGTCCCCAGTCCCCAGTCCCCAGTCCCCCATCTCTCCCCAACACCCTGCTGCACTGCTGTGGGTAAAGAGACGAAATAGGCTTGATATTCTTCTACGGAGAGGCTTTGCTGTATTGGTCGCCAGTCTCTACCTTCTGGGTCATTGGTGACACCAGATGTTAACCGGGTGATTAATTCATCACTATTCGTGGGGGGATTTTCTACTATATAGCCGCTTTGCTGTAAGGCTTGGAGGATTTCTATACAACTGGCGGGTGTGTCTAAACCGACACCATTGGCTAAACGTCCGTCGCGGTTGGGGTAATTGGCTAAGATGAGGGCTATTTTGCGTTCTTGGGGTGGTTTTTGCCGCAGTTTTACCCAATTAGCGGCTAGTTGAGCGACAAATTCAATGCGATCGCTAACTGGTTCATACACTACTACATCGGTTTCCAAGTCAGGATTGCGAGTTTGTACTGTCTTAAAAGACACTGCACGGCTGATAATTCTACCATCTACTTCCGGTAGTGCGACATTCATGGCAATATCACGGGGAGAAAGTCCTTGTGATTGTGTTGACCACTGCTCTAAAAATCCGCCACTCAAAATCACTTGCAATACAGGAACATCCAATTTTTGCCATAGTTCAGTCTGGGGCGTTTCTGTATCTAACCGTGCTAAAGAAAAACTTGTGGTGTTAAGTAATACTGCAACTTGCTCTGAGTCTTGGGGTTGGAAAAACTCCATCAACTCTGCTTGCACTTCAGGGTCACGCAAGGAAGAAACAAATATCGGTAAAGGCTGCAAATTTTTCTTACATAAAGCCGCACACAAAGCATCAATAACTTTAGTATTTCCCGATAAATAGTGAGCGCGGTAGAATAATATACCGATTTTGGGCATGGGGCATGGGGCATAGGGCAAACAGGAAGTGTGGGAGGGGTGGGAGGTGTGGGAGGATAGGGAAGAAATCTTTCCCCCCTCTCTCCCCACACTTCCCCATCTTCCCAGTCCCCAGTCCCCAATCCCCATTCCCCAATCACCCACATAAAAACCCACACGGGGAACTCGTTGCGGCGGTGCTGGGTTATATGCAGTTGCTAAACATTTATCACTAATAAATTGCAGGGCGTTAACAAAATTTTCTATGCCACCTTCATGGAAATATTCCCATATTTGATTAACAGTGGACACAGGCAAGGTAGACTGAGAAAACAATTCAGGATCAAGAGCATCGTCTCCTGGCATTACAATTAAATTTATGCCATTACGTTGCACAATTTCTTGCACTACTTCTAAACCGTAAGTCCAATAGGAACGTCCTCCTATTAGGCGTAAAATGATAACTTGGGCAAGTTCTAAAACTTGTTCAGCATAAGTATCAATGCTTATTTGTTGCTGTAATAGTAATAAATTAGCTACTCTCAAAGCAGGAAATGTTGCAGGTAATTGGGGAACTGCGGCCGCCAGGGTTTGGATGTCGGTATCAGCAGCAGTAATGAAAACAAAGCTAGCTGGAGTTTGGTCTAAAAAAATGACACCTTCTGACTGATTCAATCCTACCGATGTGGTACTTATACGATGCATAATCCTGTATTACCGCTTTAAACTGTTGGTTAGAACATAATCAAACAAATATTTCAGCCTAGCACCCCACCCCTTTTACACAGCCATTGACAATGCTTAGTTCTCCTGATTTGAGCTTTTCTCGAAGTGTACCTGTAGTTGTGTTTAATCAACTTGGGGAATTGTTGCAGCAAACGGCTCGTGCAGTGAAGACTGCTGCTTTGGTATTGACAGAGGCGATTTTGTCTAGAGTTCGTGTTCCTGTGGAGTGGGAAAGACAGAGGTTTACATTAGTAGTATCTGAGCGATTTACTGCTTTGCTTGTAGGTGAGCAAGAACAACAAAGTCAGTTATGGGAAGAAATTTTACCTTTAAGCACGGATGGGGAGCATTCTTCAGGTTCATTAATCCATACTAGGCTGACGTTTAATTTAGATGCGATCGCCTCCTTTATTTCGCAGTTGCAAGACTTGTTTGGATGTGATTCTTATACTTACCAACATTTAGATAACTATCGCCAAATTCTGCAACCCAATGATGTTACACTACAAAGTCAATTTTCCTTATTGTTATTAGAATATTTTTTACCACAATCAACATCAGAGTCAACAACATCTACAATAAAAAATTTACCAGAATTTTATAGCTGTCAGCCCATAGAAGATGCCCTAAAAAAACAAGTTTCTCAAGAGAGACTACTAAACCAAGTAACGACTCAAATTCGCAAAAGCCTAGACTTGTCAGTGATTATGACAACGGCGATCGCCCAAGTTAGAGAGTTTTTAGAATTAGATAGATTAGTAATATATAAATTTGAGACGGCACGAGTCAATAATTATAATTCCCTACATCCCGGCATCCAAAAATTACGAAAATATGGTGGTTGTATCGTTTATGAGGCTAGAGCTACAGAGACAATTCCATCAGTGTTAGATTATCAGGAAAAAACTTGTTTTAGTAAAAATTCCTCATGTTGGGAAAAATATCGTCAGGGTTTTACCCTAGTTGTAGATGATGTAGAAAAAACCTATGCTCTAGAAGAGTGTTTTTTAGATTTTCTCAGACAAAGCCAAGTCAGAGCTAAATTAGCAGCACCGATTATTTTTGAAGATAAACTCTGGGGTTTATTGATTGCCCATCAATGTTACAATCCTCGTCAGTGGACTGAGAGTGATAAAAGTTTACTGATTTCCATTGCTGAACAATTAGCGATCGCTATTCATCAGTCAGAGTTAATGCGATCGCTCACTCAAGAAAAACAAACCCTAGAACAGCGCGTTATAGAACGCACAATGGCGTTAAGAGACGCTTTACTCGCCGCCGAAGCCGCAAGTCGCCTGAGAAATGAATTTTTAGCCACCATTAGCCATGAATTACTCACGCCGTTGACTTACGTAATAGGGATGTCTTCGACTTTATTACGCTGGCCTTTGGGTGAATTAAGTCAACGACAACGGGATTATTTACAAACCATCCACGACAGTGGCGAACATCTTTTAGAAATGATTAACGATATCCTCGATTTATCTCAAATTGAGGCAGGTAAAGCCGTATTAAATCTGGGAGAATTTTCTTTAGTCAAAATTGCCGAAAATACTCTAGAATCCTTACTAGAGAAAGCGCAAGCTGAACAAGTCACCTTAAAATTAGACTTGCAAATTGACCCGAAACGCGATCGCTTCATTGCGGATGTCACCAGAGTAGAACAAATCCTCTGGAATTTATTAACCAACGCCATTAAATTTACCCCAGAAGGTGGCAGCGTCACCTTACGTTTATGGGTAGAAGACGACACCGCCATTTTTCAAATTGAAGATACAGGTATTGGTATTCCCGATAACCAATTAACCCGACTATTTGAAAAATTTCAACAACTCGACACCCCCTATCGCCGCCGCTACGAAGGTACAGGACTAGGTTTAGCCTTAACAAAACAATTAGTAGAACTACATCGGGGACGCATTGAAGTAGAATCAACAGTAGGTATAGGCTCAATTTTTACAGTCTGGATACCATCACAGCAGACGGGAGCATTAAGTCAATAGTCAATAGTCAATAGTCAATAGTCATTAGTCATTAGTCATTAGTCATTAGTCATTACTCAATCCCGAATTGCCAACTGATCTGAGTTCGTAGTAAGGACTTTAGTCCTTTCCTGTTCGCGGAGTGTCTCTTAGAGAGAACTAAAGTTTTCACTAAAAACCTCTCACTGTTCACTGTAATGTCAATACTTCCAATTCCTAATTTCAATCAAGGACTCATTGTTTCTTGTCAAGCACCAATTGATTCACCATTGCATGAACCATCGGTAATTGCTGCAATGGCTGAAGCGGCTATCAATAACGGTGCTGTGGGTGTGCGTATCGATACACCAAATCATATTCGTGCTGTGCGTCAAAAAATTACAGCACCAATTATTGGTTTATGGAAACAAATCACTACTGACTATGATGTGTACATTACTCCGCAATTTCATCATGCTGTTGCTGTGGCGGAAGCGGGGGCTGATATCATTGCCATAGATGCCACAACTAGAAAGCGTCCTGGTGATGAGACTACAGCAGATATCATCACTCGCATTCATGAGGAACTGGGTAAATCAGTCATGGCTGATGTTGACACCATCGCCGCAGCAAAGTTTGCGGTGGCGGCTGGTGCAGATATAGTTGGGACAACTCTTTACGGTTACACTGCGGTTACTCAAGATTTGTCTCCTCCTGGTTGGGAATTGCTGACGCAGATGGTAGAACAGTTAGACGTTCCTGTAATTTGTGAAGGTGGAATTTCTTCACCGCAAATGGCGCGCAAGGCTTTAGATTTGGGTGCTGATGCTGTGGTAGTAGGTACAGCTATCACTGGAATTGATTTGCAAGTCAAAGCTTATGCTTCTGCTTTGCTGATTAATTTTGATTAAGTTTTAATTATGTGATTTTTCTGTTAAAAACCTGATGTACATAGACTTTCTGTAAGGTTTGTATCTTGCTTACTGTGGTTCAACTTTAAAAAATCCTCGACAATAGCAAATAGTCATCTTATGATTAGGTAATCAGCTTGATGTTTGACAAGTCGAAGCGGGGTCAAAAACCCCAGGGATTCGTCAAAATCGCCAGAACCTTGACAACATAATAATTACAGCGTTTCAATAATTCGGGAAGTTGCGAATTACTCGCAATAAGGTGGGCTGAAATCGACCTAATTTTGCGATTCGTCAAAATGCTTCCCAGGAAGCTTGCTCTATCTCAGTTTCAGTACCGAGCAGTTTCCATCAACTATTTCCCCGCAAGGGGACTGAAACCCGTAGCCTGCTGTACCATTCCCTGGCTCAACTTCTAAGTTTCCATCAACTATTTCCCCGCAAGGGGACTGAAACACAAAAAAATTGAGGAAATTGCCCCGCCTGACGAGTTTCCATCAACTATTTCCCCGCAAGGGGACTGAAACTAACTTTGTAGTGGCAGGTGATGTGAACCACATCCTTGTGGAGTTTCCATCAACTATTTCCCCGCAAGGGGACTGAAACTGATCCTTGGGTCAAAAACAACTAACCCGGCTGGTTTCCATCAACTATTTCCCCGCAAGGGGACTGAAACGTTAGTAGCCCTAACATTAACTACCTACAAACAATCTAGTTTCCATCAACTATTTCCCCGCAAGGGGACTGAAACTAATTCATTCCTTGCGATCGCCCACAGTCTTTTTGTTTCCATCAACTATTTCCCCGCAAGGGGACTGAAACACTACTTCTGGGACTTCTGAGCCGTAACCTTGTAACGTTTCCATCAACTATTTCCCCGCAAGGGGACTGAAACATTTAAGTTCTGCCCTACTGAGTCTATCAAGCCGTTAAGTTTCCATCAACTATTTCCCCGCAAGGGGACTGAAACCTAGTGCTGTTTTCTCCGGTATCTTAGATATCCTCAAGTTTCCATCAACTATTTCCCCGCAAGGGGACTGAAACTTCCCTTGGCGCATAATCCAAGTTCCAAATTTTGTAGGTTTCCATCAACTATTTCCCCGCAAGGGGACTGAAACATCTAATACCGATATAACCTATGATGTCATTTCTCTGTTTCCATCAACTATTTCCCCGCAAGGGGACTGAAACATTGAACTTATTTTTATCTAAATATACTTTTATGTTTTCGTTTCCATCAACTATTTCCCCGCAAGGGGACTGAAACATCCCCCAAATGCTCTGCTTGGCGATCGCCGTTGAAGTGTTTCCATCAACTATTTCCCCGCAAGGGGACTGAAACTCTAACCTGTGGGTGTACCCTGTTTTTGCTGCACCGTTTCCATCAACTATTTCCCCGCAAGGGAACTAAAAAAGAAACCCAGAGTTTGACAGATTGTCATTTGACGCGGTGATTAGTGGCGATTTAGCATGACTTTTGAGTGAATCTTGGGGGAACTGATGCAGTTGGCTATCAAACTAACAAAGAGTGTGCTATCAAAAATTGCGATCGCTACTACTACCACCACCATAATTTTTCATCATGCTCTAGGTTTAGCCTCTGCTGCTCCAAACCAAGAAATTACGATTAAATTTGCCGCGAAAGTTGCTCAAAAACCCTTTGAGTGTGGCAAAATATACACTTTAGGAAAACCAGCCACCAAAGTCACCGCTTCTGACTTCCGCTTCTATGTCTCTGATGTGGCTTTGATTGATATTAATGGCAAAGCTACACCCCTAACCTTAACCCAGGATGGCAAGTGGCAATACCAAAATGTAGCCCTACTGGACTTTGAAAATAAAACTGGTAGTTGTGCTAATGGTACAGTAGAGACAAGAAACCAAGTAATTGGTACTGTACCCCAAGGCAAATATCAAGGACTGCAATTTACTTTGGGTGTTCCTTTCAATCTTAATCACGCTGATTCTGTAACAGCCGAATCACCCCTAAATCTCACTTCATTATGGTGGAATTGGTTATTTGGGTACAAATTTGCACGTATTGATTTGGAAAGCGCAAAGCATAGTGCTAATGTCAAGCATGATCAGCCAAACCATCAGGCTTCCGGCTTCCCTATTCACTTGGGTAGTACCGCGTGTCAAGCTAGTGAAGGTAGTCAGAAACCATCAAAGTGTAACAACCCCAATACTGCAAAAGTCGTCATTGCTAAATTTGATCCCAATAAAAATGTCGTTGTTGCTGATTTGGCGGCGTTGGTAGCAAACACAAATTTAACAGTCAATGAACCAAATACCCCTCCTGGTTGTATGTCATCGCCTGATGATCGTGACTGTATCAGCATTATGGAAAATTTTGGTCTACCATTTGCGGGTAAATCTGCCTCTAGACAGAAATTTTTTAGACTGGAATAGTATTTACCAGATTGTTTTTTGTCTTGTTTCTGATGAAATTAACTCGCTGGTTAACTCTAGCTATTATTTGTCTGTTATCTATTTGCTTGTCTATTGGACTGAGTAGAGGTTTAGCTGCATCCCCAACTTCAGAATATAACTGGAATCTTCCGGCTTGGATGCCAAAACCAATTGTGCCGGTTGATAATCTAATGAGTCCTGAAAAAGTAGAATTAGGACGACACCTATTTTATGAAAAACGCCTGTCAATCACAGGTGAATTTTCTTGTGCTACTTGTCATATTCAAGCACTGGCTTTTACTGACGGTAAGTCAGTAGCTGTAGGGGCGACTGGAGAAAAACACCCCCGTAGTTCGATGAGTCTGGCTAATATTGGTTACAATCCTGTTTTGACTTGGGCTAACCCTTTCATGACAAGTTTAGAACATCAAGCCCTGGTACCCATGTTTGGGGAACATCCAGTAGAAATGGGTATGTCAGGAAAGGAAGAGCAAATATTAGCCATGCTGCGGGATGACTCTCAATATCGACAAATGTTTACAGCCGCTTTTGGTAATACTAAAGATGCAATTAGTCTCAATAATTTAACTAAAGCCATAGCTACTTTTGAACGGACTTTAATTTCTGTAAATTCTCCCTATGACCGCTATCGGTTTGGGAATGAGCAAAATGCCATTTCTGCTGCTGCTAAACGAGGAGAGAAATTATTTAATAGTGAACGCCTAGAATGTTTTCATTGTCATGGTGGGATTAATTTTACAGATTCAGTCACACATCAAAAATTAGCTTTTGTAGAAATTGCTTTTCATAACACTGGACTTTATAACATTGATGGTAAAGGAGCTTATCCACCAAATAATACTGGTGTTCATGAAATAACTGCGCTACCATCAGATATGGGTCGCTTTAAAGCTCCGAGTTTGCGAAATATTGCTTTGACTGCTCCATATATGCACGATGGGAGTATTGCGACTCTTGAAGAAGTTATTGACCATTACAAAGTCGGTGGAAGAACTATTCATAGTGGTCAGTTTGCTGGTATAGGTAGTCAAAACCCTTTAAAAAGTAAATTTATTTCTGGGTTCGATTTATCTGCTAGTGAAAAACAAGATTTAATAGCCTTTCTGCAAAGTTTAACTGATGAAAATTTTATTAATAATCCCGCATTCAGTGAACCGCATCATCAGCAGTGAAATAGGCTAAAAGAGTATGTTGGACGTAGTTTGAGTTTCGTTACTCAACACAACATTGTAATTTTGCAGGTTTAATCAGAGCGATCGCCTCAACTTGGTGTTTGGTGAAAGCGTTATCATAGATCGCAAATCACACTCCATCGGACTTATAAGGTGTCTGGCAATGACCATCTCCTTAGAACAATTTAGCCAATCTTCTCTGGTGTTTCAGCAGTATGATGCAACTTGGCAAGACTATGAGAAGGTGCGAGATAACCCGAATCTTGATTGGCGTAAAATTGCATTTCATCAGGGATGGTTATGGGTTGATATGGGAACAGAAGGACTAGGACATTCTTCTTTTAGCGATTTGATGACGGCAGTTTTCTTTGTTTGGGCGTTCCTACACCCAGAGATAGTATTGCAATCCTACGGACGCTGTTTAATTGAAAAGCCCGAAACCCACGCCTGTGCGCCAGATTTAGTATTGTACAAAGGTCAAAATATTCCGAAATGGAAACCAGGTGAACCCCGTCGGATTATTCTTGATCGTCATCGTCTACCTGATTTAGTGGGAGAAATTGCTGATACCACTTTAGGTATTGATTTGGATGAACAAAAGCGACTTTACGCTAGTTTAGGAATTGCCGAATACTGGGTAATTGATGTTAAAGGAATGCGATTGTTTGCATTTGGTTTAACTGCAACAGGTATCTATCAAGCGATCGAAGTTTCTCAGGTATTGACTGGTTTACCCATCGCCCTGATTGAACAAACACTAGAAAGATTACCCCAAGAAACTAACACCGCAGCCGCTAATTGGTTGATGCAGCAATTACAAACAAAATAAGTGCAAATTTAAAATAGACAATTTGGCGTTGCATAAATGCGTGATTAATTAAGCTTTTTTCACAAGGTTAACGATAGATGTTTCGCGCAAAGGCGCAAAGGCGCGAAACAAAATTCATCCTCTTAATCCAATACGGTTCAGTTAAAGCTAAAATCTGGGGTTTGTGAAGTAATGAAAAGTTCGTAGTAAGGACTTCAGTCCTTAGATGAGGACTAAAGTCCTCTCTACAAACTATTTTTTTAACTGAACTGTATTGCCTCTTAATCAGCAACGCTTGTTTTTTTAGCCGCGAATTCCATTCGTCGGGGCTAGGTGCAAGATATGTCTATACAGTGATAGCAAACGCATAAAATTGGGAAATTTAAGATTAATCTATTCAAATTGACGTACAAAAGTTTACATGAATTTTTTGGGCAGAGTCCCCTTAGCTTGGTTGCAATTGACTCGCTATAAACTACGCCTAGTTGTAGCGATTTTAGGTATTGCTTTTGCATCCATTCTGATTTTTATGCAATTAGCCTTTTTAGATTCTCTCTATGATAGCCAAACAGCACTGCATAAACTTCTCAAAGCAGATTTGGTTTTAATCAACACTGATATGAAAACTTTGGCGAATACTGGAGATTTTTCCCGCCAATATTTATATCGCACCCTAAATTTCCGGGAAGTTGAATCTGTAAATTATGTCTACCATGCGCGAGATGATTTCCGCTATGGCAGTGTTCGCGGCGGCAAAGGAATTATTATTTTAGGGATTAATCCAGATAACGTTCCTTTTGAAATTGCAGACTTTCAGAAAGTTGCTCATTTTTTAAAAGCTAGAGGCGTGGTTTTATTTGATCGCAATTCTGACTCTAAAGAATATGGGAGTATTTTCCAAGATTTGCAACCAGGAAAACCAATTGCGGCTGAAATCGCTGGTCATAAAGTTTGGATTAGTGGCTTAGTAAATTTTGCTGGTGCTTCTTTTGCTGATGATGGTAATTTGATTACCAGTAGTATGACTTTTAATTATCTGTTTCCTCATCGTTCAGCTAACAATATTACCCTGGGTTTAGTGACTCTTAAACCAGGAGTAAATCCACAGGCGATCGCCCAAAAAATCCGCGCTCAACTTCCCCGCAAAGTACGGCTGATGACACGCCAAGAATTTATCGAATATGAAAAGCATTATTGGGCTACTAGTGCGCCTATTGGATTTGTCTTTACTACAGGCGTTTTTGTCGGTTTCTTAGTAGGAGTAATTATTGTCTATCAAATTCTTTATGGCGAAATTACCGACCATTTACCAGACTATGCCGTTCTGAAAGCTAGAGGTTATAAACATCGTTTCTTCTTAAATATTTTGTTTCAAGAAGCATTGATTTTGGCAGTCTTGGGTTACATTCCTGGTTTAATCATGTCTTTGGGATTATATGCAATTGTCAATGGTGCCACATCTTTACCGATGAATATGACATGGCCGCGAGCTTCTCTGGTACTACTATTAACAATAATAATGTGCTTTACTTCTGGTTTTGTGAGTATGAATAAGCTCAGAGAGTCTAATCCGGCTGACCTATTTTAAATTAATAATTAATCTGAATTATTGTGCTGAATCAAACAGTTATTTCTATTCAAAATCTCAATCACTTTTTTGGGGAAGCCGCACTCAAAAAGCAAATTTTATTTGATATTAATCTCACCATTAAAGCTAAAGAATTTGTCATTTTAACTGGCCCTTCTGGGTCAGGGAAAAGCACATTGCTCAGTTTAATTGGTTGTCTGCGTTCTGTACAGCAAGGCAGTTTAAATATTTTAGGACAGGAACTCAACGGTGCAACTAAAGAGCAATTAGTCCAAATGCGCCGGAATTTTGGTTATATCACCCAATCTAGTAATTTACTCGATTTTTTAACAGTCCAGCAGAATATTCAGATGTCTTTGGAATTACAGCCGGATTTTTCTGTACAAGCGGCGCGGGCGAAAACAGTCGCTATTTTAGAGTCTGTGGGATTAAGGGAAAAAATCGATGTTTATCCTAAAAATCTGTCTGGGGGACAAAAACAACGGGTAGCGATCGCTTGTGCTTTGGTAACTCAACCCAGGTTGGTACTCGCTGATGAACCAACAGCCGCACTGGATAAATCATCAGGACGTAATGTTGTCGCTTTAATGCACCGTTTAGCTAAAGAACACAATAGTGCTGTTCTCATGGTGACTCATGATCACCGCATCTTGGATTTGGCTGATCGGATTGTGCATGTGGAAGATGGCCAACTCGGTTTAGCTTTAAACCAAGAACTGTCTTTGATGTTACCGGGTTTTGATGAAACTTTACTAGAAAAAGCCAACACTAAACCAACTGTGTTGACTTACGCATCCGAGGAAATCATTGTTCGCCAGGGGGAACCAGCGACGAAATTTTATATTCTGCTAGAAGGAGACGTAGAAGTTTTCCAAGATTTTCCCGATCAGCCGACTCGCCTGTTAAATCGGCTGAGTCGCGGAGATTATTTTGGGGAAGTTGGTTTACTGCGGGGTGGAAAACGTACAGCTACAGTGCGTGTCACCAAAAACTCAGAAGTGAAAGTGATGGTGATTGAGGAAGAATTATTTCAGTTGTTTGTGAATAACTCAGAGTTGACTAGTAATGATGTCGTGCGTCGTTTGCATCAACGGGTAATGACAAGTCATTTATCCAAAGCTTTACCTAATGTCGATCCATCAGAAATTGTGGCGATCGCTTCTCAATCTAAGGGAAGTCAATACAAAGCCAATTCTATTATTGTTCAACAAGGCGAATTTGGCGATCGCGTCTACTTGATATTAGAGGGAGAAGTAGAAATATCTGTGATTGATCAAGGGGAATCTAGAACAATTCAACTCAAATCAGGTGAATATTTTGGTAATTTACAACTTTCCGGTGGTCAAAATTATCCTGTTAATCTTCGAGCTATAGCCTGTACTGACGTTGAATTGATGGCAATTAATCGAGACAGTTTTTGTAATTTAATTTTAAAATCCAATACAAATTCCGATACCGTAGCCTCTGTACTCCACCACCAATTTCTCAACTTTTGATATCAATTTAGTAGAACAGGGTAAATAATTAAAGGTTTGTAGTGAGAACTTTAGTTCCCTCTAAGAGACGCTCCGCGAACAAAAAAGGACTAAAGTCCTTACTACGAACTGAATTCTAGTATTTTTACATTGCTTAATTATAGTTTGGTTTTTTCTATTCGTTCTACTTAATCTGAATTGATGCTCTAACTTGTAACTTATTCAGTGTTCTCACACGTTCACTGTCATCGGGACGCAGGCGAATTTTCACTTTCACGATTCTAACATCGGCTTTGGCGGTGGGATCATCATTAATGATTCCTGGCTGTTCAATTTGCAATCCAATTTGATCTACCTCTCCTTTAATTTCTCCAGTAAATCCACCATATTCACTGACAATTTTTGCTTCCTGACCGATTTTTACATAATGAATATCACTTTCGTAAACTTCAGCAATCACATACATTTGTTGTGTTTGTCCGATATCAACAATCCCTTTACTACTGACAACTTCACCGACTCTGGTATTGATATTTAAAATTTGCCCAGCTACAGGTGCTTTCACATAAAGAGATTCTAGGTCAACTTTTGCCTTTTCTAATTGAGATAAGGACTCATTTAATTCTGCTTTGGCGACTAAAATATCTGTGGGTTTGACATGATCTAAACTATCTAATGTAGCTTCAGCAGCTTTTACACGTTCCTCACCTGTACTAACTTGTTCACGGAGGTTAGCTTGGGCTTCTTGCAATTTTTGCTGCTCAATTTCCACTTGCAAACGTCTAGTTTCTGTATCAGAAACAGACACTGCTCCTTTATCCAACAAATCTTTGTAGCGTTGATAATTATCTTTAGCTTTGAGTAATTCCAGTTGTTGACGAGCAACTACAGATTGTTGTACCTTAACACCTTCAACTAATTGTGATTGTGTTTCTGCAACTTTTTGGCGTTGAGCTTCAATTTGTCCAGATTCTTCACCAGCTTGCACTTGAGCTAAACGCGATCGCGCTACATTTACTTTGGCTTTAGCATTTTCTACAGCCGCTTGATATTGACTCACATTATCCATAACTGCAATAATTTGGTCTGCACTCACTTGTTCACCTTCTTTTACCAACAGTTTCGCCAAACGTTGATTTGCGCCTGTCGCAGACAGGTGAATAATATCGCCTTGTGGTTCTAATCTGCCTAAAGCTGTAATACGAACTATAGACTGTTGATTATTTGATATTGCTGGTAAATTATTCTGACTGGTGTTTGTTGATTGCCTACGTAAATTCACAGCCCAGAGAATACCAATACTGCTAATAATAGACAAAATTAAAGTAATTGTCCTCAGACTAAATATCCATTTATTCTGACCAGATGCTATTTTAAACATGATTTTCACCAAGGAACTATTTGGTCATTTATGCCATTGTTTAAATAATCAAAGTAGTTTTTGGTATTAGACTGACTGCCATAAAATTTTTCATACAGGATATTATTCTCAGTCTTCCCGTAAACGTAGCTTCTCTAACAATTGTGATCATAATGTCTCCTACTCTCTGCCGTAATATGCGCTGGATTTTGGGCATTTGTAGACAGATATGAATGAGTCAAGAAATCAGCGATCGCAATATAAATATTAAATTTTTATTAAAAAATGTAAAATAAAGACAGTCACACAAAATTCATTCATCTAAAAATTTGGGGAATTTTGAATTATTAATTGTGAATATGTCATCTGCTTATCTCCTTGTATCCCACGGCAGTCGTGATCCTCGTCCTGAAATAGCTATGCAGCAACTAGCAAAACTGGTGGCTGAAAAACTGCAAATATCAGAAAAATTTGTGGGTATTGCGTGTTTAGAAGTTAGTCCCGAACCTTTACATCAGCAAATCCAAAACTTTGCCCAAAATGCCGTGTTTTTGGGATGTCGTCACCTGAAAATTGTGCCGATATTTCTGCTAGCAGGTGTCCATGTGATGACGGATATTCCGGCTGAGGTCGCACTAGCAAAACAGACTATCGGTGAAGATATCACAATTGACCTACAACCATATTTAGGCAGTCATCCCGATTTACAGAGGTTTTTTCAACAGCAAATCAATACTATTAAAGCCGACGCAGGAATTTTGTTAGCACATGGTAGCCGTCGTCCTGGTTCACAACAGCCAGTAGAAACTATGGCGGCGAATTTGGGTTTAGTTACCGCTTATTGGTCTGTCGCACCAACTTTAGAATCACGGGTACAAGAGTTAGTGAGTTTTGGCAAGCAAGCAATTGCCATTTTGCCATACTTTCTTTTCTCTGGGGGTATAACAGATGCGATCGCTCAAGCTGTTGACGAGTTAAAATTACAATTTCCTGGGGTGAACTTTTACCTAGCACCACCTCTAGGCGCGAGTGACGAATTAGCTATTTTGATTGAGGATTTAATTCACCCATGAACCGCACAGACAATGAAGCACAAAACAGTTTCGGCAAAGTTTACTTAGTCGGTGCGGGGCCAGGTGATCCTGGACTAATGACCCTCAAGGGTAAGAGTATTTTAGAATGTGCCGATGTCGTAATTTATGATGCCTTGGTGAGTCCGGCAATTTTAGCCATGATTAATCCCCAAGCGGAACAAATCAACGCTGGTAAGCGAAGGGGAAAACATTCACTGTTACAGGACGAAACCACCCAACTATTAATCGAGAAGGCACAGGAACACGCTATTATTGTACGTCTTAAAGGTGGCGATCCGTTTATTTTTGGTCGCGGTGGCGAAGAAATGGCTGATTTAGTCGCCGCAGGTATTCCTGTAGAAGTTGTGCCAGGAATTACATCTGGTATTGCTGCCCCAGCTTATGCAGGGATACCTTTAACCCACAGATTATATAGTTCTTCTGTGACTTTTGTGACTGGTCACGAAGCCGCAGGTAAGTATAAACCGAAAGTAGATTGGCAAGCGATCGCCCACGGTTCAGAAACCATCGTCATTTATATGGGAATTCACAATCTGTCTTACATCCTCGAAGAGTTGACCCAAGCGGGATTAAGTGCCGAAACACCCATTGCTTTAGTCCGTTGGGGGACGCGTCCCGAACAGGAAGAGTTAATTGGGGAATTGAGAAATATTGTGGAACTAGTGGAGAAAACCGGATTTGAAGCCCCTGCGATCGCTGTAATTGGCTCAGTAGTAAATCTGCACAGTATTTTATCAGAAAGCCGTCCCAGAAAGACGGAGCTTTAAACCCATTTTCTTGGTAAACTAAAACGCCACACATTTATCTTCTGTGCATTTTAGCTAAATAAAATTTCGGTCTAAAAGGTTGGGCAATGGTAGAAACAGCACTAAACATTACTTTAGAATCTGAGACAATTCTGATTCAGCAGTTGGAGTTAATAGATCAGAATAACCCACAAACTTGGCAGAATAAGCTGATTCTCGGTGATTGTTTAGATGTTTTACGCAAGTTGCCTTCTGCAAGTATTGATTTAATTGTCACTTCCCCTCCATATGCGGATAGTCGAAAAAAAACTTATGGAGGAATTGCGCCAGATGAATATACTGATTGGTTCCTCAAAAGAGCGTTAGAACTAAAAAGAGTTTTAAAACCTGAAGGTTCTTTCATTCTTAATATTAAAGAGAAGGTTGTTAATGGGGAAAGACATCCATACGTATTGCATTTAATTTTAGGAATGCAGAAACAGGGATGGTTATGGACTGAAGAATATATCTGGCATAAAAAAAATAGTTATCCTGGTAAGTGGTCTAATCGCTTTCGTGATTCTTGGGAACGTTGTTTACATTTTAATAAGCAAAAGAAATTTAAGATGAATCAGGAATCTGTTATGGTTCCTATGGGAGATTGGGCAAAATCTCGGCTCAAAAATTTAAGTGAGACTGACAAAAGACGCGATAATTCTAAAGTTGAAAGTGGATTTGGTAAGAATATATCTAATTGGTTGGAGCGTAAAATGGCCTATCCAACCAATGTTTTACATTTAGCAACTGAATGCGGCAATAAAAATCATAGTGCCGCTTTCCCTAAAGCTCTACCTTCATGGTTCATCAAATTATTTACTGATGTAGATGATGTAGTCCTTGATCCGTTTGCTGGTTCAGGCACGTCTTGTATATCTGCTAAAGAATTGGGTAGAAATTATGTAGGAATTGAGATTAAAAAAGAGTATTGTGAACTGGCAGCAATGAATATCACAGCAATAGTTATGAATACTCAACTTATGACAAACCGTCATCAGTACCATGAGGAGTTAAATGTGGCAGACCAAAATTATCAGATTTATCATGATTACTTAATTCAGCACGTCCTTACACCTTTCTATGATAAAAGATTTGAGAAATTGAGAAATTTAAAGCTTAAAAATGTTCTCAAACGTAAAAATCCTTATTTATTTAAAGCAAAAAATATTGAGCGCGCCCAAGATTTTGTTGATAGCATCATTACTGCATTTCTTTCATCACAAGAAGAAACAATTTTTGGGAATTTGTTGGAAGGATTTGCTATATATATCTCTGAATCTTTATATGGTGGTTTTAAGTCGAAACTCAACAGTGTTGATCTAGAGTTTGAGCGAAATGGAACATATTATATTGTAGGGATTAAATCTGGGACTAGTTGGGGCAATTCCGACCAGATTAGTTAAGATGAAAGATAATTTTAAAAAAGCCCGACAGTCATTGAGAAATAAAGGTATTACAAGTAATATCATAGCCGTTAACAGTTGTATGTATGGCAAGGATAGTAGCCCTTTTAAGGAAGATGTGGATACAGATAAAACATACTTAAAGTATGCGGGACAAGAGTTTTGGGAATTTATTTCAGAAGATGCCAACCTTTATCAAGAAATTATTGTTCCTATTGGAGAGGAAGCCAAGAAAAAAGATGAAATTTTTAAGTCTACTCTTGATGCAAAAGTTAATGAAATGACTTTTGAATTTATACAGTATTTTACTACAAATGGTCGTATTGATTGGATTAAACTATTTGATTATGTTTCTAAAAAAGGCGATGTCAAATTAGAAGCAATATCTCAACAGATGACATTAGAATTAGAAGATAGAGATGCAGATTTAGAAGAAACTCTAGATTTAGCAGATGCACTAGATGTTGAGGAATAGAACACAAGAGGTTTCAATCAGCGTTGAGTACCGACCAACAATTGAGCGACCATCTCAGCACGAGATGAAACTTCCAGTTTACGGAACATTCGTTTTAAAGCTTGCTTTACAGAATTTTCCGTAATCCACAGTTCCGCCCCAATTTGAGCATTAGTTCGCCCTTGTGCTACTAATTGAGCAATTTGCATTTCACGGGGTGTTAATTGACGAGTGTTAGATTGTTGGTATACTAATTTACTTGGATTTAAATTTAGGGATCTTACCGTTGCCACCCAAGTCGATAAATGCAGACATAGCGCGCTCACATCCAGCAAGTTCTGTGTATCAAATGCAGGCATCCCAATGGCACGGGTAAAACCAATCACACCCACTAATTGACCTTGATTGACAATCGGCCCCACTAGAACGTGCCAATGATCAGCCCGTGGACAAATTAACTGCCATGCTTTCGGTGAAATTACTAAAGCCTCGTGAACAGGAGTATGTCTTTCTACTAAATAACGCACAACGGGATTACGTTTAGTAGATAAAGCAAACTGCATCACCTTTTGCAACCTGCTATCCAGCAAAGGGAGTTCCTCTAGAAAAAATAATCCTGAGCGTTTAGCCGCAAAATAATCACTCAATTCGGGGAAAAGCAGTGATTTTAATTCCTGTTCGTTTTTGGCGTGGATGATCCCTTGAAACAAAGATTGTAAGTTCGCCATGATTCACAAAGTGTACTCGTTCGAGGACTAGGCTGAGTCAGGAAATGAGCCTAATTTTAACTGTGGACAGGAAATTATTTGAAAATTTACTGTCACACTTTAACATTTTGAGAAAAATCATGTCCCAGTACGCTCATCCTGAAGTTGTAGTAGATACCGAATGGCTAGAAAATCATCTCCATGATCCCAATCTTCGCATTGTAGAAGTTGATACCAGTCCAGAACTATACAAAAATGCTCACATTCCTGGGGCTGTATTTTGGCATATTTTCACAGATATATTATTACCGGATTTGAGTATAAATTTAGATGCGATCGCCTTTGCCAACTTGATGTCGCGTTCTGGTATCACTAAGGATACAACAGTGATTGCCTATGGTAGTTACCCAGGAACAGGAGGTTGGATTTTTTGGCTATTAAAATTATTTGGACACAATCATGTCAAAGTTCTCAATGGTGGATATCAAAAATGGAAATCAGAAAATCGTCCCCTGTCCCCAGAATTATCGACCTTTTCATCAGTTCCCTACGAAGCTCAAACGCCTGATCCTCAGTTACGAGTATTGCATACAGAAGTTCAAGCTTCTATGAATAGAAAAAATACCATCCTATTGGATGTCCGCACGCCTCAAGAATACAGTGGTGAATGGTTTTTCAATCAACCCCCAAAAAAGAATGAACGTGCTGGACATATTCCTGGCGCAGTTAATATTGAACACATTCTGACTTTAAATGAGGATGGCACTTTCAAATCATTGCCTGAATTGAAAAGTCTTTATGAAAGTCAAGACATCACATCTGATCAGGAAATATTTCCCTATTGTGCTATTGGTGGGCGTTCTGGATACATCTGGTTCGTCTTAAAGTATTTACTCGGCTATCCCCAAGTTCGCAACTATGACGGTTCCTGGAATCAATGGAGTCGTCTTTCCAATGTTTAGAAATCTAAGGGTTAATACCAATTCACAATGGGCTAACGCCTCGCTTCTCTACGAGACGCTACCGCGTAGCTTGCTTCCACGGAGTGGTACGCTAACGCAATTAAAAAACTGAGATGCAGCAAAACTATGGTCAACTCTCCTCTTGTGAGTACCCCGAATGATTATCTTCTGTGCTTAGTATAGAGGCAAAAAAACTTGTAAAGTTGTACCCTCTTTAAAGGTGCTATTAATTCTCACCTTGCCTCCGTGGGATTGAACTATTTGTTGGACTATAGCTAAACCCAAACCAAATCCCCCTGTTTTACGAGAGCGTTTTTTATCTACTCGATAAAAACGTTCAAAAATGTATGGTAAATCAGTTTCAGGAATACCAATGCCGTTATCTACAATTTGAATTACAGCCCAATGTGATTGAGTAAATAACTGTAAATAAACTTGACCACCAGCATGAGTATATTTACAAGCATTACTCAGTAAGTTGATAACTGCCTGCCGGAGCAAGTTAGCATCACCCAACACAGTTATACTATTACTTGGCAGTTTGGCAACAAGACTCAAATGTTGTGCATCTGGTTGATTAGCATAATCATCTGTTATCTGTGCAAGTAATTGATTTAGGTCGATTTTGTGTAAAAATTCTGTAGGTAAGTGACCTTGATAACGTGCTAAAAATAGTAAATCATTTACCAAAGCACTCATTGATTTGGCAATATCAAAAATCTTTTGGAAACGCTGACGTTGTCCCTCTAAATCAGCCGATTTAGACAGCAAGCCGTACTGAGCATTATTAATAATTGCTGTCAAAGGCGATCGCAATTCATGAGAAGCATCAGCTGTAAATCTTTGCAGATAATCGTAACTATGGCGAATTGGTTGCATTGCTAGTCCTCCCAACCACCAACCAGTCAAAGCAACTACAGCTAAAGTAATAGGCACAGCAATAGCCAAAACTAGCCGAAATTCCGCTAAAGTATTTTCCATAGCGGTCATCGGCATTCTTGCTTGTAAATAACCGATTAATAAACCATGCTGGTAAACTGGCAATGTCACCTGACGCAACCAGACTTGACTATCGGTCTTGATAGTATCAAATCCACCGGACACTAACAGGCGATCGCTCTTAACTTTACCGAAAAATTGTACCAGTTGCTTTTGGCGATCGTACCAACCTGCATACACCAATTCACTATCCGGCAATGGTTGTACCATACTTCCTAACAATGGTACGTGTTCTAAGTCTAGTTGTTGTTGACCATCGTGCATTTCCAACTTAACACTTGCTACCATCACACTGGCTTTTTTATAAAGTAATCGATCCAGTCCTTCCAACTCATCTACAACTTTTAAATAGTAAACTACTGCCGCAAACACAACTAAAATACTCCCCATTGCTAGGGTGAACCAACTTGCGAGATTGCGACGGCTACGATTAAACATAAGTAAGTCGATATAAATATTGATCATTAGGATAAAGCAGAAGGCAGGAAGCTAATCAATTCAAAATTCAAAATTCAAAATTAAATAATTGCTTACTCCCCACTCCCCACATTCAGCACGGGCTAAACGCCCCGCTTCCGCTAACAGCACCCAGCACCGGCTAAACGCCGCGCTAACACTAACAGGACTCACTACTCACCACTCAATACTCACCACTCATATATTTCTGGTTTCAAACGATAACCCATACCATATACTGTCCTAATCCAGTCTCCTGCACCTAATATCTGCAAACGGTGTCGTAACTTGCGTACTAGAACAGTTAAGGCATTGCTTTCTGGCTCCGTACCGCACTCCCATAAAGCTTCTTCCAGTTGATTACGAGTCAAAACTTGATTAGGGTGACGCATCAAGTATTCTAGCAATTGTGCTTCACGGGGAGATAATTCTACTTTTACCTGATTCCGTTCTATGCTTAATTCAGCTAAATGTAACTGTAAATCTGCGATTCGTAAGCTATCCCCCTGCCAATTAGGGACTCTGCGTCCCAAAGCACGTACTCGTGCCAAAAGTTCCACTAAATCAGCAGGTTTAACTAGATAATCATCTGCTCCTGCATCTAAACCCATAACTTTGTCGGGTGTAGTATCTTTCGCAGTTAACATCAATACTGGTGCCGTCTTACCTGAGAGACGATATTGACGACATAAACTCAAGCCACTGATTGTTGGTAACATCCAGTCAATAATTAATAAATCGTAATCTTTTTGCGAAATCAACCACTGGGCTATTTCACCATCTTCCGCAGCATCAACAGTATATCCAGCCTCAGACAAAATACCTTGTAGTGGTTCTAATTGTTCAAAGTCATCTTCTACTAATAAAATTTGCATAAAACTTTCTCGCTGACAGCCTTGTAATCAAGTCACTAAACCTCTTTTAAAATTAGAAAGGCTAACTAGCTTTATGTCTTCTATCTAATTTGAGATTTTAATTTTCAAACTTTGACGGTAAGGTATAAAGTATACCTGCCAATGGGTATAGTCATCTGATTGTATTTATGACCAATTTACGTACACAAATTTTGATATTTTTTATAGCTTTATTACTAGTAGGGACTGGCTTTTGGTATGGTGGACATTTACTCACAAAGCAGTTATTAAGCTTTTCCTACAGAACAATAGATAAATTGCAAGTTGATACATTTCCGCAAGTCTTAATCACCCTAGATTTTAAAATAGTTGATTTGAAGATAGATGCCAAAGAAAAGTTTACTCAAGTTGAGATAAAAACAACAGATTCGATGCTGAAACGATTAGAATTAGAAATTTCCAACTCTCAATTTTCAAAACTAGCGATCGCAAAAGCAATAGGATTGGAAGATCCAGTTAAAAAACTAGAAATAAATCAACAAGTACAGGTAAAAATACCCTTGGATTTGACGGCAATCAAAACCAGGATTCAAAAAGAACAAGGACTGAGTTTGATTGAGGTGAGAACCGCTAACCATGCCGTGAAAAAGCTGAATTTTGTACTACCTATTACGGAACTTAAAATACTAGAATCAGCAATTGCTCAGTTACTTAATTTGTCTTTAGAAGATGTCAGAAAACTGACTAGTTATCAAGTTAAAGATTCATCTTATTTTCCTCATGAGAAGCTATCTCACTCCAGACACATACCATATAATTAGCAAGCTCAAATAGATGATGATTCTATTTCCAACGTAAATCAATTGATACAAGTCATATTCGTGGTAACGCATAGTCAGTTTGTCGAATAGTAGTAGCACATCCACTCTGAGATATAGAAATCAATACTATTCGGAGTATAAGTGATCATACTGCTGTCGGAACAGATTGTGATCAGCATTCTTATGCTCACTTTCTGTTCACATTCATTTTATAAATTTAACATCAATGTAATTGAAACTGAATAAATCCTCAATAGATTATTAGTTAATAGTTGCGATTTTATATAAAAAGTCAACGAAATATGGATGAGTAGAGGCTATAAGAGGCAAATAGTATGTCAGTCAATGGAATCTTGAAAGAATATATAATAGAGAAGTCTAATTCTCATTTAGAATTGAGTGAAATAAAGTTGTCTCAATTAAATTCAATTGTAAATAATAATGATGCTGAAAAAACAAGTTTAGAGACAACAGTTGATGCAAAAAATCCATATCCTAGCCTAATTAGCACTATTATTTTTTTATCGACAATGAGTAGTATAGTGATTTTTCACAAAATTAAGCTGTATCATCAGGCTCAAAAACTCAAAAGTTTAGATAGTTCTCCTTGTAAGAAATGCCGTTTCTTTGCAGACAATAGCTATCTCAAATGTGCAGTCAATCCTTGTACAGTTCTGACAGCATCAGCAATTAATTGTCATGATTACCAACCATTAAAGAATAAAACCAAATCTGGTTTTCCGAATTGGCGGAATATAAAGAAAGTTAACTAATAACTAGAGGACTGATTATGACAGGTTTTATCATTACGTGGTTAGTTACTACTGTCAGTTTTTTAATCATTGCTAAACTGCCATTTTTGGGCATCGAAGTAGACAGTCTGGCTAAAGCGGCGATTTCTGCCATAGTATTTGGCATTTTGAATGCTATTTTGCTGCCCATTTTGACTTTTTTCACCTTTCCTTTCATTATCCTGACTTTGGGATTATTTTTCTTTGTCTTAAATTCCATTATCTTTGGGCTGTCAGCGTTAATTGTTCCTGGTTTTAGATTACGTTATGGTTTTTGGAGTGCAATGCTAGGTTCTATTGCTTTAGCAATTATCAATTCAATTCTATTAAGAGTAGTGGCTCCATTTACCTAAAAAATAGTTGATTTTATCCTAGTAGGAAAATTTATTCATGAAAAAATTTTTTAAGCAGCCAGTTATGTGGTTTTGTACAACAATTTTGCTAGTTTCTACTCTGTTTGCTTGTCAAACTCAACAAGCAGCAGAGTTATCGGAAACGCCTTTAGCAAATCCTGTACAAACATCTGCACCTGTGGTAAATACACGCCCTGTAGCTTTTGTAGATCGCCAGTTAAGCACTAATCCTGCTGAGTTACCGCCATTACCTTATGCTTATAATGCCCTAGAAAAAGCAATTGATGCAGAAACAATGAAGCTGCATCATGACAGGCATCATGCAACTTATGTCAATAACCTCAACAATGCTTTAAAAAAATATCCACAACTACAAAACAGCAGCGTGGAAGCTTTGCTTCAGGATTTGAATAGCATTCCTGAAGATATTCGGACAACAGTACGAAATAATGGCGGAGGTCATCTTAACCATACAATCTTTTGGCAAATTATGAGTCCTGATGGTGGGGGAGAACCTACAGGAGAAATTGCCCAAGAAATTAATCAAAGCTTTGGTAGTTTTGATGCTTTTAGAAAACAGTTTAATGAGGCAGGAGGCGATCGCTTTGGTAGTGGTTGGGTTTGGTTAGTCCGAAACGCCCAAGGTCAATTGCAAATCACCTCAACACTCAATCAAGATAATCCCATCTCTGATGGAGCATATCCGATTATGGGAAATGATGTCTGGGAACACGCTTATTATCTGAGATACCAAAATCGCCGTGCCGATTATTTAAATAATTGGTGGAATGTGGTCAACTGGACGGAAGTAAATAGACGCGCCCAAGCTTCACGCCAAAACAGTTAGAGTTGTTCGGGGATGCCTTCATTCTTCAGCCATTTATAAATTTGCATCAAGGAGGTGTCTTTTGGCAGAGAATCCGCCTTCCTCTTTCCCACAAACGAGGATTTCCCGACAAGAACTTGTAGACTTAGTGCGTTCTCAATTAGAAGCACTACTACAACAAGAAAACTTTCAAGGTGCAAAAGCTTTATTAGTACCTGTACAACCTGCGGATATTGCCCAAGCTATCGAGTATCTGCCAGAAAAAATGCAGGCGATCGCTTTCCGCTTACTATCAAAACAGGAAGCGATCGAAGTCTATGAATATCTCGATTCTAGTGTGCAGCAGTCCTTGATTGCAGAATTTAAGCATCAAGAAGTTCTCGACGTAATAGATAAGATGTCGCCAGATGACAGAGCGCGACTATTTGACGAGTTACCCGCTAAAGTCGTCCAACGTCTACTGCAACAACTCAGCCCAACTGAACGTGAAGCTACTGCCCTGATTTTAGGCTATAAAGAGGCTACGGCTGGGCGGATCATGACCACAGAATATCTTTCTGTGAAGGAGGATTTAACAGTTACCCAAGCCATTGAGAGAATTCGCGCTTTAGCTAGTACCAGCGAAATGATCTACTATCTCTATGTGACTGATAGAGAACGTCGCCTCACTGGGACTGTGTCTTTTCGAGATTTAGTGATTGCCCAGCCAGAGCAAAGGCTGGGCGAAATTATGACCCGTGATTTGGTATTAGTCCACACAGATACAGACCAAGAAGAAGTAGCGCAAACTATCCAACGCTACGACTTAGTAGCTTTGCCTGTAGTCGATACGGAAGAACGTCTAGTCGGGATTGTAACTGTGGATGATGTGCTGGATGTTTTAGAGCAAGAAACCACAGAAGATATTTACAAGCTAGGTGGGTTAGAGGCTGGAGGCGATAGCTATTTCCAGACAGACGTATTGACAGCAGCTCGTAAACGGGTTGTGTGGTTGTTTGTTTTGTTAATTGCTAATACTGGCACGACTGCTGTGATTAGCTCTCAGGAGGGTGTTTTAGAAAAAGTTGTGGCTTTAGCTGCCTTTATTCCCTTGTTGATTGACGCAGGCGGAAATGTCGGAGCGCAGTCATCAACTGTGGTGATTCGAGGTCTGAATCTCAAGGAAGTTGGCATCAAAAAAGCTTTGCAGGTGATTACACGAGAAACTATAACTGGCGTGCTATTAGGACTAATGCTAGGTATAGCAGTGATTTTCTGGGCTTACTTCCTAGAAGGTAATTTGCAAATAGCAATTACTGTAGGGACGAGTTTATTAGCGATCGTGATTTTAGCGGCTATTTCTGGTTCTGGCTTACCTTTTTTATTTGGTGCCATTGGTTTAGATCCAGCCTTGATGTCAGCCCCGTTTATTACCTCTGTAGTGGATGTTTTAGGAGTCTTTATTTATCTCATGCTGGCAAGAGCAATTTTACAAATTTGAGGCTAAATTCAGCTGCTTCAGGCAGACCAAGCTTCGCGGAAGTCAGCGTATAGGGTTAGTCCACCATCAATAAATAGGGTTTGTCCCGTGATATATGCGGCTTCGTCAGAGGCTAAAAAGGCTACGGCTGCTGCCATTTCTGCCGATGTTCCCGCACGACCCATCGGGATATGACTTTCAACAACTGCTTTCTTGTCTGGGTCGTCTATCCAATCTTCATTGATGGGGGTAATGGTTGCTCCTGGTGCGATCGCATTTACCCGAATCCCTCGGTTAGCATATTCCAAGGCCAAAGTTTTGGTCATATTTTCCATGCCGCCTTTGCTGATGGAGTAGCTGACATACATCGGTCGGGGAATAATTTCGTGAACGCTGGAAATATTAATGATGATTCCCGGCCGATTTTGGGCGAGAAATTGTTTGATGGTTTCACGGGCGCAGATATAAGCCCCACGCAGATTTACCCCAATCACTCGGTCGAAGTCTTCTGTTTTGACTTCGTGGGATGGGCCTTCGGTTTGAACGCCGGCATTATTAATCAAAATATCAATACTGCCCCATTTGTCAACTACCGTATTGACCATTTCCACAATGTCTTCTTCTTGGGAGACATCCCCTTGTATCAGTAGAGACTGAACACCACAGTTATTGACATCGCCACAAGCTTTTTGCATAGCGATTTCTTCTGTATCTTCCGCACCTTCCGGGCTTTTGCGGTAATTGATGGCGATATTGCAACCTTCTTGAGCTAGGCGAATGGCGATCGCTTGTCCAATCCCTGAACTGCCACCTGTAATCAAGGCATTTTTCCCTTTTAATCCTTTCATGGTATTTTTCCTTTATTTAGTAATACGGAGAATCTTGTCCCGTTGTTGTGGGCAATTGCCTCGGCCATCGCAGTTACTAGTTGTCACATATAATTCACCATCTGGCCCCATAATTGCCTCTCGCAGTCGTCCATATTTACCTTGTAAATACACCTCATGACGCTCGACTTGTTGGGGAGATTGAGGATTGAAGACGACGCGCTGCAAGTGTTCTGAACGAAGCGTGGCAATAATCAAGCTACCTTTCCATTCAGGAATAGCATTACCTGTATAAATTGCTGCTCCCCCAGGCGGCAGAGCTTCACGCCAAACAATCGAGGGAGTCACAAATCCTTCTCCTGATTCACAACGGTAGATAGTAGGCCAGCCAAGGTTATCGCCTGCTCTGGCTAGACTGAGTTTATCGTGACCTCTTCTGCCTAAATCGCCGCTAGGGCCGTGGTCTGTTACCCATAGGGTTGATTGATCCCGCCAATCAAACCCCTGAGTGTTGCGAATTCCAGTGATATATACAGGATTTTTCTCAAAGGGATTGTCTTGTGGTACTTGTCCATCAGGAGTCACACGCAGAATTTTTCCAGCTAGGCTATTAACATCCTGGGAAATTTGTGGATTCCTAGCATCGCCAGTCCCGATGTATAACATTCCATCAGGGCCAAAGCGAATGCGACCCCCATTGTGAAATTGCGCTACAGGAATATCGTCAACAATTACCCTATCTGGTGAAGCACTGAGTCCGTTCTCAGATAGTCGCCATCGTTCAACACGATTCACCTGCGAACCATTTCTATCAGCAGTATAGTAAACGTAAAAAAATCTGTTTTCGGCAAAGTTGGGATGAGTTGCAATCCCCAGTAAACCATCTTCGCCGCTCTCAGTAACATTAATTGTAGCTACTGGCTGAGAAACAAGTTTACCATCCCGCACCAGGCGAACTCGTCCAGGGCGTTCAGTCACTAACATATCTCGATTTGGCAGAAAAGCGATTCCCCAAGGGACTTCTAAACCTGTTACTACTTCTTCAGCACGCAGATTTACCTTTCCTGGCGAACCGAAGCCATTTTCTACGAGAGTGCAGGCTTGATTGTTAGCAGTAGTTTGTTGACTAATTGGTGCGGCTGCTTGCGTTTCTTGATTGCTATTATCTGCGGACTCAGTTGTGGGTAAGTTACAAGCAGAAAGTCCCAGCAAAACCATGCCAAAAAGTAATTTTTTAGCAAGAGGGTTTCTCAGTTGCATGATTTATTCTCTCCAAAAAATCGCTGCTTGCATGGTCTAGTATCTAGCTTATGTTAAGTTTTTGAAACCATGACAAATTTAATGTCTACTGGTAGTAATAACCATCAATATTGTATTTTACACTAAGCAATAAAACCTCCATCTATGGGTTTATATCAAATAAATTTACTATGATCAAAATAGATTTATCAAGCAATTTCATACTAGCAATTTTCGATAAATATTAGGTTTAATTCCTATTTGTCAAAATTATTCCATCTCAAAACTAATTAGTTCTAAATGGCTAGGATTAGCCATTAACTCTTTTGCTACTATGAATGCAGCAATCGTCCAAGCTTGATATTGTCTAGATTGTTTACCAATGAGACGAGCATTCTTACCGTCGTAGTATTCTGGCCATCCATCCTGACGTAAACGTTTTTCTGCAATATCAATAGCTTTTTCGGCAATGTCTAAACGATTTGTTTTGTGCGCTGCTGCTGTAAGTAACCACAATAAAACCGGCCAATTCCCACCGTTGTGATAAGACCAAGGCATATTTTTGGGATCGCTACCTGTGATAATTTGCCAATCTCTACCTTCTAGGGCTGGATAACAGAGTTTCATGGGCATATATCCAATTAAATCTTGCCAACGATACTCAATGAGATTCATAATTTTTTGAGATTCTGCTTCACTGGCTAAAGCAGTGATAATTGCCATAAGATTTCCCAGTGCAAAGAACCGAAAATCCATCCGTCCAGGGCCAAGATTACCCGCTAGATAACCACCATTATCCGGTAGCCATTCTGTTAACCAATCAGGAATTGATTCAGGATAAATATTAAATCTATTGGCTATTTCTTGACCAAATTCATCACCCTTAAAACGATAAATTTCATTTAAACGATTTAAATCAATCCAGTAATATTCTCGCAAATGATAGGTAAGAGGTTGTAAACGTTGAGTTACGCTATTGGAACAAGAAAGGTTAGCATCATTTGGGAGCAGAAGTTCCTTAGCTGCACGTAAAGCCGCATAAAATAGCACTTGAATTTCTAGAGGATGTTCATAGACTCCCATACGTCGGTCAATCATAAAAGCACCATCGGGAACTAACATTGTGGGGTACATAGCAAACCGATGTGCAAGACACATTTCTAAAATTAATTTGATTCCCTGTTGAAATTCACTTTGGTGAGCCAGTGCAGTATCACCTGTAGCTTTTACATAAGCCCGTAGTAAAATAATCCACCACAAGCAAGAATCAACAGGTGGAACTCTAGCGATCGCGTGTTCTCCAAAATCAGCAGTTAAATACTCTTCACCATCTTTAACCACTACTTTAAAACTAGCTGGCATGAGTCCTGGCCCTGGTTTAAAGGAATCCATTTGCGGTTCATGACTCTGTAAATGCAAAGTTCCAATCAAGAAATTACGGACAATTTCCGGTTTACCACTAATCAAAAAAGCCAACGCTGATAAGACAAAATCCCGAACAAAACATTGGTCATAATTTAGTGCATCTGACCCAGCTTCTAAAGCTGCTACTGTACCAATCGGACGATTACGATAATAAATAATTGACTTTTCTATTAATGTCCAAGCTTCGGCAATTAAATCATGTTTTGTTTTCATGATTGACAGTATCTCCTTAATCACTGCTACATCTTTATGGAAGTTGAGAAACAGGAGGATATAATATTTCGCGCTCTATATTTGTTTCTCTTGGGCCGGGACGATATTGCAACCAAGCAAACAAAGCCGCAGTACCAAGAAAAATCAAGGTGATAGCTGCTACTAATTGCAGCATGATACTGTAACGCATACAAAGATTTCCGCAATTTATATTTTGTGTATTAAAATCAAGATTTTATCGTCAATCAAGTACAAATATTATGAGTGCATTTATCAAATAACATCTCGATTGAAAATATCTAAATCAAGTATGACCGATCAAATAGCAACCTGTAAATTAAGTTAAACAAGGTTGTAATGTTCCATATGGATGTGAGTGACAGGTACTTCTAATTCATGTAAAGCTCTCTCTACTTGATCCATCATTTTTGGTACAGCACAAATGAAGTAATTTCGAGTTGCCGGACGCTTAGGAATGTAGCGTTCTAGTATTTCCTGATCAATATAGCCCCTTTCTCCTGACCAATCTTCAGGAGGTTCTTTGAGAACGTGAATAACTGTTAGGTCTAATTGTTTTTTTAAGTCTTCAATTTCTTCTCGATAAGTGATATCTTCCCAAGTTTTACTGGCGTAAATTAAGAGTAAGGGACGCTCATCTTGACGGTCTGCTAAGGTAAACAGCATACTGATGATTGGTGTGATGCCGATACCACCAGCAATAAACACAAACCCGGCAGTATTTTCATAGCGGTCTGTGGTGAAAACTCCGTAAGGGCCATCAAGAAAGGCTTTAGTGCCTGGTTGCACATCTTTGATGGTGTTTGTAAAGTCTCCTAAAGCCTTAATACCAAACTGAATGCGTTGGCTACTCCCGCCGCAGGCATCGCTATGTTCTGCACTAGAAGCAAAAGAAAATGGATGTTCCCGCATTCTAAAGGGCGAAATTTCTAAAGTTAACCAAGCAAATTGACCTGGTTGGAAATTAATGCCTGCGTGTCCTCTGGGACGCAAGACTAAATTCCACACATTGCCTCTTTGGGGAATCACAGCTTCGACTAAGTAAGGTTTTTTCTGCATAAAGTAAGGCTTAACTAAGCGGACATAAACCAACAACCACAATGCCGCTATGGCAATCCCACTCCAAATCACTGCTTTCCAAAATAGTCCTAAGTAATTAGCCACACCCAAGGCGTGTCCCAAGCCAAAAGTAACGATAATCACAGCTAAGGTGCCATGAGCTATACGCCAAGGTTCATAGGGAATGTTCAGTTGTTTGCGCCAAATGGAAGTAATAATAATTGCCATGAGTGCCAAAGTAGCTATTACTGCCGCCCTAGCTCGCCACGGTGCTGTCAAGAAATTCAATAGTTGTAGCGTCTCTGGATTATTAATAAACAAAATTATAGGGTGAGCCAGAATGAAGAAGAAAGCTACTATTGAGGTGTAGCGGTGAAACTGAAGAATTAAGTCTACACCGTAGGAAGCTTCAATGCGATTAATCCTAGCAGTCAGAGCAAATTGCATTGCCATCATTGCTAAACCAATGAAACCCAAAGCCGCAGAAAATTCTAATAAAAAACTACGTTCATCGCTGGGTGTAGGTGGATATAAAAGTAATATCAATAGGGGAAACAAGATAATCACAATATATGCAGCTATCCAAGATGCCCCTATAACTATGGGATTCTTCATCAATAGACTTCTCATCAGCCCATACCTCTTAGCTTGATTGTGGCGATACAATTTGCGATAACCTGTTTATTTCCGGCTAGTTCACCGTCAAAATGCCAAAAACTGCGGCTGTAATTAACAATTTCCGCAAGTTTTCCTTTTCGGCTCCTGTCAGCTTATTTTTATTATTTGTGATGAATGTGAGTAAAAAGTGACAATTACTATGCTGTTACTGATTTTGCTCACTGAGGACTTGCTGCTCTGTTTCCTCTAACTTCTTCAATCTCACCAACTTCAAAAATTAAAGTAAACGGTTGACCCATTTCTTTGGCTAAAAAGTCTTCTAACAGCGTCACTTGTGTTGGTGTTATGGGTTCTTTAGTCCTAACGCTCAAACGGACTTTTGGGGGATTACTTAACCAATTGACATCACTATTAAGCAATACCATACGCTGAAAGGTAACAGTTCTATTGAGTAATGCTTGTCTCAAACTGACTTCCAGTCTGCTTTGCCTAATTAACTGGAAAAAGCTGACGCTTAAGGGAATGAGAATTATAAATGTTAAAACTAATGTCCAACCAAGGGCTTTTTTCGCACCTTTAAATGAGGCGCAACCCGTGAGTAAAAAAGTCAGCATACAAGAAAGGGTAATACCTAATAAATTGGTGAGGTAAAGTATAGTTGCACCGGTACTCAGTGACCAATTTACTTGTGATAAACCTAAGCCAATGACACAAATTGGCGGCATCAGGGCAACTGCGATCGCTGTTCCTGCTAAACTTTCAGAAATTTTGGGTTGTACTTTAGCAAAACCACTAATTCCCCCTGCTGCTACGGCAATTCCTAAATCTAATAAAGTAGGTCGAGAACGACTAATAATTTCACTACCAAATTGTGGCAGTGCCAGAAAGTAACCAATGAACCAAGCTAAAGCAATTGCCAAAATAGTACCAATGATAATAGCAGCCAAAGCTTTACGAAATAATATGAAGTTACCTTCTAAAGCTCCAAATGCTAACCCCCGAATTGGTAACATTAAGGGTGCAATAATCATTGCCCCAATAATCACAGCAGCACTATTAGAAATTAACCCTAATGTTGCAATTATACAAGAACCAATAATTAGTACAAGATAATTACTATTGATTGTGGATTCTTCTAAAAGTCCATTGCGGATTTCTTGTAATTGCAGTAGCGATACTCGCCGCTTTTTAAAATTATTAAACCGATTGCGGATACCTTTTATTTTCAGCACAATACCTCGCAGGCTAATAACTTTTTCTAAAGCCAATATAAATAAATTTTATCTACATAGCAAATATATATCAAAGATTAAACAAAAAATTATCAAAATCATCTATCTTCGGAAATAAATATTTTATCTTATACTATAACTATAGACTGAGAAAGTATTTACAAACTTAGAGCAGATTCTTTTTAACTCTCCTCGCTAAAATGAAATTATAAGATATTTATTTCACTTAAAAATCTCTTACTGCTCTGATTTTAACTCATTCATTTCAAATAAACTAATAATCACTCCAGCAACGGGAACTGCCAGAAAAACTCCTAGTAGTCCTGCGACTCTCGCACCTATTAATAAGGCAAAAAACATCACTACTGGATTAATATTTAAAGAGCCTTGCATAATCCGAGGCATCAACAAATTTTCTTCGACCTGTTGCAGTAAAATACAACCAACTAATACCTTAATACTCACCCAAATTCCTTGCGGTAAAACAATCAAAGCGACAATGCTAATACCTAATGTAGCTCCAATACCTGGAATCAAATCAAAAACACCGGCAATGGTAGCTAAAATTAATGTATAAGGCACTTGTAAAATTAAAAAGACAATAAATGTAGAAACTCCAAAGAAAACTGATAAAATTAGCCGTCCCCAAAAAAAGCCTAAAAAGTTGCGCTGAATAGAACTGGTGATTTTACTACGCAGGTGTTCGGGAAAAAGTTTTAGAAAGAAATTCCACAGATTTGCACCATTGAGCAACATAAAAAAAGCTACAACAGCAATCAGAATTAGATCAACTAAGTTGGCGAGTAATCTTTGAGCAGTCCCTAAACCTACAGCGATTCCCGCTAAAGCTTGATTGCGAATTTCTTCTTCAATAGCACTAAAATCTACTTGCAAGTTCCACTGTTGTAGTAAAGTTTGTAGTCGTTCTAATAAAGATATAACGAAATTAATAAAATCTGGAGATTGTTGGAGTAATTGTTGTCCTTGAGATAAAGCTGCAAAACCAATTGTCAATGTAAAACCAATCAGAATTAAGAGACTGAGTAGAAAAACTATAATCACTGCTACAGTATGAGGTAAAAAACGCTGCATCCACTGCACAGGATAATTGAGTAAAAAAGCTACAACTGCTGCCAAAGTAAAAATGACGATTACCGTGGAAAAGTAAGCTAAAACTTGGACTATTCCCCACCCAAGGGCGAAGAGTAGTAAGTAGCGGAATAATTTGTTGGTACTTATTTGTTCTAACAATTTATTTAATATGAAATTGATTGATGGGTTGTTAATTAGTTTGGCTTTTCAGAATTAATATGATGGTTATCACTAAATTGTGCTAAACCACGTAACCTAACGGTATAAATATCTGTTGGCATCTCAATTCCTGCTTGCATTAATGTCTCTTTAACGGCTTGTGCTACTAGAGAAGTTATTTCTAAAAATGTCAAACGCCGTGAATTAACCCAAAATCGCACTTCCACATTTACTGTACTTGTCGCCAGTTCGCGCACCAAAATTTCTGGTTGTGGCTGTGTTTCTACTCCTTCTACTGCCAAAACCGCATCATGAATAATTTTTTTGGTTTTAGTGATATCTGAGCCATAATCAATACCAACCATGATGGAACTACGGCGATGAGTGCAGGCAGTATTATTAGTAATGATAGCGGTGAAAACTTCCTGATTCGGAATGTAAACTACACGCCCATCATAGGTTTTTAAGGTTGTGGCTCGTAATTGAATTTGAGTCACTGTCCCTTCAAAGTCTTGAATGACAATTTGATCACCCAAACGAAAGGGACGGGATGCTAGCAAAATAATTCCAGAGAAATAGTTACTCAAGACATCTCGCAAACTAAACCCAATGGCGACACTGGTTAGTCCCAAAGTTCCTACTAATGTGGCAAAATCAAGCCCCAAAACTCCTAAAGCCACAACTGTACCAACAACCCATACACTGCCATAGACTAGCCGACTGACAAGAATTTTAGAGTTGCGGTCAACTTCCCAATGTCGTGAACCAAATAGGGTAAGACGACGTAGACTAACAGCAATTATCCAAGTAGCAAGCAATGCTAGAGATGCACCCAAAAACGACGGTAGGTTATCAACTGTGTCTCGCTGGAATTCGCGTACAGTGCTGTACAACCTTTGCCCGACATCAATAACTAACGGCGGTTGTGCAAAGGCACGCTCTAGTTGATTTGCCCACTGTTGTGCGAGGTTTTCTACTGGTAGATTAAAGTCTTGAGCATCCTGTTGGGTAACAGTCATTAACACTCGATTACCCACTTGCAAGGTAGCGATCGCCCGTGATGGATCAGGTACAACAGTCACATTTCTATCTGTTTGACGTTGTGCCAAAATACCTGCTAGACGACGGTTAACGATTTGTGCGCGTTGTGTAGCACTCACGTCTCCCACGCTACCAACCTGAAAGATGGGCTGTCCCCTAACGATAATATCAGCGAAAAATAGCCCATCTGTGGGGATTGTTTCTATATCAGGCGGTTGAGTTGTTACAGGAGTAATGGGAGGCTCCTCCTGTGCTAATGCTGTTCCAGAAGTTATCATCAATGGACAGGAAACAATAAGTACAGCGATCGCTGCCACAAATCTGCGTTCACCAGAAGAAAAAACGTGAATCATCATCTATATCAATAAAACAGAACTGCTGCCAAGGGGCAGTTTTGTCGATCAGGAAAGTTCCAGAACATAACCGATAGAGCCGATTCCAGCACAGACAACAAAATCAACATTAAATGTAGTGCATTTTGTAAATTATAGAAGCGATATTCGTTAATTTTATAGGTTTATTCGTAGCCTAAAGGTTTATTTTCAAATCATCATCCTTCTACTGAAGGAACTATTAATTATTTTTGTGCATAGAAATCATCTTACTTAGATAAGATATTCAAACTATCTAAAATCAAGAAAAATCCTTGACTTTGTTAATAATTGATTTTTGGTATGGTGAGAGTAAATATATATTTTGATATAAGTAAAATGGAGTAGATTAATTAATAAGCTCATACCTAAGAACTATTATTTTTGTTTTGTGTTTTAAATTTGCATATTGTCACTTTTAAATCACTTTTGCTGTTCACTATAAAGATACAAGAATACAAAGGAAAGAATACTCATGAACCATAATTTTTTACAAACCACTTCTACTTTATTAGCTCTTACCAGTGTCACTTTTATTTGGTCAAGTTTACCTGCTCGCGCCGAAAATACAAATTTTACTGCTGTCAATGAAGCTAATTCTGCGAATAATGTGATCATCAATCAGCCAGAATCAATCAATACAAATACTGATAATTCTCCATCTACTTTTACAAATGAAACAATACAACCTCAAACTGTACAAACTCCATCCAACATTGAATCTCAGGAAGTAGCTCAAACTTTTGCGCCTGGTAGAGCCACCCGTTCTGGTGCTAGTTATATTGGTGTTGGCGGTAATATTGGTATTACTGGTAATACACGGGTGGGTGAAAGTTCATTTTCTGTAATTAGTAAAATCGGACTTACCCGTAATTTATCCGTACGTCCTGCTGCTTTAGTTGGAGATAATACAGTGTTTCTGGTACCGCTAACGGTAGATTTTCCCCAAGAGAATTTGGAAACCACTCAATTGCGAGTAGCACCCTACATTGGTGGTGGTGTAGCAATTTCTACGGGTAGAGATAGCACTGTTGGAGCATTAATTACTGGCGGTGTCGATGTTCCTTTATCTTCACAAATTACAGCAACGGGTGGGGTAAATGTCAGTTTTATTGATGAAACTGATGTAGGTATATCAGTAGGTGTGGGCTACAACTTCTAATTATTCTCAGACCTTTTTAAAGTCAACAGTTATCAGTTATTAGTAAGCTATTGAGCCTTGGAGTCTGAGCTTCTTACCATCCGACTGATAACTGATAACTGATTAAGTATTCATTCGTTAGGAAAAACGGCCTTGGTTCCACTGCGAGATAATAACCCGACGATAATTACCCCTTATGTCACCTATGGGATAATTATTGCTAATATTCTTGTTTTTATTTATCAACTGAACCTGAACCCGCAACAGTTACAAGGGTTTTTCTACACTGCGGCATTAGTACCATGTCAACTTTCAAATACCTGCCCTAGTGCTTTAGGTAATCAGCTTATACCTGAGTGGATGACCTTAATTACATCGCAATTTTTACATGGTGGTTTGCTGCACCTAGCGGGTAATATGCTATTTTTATGGGTTTTTGGGAATAACATTGAAGACCGATTGGGTCATGTGAAATACCTGATTTTTTATCTCACTTGCGGTGTTTTAGCTGCATTATCTCAATGGTTTTTTTCACAAAATTCCACGATTCCTTCCTTGGGTGCTAGTGGTGCTATCGCCGGAGTTTTAGGTGCATATATTCTGCGTTTTCCTAAAGCCGAAATTCTCACCTTAGTTCCCTTGGGTTTTTTCATCACTACAATCAGAGTTCCTGCATTTTTCTTCCTTGGGTTTTGGTTTTTTCAGCAAGCTTTTTATGGTATTGCTAGTTTACAAGCTCGCTCTAATATTGGGATGGAAAGCGGGGGAATCGCTTATTGGGCGCACGCGGGAGGCTTTGTCTTTGGGGCAATGCTTGCTCCTCTATTCGGTTTGTATAGGCGCGATCGCTATCACAGGTAATTCGTGTTTGCTTAAAGGCTTATAATTAAGGCTGCAAGGGTGTGTCAGTATGGGTAATGGCTTGTATAGCTAGTTTTTATCACACTGACGCACACCCTACATTTTGGATATTTCTTTATTTCTAAGTCTCCTATTCTCTGGTGTATTTTTACATTAGTCAAGCGGGTCAAATTTGTTGACGAGTGTGGCTACTATAATCATTGGTAAACCCACAACTAAGCAAATTAACCATTGATTCAAATTCAGGGGAGCAGTGGAAAATAAGTTATTCATTAAGCTCCACTGACTGAAAACTATTTGTAATACTATCGTAGTAGCAATGCCAATTCCAATAGCTGAAGCATCGGTGAATGTTTGTCTAATTCCTCGTAATTGATTAATTAGAAAAACGCCTAATTGGCTAATACTTAAAAGATAAAATAGCCTACCAGCTACTAAAGCTTGAATTGCCATTGTTCGACCTAAATCAATATCGCCTGTGGTTTGTTTGATCCATTCAAATACACCAAAAATTAAAATCCAGTTAAAGATAGAAATGGCCACAATGCGCTTGACTAAACTTTTAGAAAGTAAAGGTTCACGGGGGTTACGTGGTGGTTGTTGCATAACCCGTTGAGATTTTGGCTCAAAGGCTAGGGGTACAGTCATGGCAATGGAGTTAACCATATTTAGCCACAAGACTTGTAAAGATAAAATTGGTAATTCTCTGGCAAATAAGACGCTAATTAAAATCGTCATTGATTCACCACCGTTAACAGGTAGGATAAAGGCGATCGCTTTCAATAAATTCCGGTAAACAGTCCGCCCTTCTTCCACCGCCGCTTCTATGGAGGCGAAGTTATCATCGGTCAAAATCATGTCTGAGGCTTCTTTAGCTACCTCTGTACCCGCACCCCCCATTGCAATGCCAATGTCTGCTTGTCTTAAGGCTGGTGCATCATTGACACCATCCCCCGTCATTGCCACTATCTCACCTTTCGATTGCAAAGCTTCAACGAGGCGGAGTTTCTGTTCTGGTGCAACACGAGCAAATACTGAACCATCTTCTATGGCGGTAACTAGTTCTGATTGCTCCATTTGGGCAAGTTGACTACCCGTAAAAGCCAACACTTCACCATTTTTATTAAAGCCCATGCGCTGGGCGATCGCTCTCGCTGTTACTGCATGGTCGCCGGTAATCATTTTGACTTGAATACCTGCACTCTGACAGGCTTCTACCGCCTTAATCGCCTCTGCTCTAGGCGGATCAATCATTCCTTGCAATCCCAAAAATACCAAATCCTGCTCGATATCTGCATGGTCGAGGGTATCTTGAGTAGCTGAGACAGATTTTTTCGCCAATGCCAGCACCCGTAAACCCAGGTTCGCCATCACATCAACTTCTTGATGTATAGTGTCTGCATCAACAGAGGTTTTGTTACCCTCCACATCTAGCATCTGCTGACAACGTTTGAGAATGGCTTCTACCGAACCTTTAACATAGATGGTTCTTTGGGAGGAACTTCCGCCCTCATGCAAGGTTGCCATATATTGAAACTCGGACTCAAACGGGATAACATCTATTCTGGGGATTTGAGTATCTAAGTTGCTGCGATGCAGTCCCACTTTATGAGCAGCAGTAATTAATGCTCCCTCAGTAGGATCGCCCACAACCTGCCATTGTCCATCCTTTTGTTCTAGGTGGGAGTCATTACATAACAATCCAGCTTTGAGACATTCTGCTAACACAGGGAAATTTTGCCAATCTATAGGCTGTTCATCTGCTAAAATTTCTCCCTCTGGGGTGTAGCCTGTACCTGTGACTGTATATTGTTCACCACCTGCATAAATTGCTTGTACAGTCATCTGGTTTTCGGTGAGCGTCCCTGTTTTATCAGAGCAGATGACTGTAGCACCGCCCAAAGTTTCCACGGCTGGCAATTTCCGCACGATCGCATGACGGCGAGCCATACGGGAAACACCGATAGCTAATGTCACCGTGACTACTGCTGGCAATCCTTCAGGAATCGCACTCACAGCAAAAGCTACAGCCGCCTCAAACATTCCTGCCCAGGAATTGCCGTATGCTAACCCGACTGCAAACGTCAGCGCAGCGATGCCCAGAATAATGTACAGCAACGTGCGGCTAAATTTATCAAATTTTCGCGTCAAAGGAGTTTTTAAACTCGTTCCTTGTTCAATCAGTTGGGAGATACGCCCAGTTTCTGTGGCTTCGCCAATGGCAACGACAATTCCCTTACCAGTGCCAAACGTTACAAAGCTACCAGCATAAGCCATGTTAGCCCGTTCTGCTAAAACTGCATCTACTTCAACAGGTGCGGTATTTTTTTCAATAGCGACTGACTCACCCGTGAGTGCTGATTCATTAACTTGCAGATTGCGAGATTTTATCAAACGCAAATCCGCCGGGACTTTATCGCCAGAAGTGAGTAAGACAATATCTCCTGGTACTAACTCTGTCGAGGGAACTTGTACCTTTTGACCGTTGCGGAGGATAGTGGCATTGGTCTGGACTGAAGAAGCTAAAGCTGCGATCGCACTTTCGGCTTTCGATTCTTGAATAAAACCGATAATGGCGTTAATCAAAGTTACGCCCCAAATTACCCCAGCATTTACCCACTGTCCAATTAAAGCTTTAATTGCACCCGCAATTAGCAAAATGTATAGTAATGGTTGGTTAAATTGCAATAGAAATCTGATTATTGGGTTCGTCCCAGATTTACCCTTAAGTTCATTAGTACCGTAACGTTCTCGTCGTTTTAGTACCTCATCTGAAGTTAAACCTGTTTCTGGATTAATGTTTAAGTTCTGAGCTACCTTTGAAGCTGATAAATTGTGCCATTGCTTTGGCTGCGTGTTGATTTCAGATGTTGCTGTCATTTTTTTGTATCAAGATTAACTATAGGCGGAGTAAATTTAAATGATTAGCTATGTGGTTTTTAAATGTTGCTTGAAAAATGATTAACTGTGACTCTGAAATATTTGTTGATTCACCCTAGCCTGAAAAAGAGGGAAAAGTTTAATCAAAGTCCCCATTTTTCAGGGGAGTCACTGCGTTACGGAAGACAGTTGCGTGGGCAAGTTTCCCCGTTTTAGCAAGTGATATGGATTGAGAGGGATCTATAAATGATTTGAGGCATGATTAAGTGCTTTTAGAATACCTCTTAGCTAATCAGTAAGATTATGAAAAATAAATGTGATCAAAAAGTGACTAAAATGTTTATCCTGCAAACATTTCAATCCACTAATATTGCCAATGTGACTATAACCATAAGTTCGCCCTGTGATTCGTTGCTTGAAATGAGTATTTGGGACTTAAAGTAAATCATGGACTCAATTGAAAAATTATTCACTAAAATCATGAAACAGATTCAAATCCAGAAATTCTGGCCTTGCTGATTAAGGGGATGATTGATGTTTTGCATATACCGCTAAAGCAAAACCCTTTCGCATTAGCATCTTTAAAGGAGAAGATTAGGCGCATACCGCTAAAGCGGAACCCGCAGGGTAGACGCAAAAAATCGGTAGTTTACTTTGCTAGAAAGGCTTAATTCATCCCGCATTTATGCAATACCGGATTTATTAATTTTGAATTTTTATCACTTCTACTTCAACCTTGAATGACGCTTAATAAATCTTCTACGACAAAAGGCCGAGTAAAGTAAGCATCCACACCTTGTTTTCTCGCCCAAATTCTATGAGTTTCTTGATGATGTGCGCTACAAACCACTATCGGTATATTTTGATAAGTATAATGACTTTTAAAAAAGCGACATAATTCAAATCCACTTCTTCCTGGTATCACTACATCAGTGACAACTGCACTCAGTCTAACTTCTAAAGCAATTTCTATCCCAGCTTTAGTTGTATGAGTCTTAATAATTTGGTAGCCCTGTGATTCTAAATAACTACTGATGAAATCTAACTCACTCAGGGAGTCTTGAATAATTAAAACTTTGCCTACCCAAGTAATACTCAATCCTGAATCTCCATGATAATCAGAAGGTGATATCAGGTATTTAACTTTGTAACCGATAATTAAACAATATGTTTAAAAATTACTTTAAGTAAATCACTGTGAGTGAATGGTTTAATTAAATATCCTGATGACCCGACTATTTTAGCTCTAGCTCGGTCAATTAGACTGGCTTTTGCTGTCATCATAATAATAGGAGTATTTTTAAAATGAGAATGTTTTCGCAATAAAGAACACAATTCATAGCCATCTAAATCTGGCAAATCAACATCTAGTAAAATGATGTCTGGCTTGGTATGCAGTATTTCCATCAACGCTTTCAGAGAATTTGTAGCCCCAATTATGGAAAAAATTTGCTCATCTAAAAAATTCTTAATACTATTTAATACAACTAGATTATCATCTATACAAAATATTTTATAAATCTTTCTGTCAGAATCATTTGATGAATTTGACTGATAGTGATGATTATTATTTAAGGGCTGAGATGGATAGCGTTTAGTATCTATTTTGGGGAGTCTTGGTTCTGGTTTGGGTTTAGTGTAGTTCTGATAGTTAACTCTATGATTTACGGATGATTGCATACTATTTTTGTACAAATCGGCAATATCCATTTCCTTTTTGAACCCTTCAGATGCGTGTCCCCGTTGTTGACAATGTTCTACTAATAAGCGCAAATTTAAGTAACAAAACTTAGGTAAGTCATCTAAAAAACTCTCAGGTATAAACTCATAACTACCTTCCTCTAACACTAAAAATGTCTGTAAAACTTCCAACGCCAAATGTTCTATAAGTATGGCGGCTTGTGAGGGACTGATATATTTTTGATTAACTAACCAACAAATAGCCAAATAATCGGGATTAGGAATAGATTGATTTTCTATATCTGTCTCAAAAATTACCCGTAACTGGTCGTTAATTTCTCTAGGGAGGGTGGTAATTTCCTGGCTCAAAGTCTGTAAGTGCCGATAAAGCGGCTCAAACATTCTTTCTGAGTAACAAGCGTAAATTAGTCTACCCTCGTCTACATAAATTGACCAAGCACCGGATGTACTGAATACCTGTAAACAGCCAGTTACAGTTTTACCAGTGATTTTTTTTAACAGTGATAGCGGTTGTATTTTCTGGAAAAATCTGTATCTACTAATAGGTAGTGTTTTCATAGTGGCACTCAGCGAAAAAAAAATTTAATATTATATAAATATGAATTCGGAGAAAATTTGCCGGATTTTTAGGTATGTTTGTATAACTGCGATCGCTCAATCAACGCAGCCAGCAAAGTTATAGTCAGCACAGTTTTTGCAGCTTACAGTTTTCTAATTTGTGTAAGCAACTAGCACTAACATTGATTAATGCAAATTACTGGGAAAGTAATTGCACTCCCTTATTAAACAGCAAAGTATTTACTGATTACCAGGAAGAATTTTCCCAAAAATCAGCTATCTTTTCTGTATCTTTAGTTAATCTCACTCATCTAACAGTACAGCAATTCCTAAAATTAGAGATATTGGCTCAAACCCATCAGTAGCAAAAAACTATTTCTCATTGTTATTACTTAATTAAAAATCACCAAAAATAGGGACTTATAGCAAGATTACTTAACACAATTAAGTGTTTTAAAACACACCCGAAAAAGTTTTTCAACCAAAGAATCGCGGTGTTAAAAGCTGCCATTGGTGAAATCACAGCCGCAATAGGAGTTTCGGGAGAATATAACGCGGTAGTTTTGTGATGTAATTCGTTAAAATTAACCAAGCCACTTGTGAATCCGGGATTATAGCAATGGTTACTCAGTTACCATCTTCCACATCAAAAGGCATCATCTACCCCGAAAGTGACGGACAGCCAATGGCGGACAATACCAAGCAGTTTGAGTTAATTGTACTGATCAAGAAAAACTTAGACTTATTGTTTGCTAACGATGCTAATGTTTTTGTTGCTGGTGACTTATTATGGTATCCCGTGGAAGGTGATAATACTAACCGTCGTGCGCCCGATGTCATGGTAATTTTCGGTAGACCAAAAGGTGATAGAGGTTCTTATAAGCAGTGGGAAGAAGGTAATATTCCCCCACAAGTGGTATTTGAAATTCTTTCCCCTAGCAATACTGTCAAAGAAATGATTGTCAAATACAAGTTTTACGAACAGTATGGGGTAGAAGAATATTATCTCTATGATCCAGATAAATATGAGTTAAGTGGTTGGTTACGTTCTCATGATCAACTCGCAGAAATTTCCCAAATGACTGGTTGGGTGAGTCCCCGTCTCGGTATCCGCTTTGAATTGTCGGATGGAGAACTGCAAATTTATCGTCCCGACGGACAGCCATTTCTGACATACTTAGAACTAGCCCAACAAATAGAACAAACACAATTGGAATTAGCACAAGAACGCCAACGCACCGAACAAGAACGTCAACGCGCCGAACAAGCACAAAGCCAACTAGAAGCACTCCGCACTTTACTACAAGCTAAAGGAATTAATCCCGACGAACTTTAAAAAAATCACGATAAATTATGGGAATCTAGTTCGTAGTAAGGACTTTAGTCCTTATCTTTCCCTGCGGTTGTTTCTGTAAGAGAGGACTGAAGTCCTCACTACGAACCTTTAATTATTTCACTGGAATTGCGACTCAATGGTGAACAATTTCTTTTTACAAGTCGAAGAAGATAGCGCACGTCTTGACCGTTACCTTGCAGATGAGTTACCAGATTTATCTCGGTCTCGCATTCAGCAGCTAATTGAACAAAGCAAGGTGCAAATTAATGGTCATGTCTGCACATCTAAAAAGATAAATGTAAAAGTAGGCGATCGCATCACTTTAGAAATTCCTGAAGTGCAACCATTAGAACTGCAAGCGGAAAATATCCCTTTAGATATTCTCTACGAAGATGAGCAGTTACTTATTCTCAACAAACCAGCCGGTTTAGTCGTTCATCCCGCACCAGGACATCCCGACGGGACATTGGTCAATGCTTTACTCGCACATTGTTCTAGCCTTCCTGGGATTGGTGGTGTGCAAAGGCCAGGAATCGTCCATCGTTTAGATAAAGATACCACAGGGGCGATCGCGATCGCTAAAACCGACATCGCCTATCAACATCTACAAGCCCAACTCCAAGCCAAAACCGCACGCCGAGAATATTTAGGTGTAGTTTATGGTGCGCCAAAAACTACCAACGGCACAATAGATTTACCCATCGGTCGCCACCCTCAAGACCGCAAAAAAATGGCCGTTGTCCCCGTAGAACAAGGGGGAAGAACAGCTATTACCCATTGGCAAATTCAAGAACGTTTGGGTAACTATACATTAATTCATTTTCAACTCGAAACTGGGCGCACTCACCAAATCCGCGTCCATAGTGCTAAGATTGGTCATCCGATAGTTGGTGATCCCCTTTATGCTTCCGGTCGTTCTGTGGGAGTAAACTTACCAGGTCAAGCACTCCACGCTTGGCGGTTGAAGTTACAACATCCCATTTCCCAAGAATGGATTGAAGTTACAGCAACGCCTCCACCAACTTTTACAACTCTGGTGGAAGTTCTGAGACGCAGAGCAATGTAACCTATCACCCGTAAAGATTATGCCTAATATCTTGGATTCCGCTATATTGTAGATATTTAGATTTTCCTGATACCGAAAAATGCCAGCAAGGTTGCAAATAAAAGCTGAAGATTGCTCCCCTTTAGGACGATTCATTCTTCAATACTTGGAAGAACAAGGTATCAGTATGAATCGTCTGGCGGATTTGTCTGGTGTTCCTCAACCAAGATTGAGAGGTGCTTGCTTTAAGGGGACTTGTCCTACCCCTGAAACTTTAAGAAAACTAGCTAGAGTGATGGGAAAACATCACCTAGAACTTTATACCTTAGCCTACGAAGCCAGAATTCAGCCTATTCCTGAAGATGCAGAGAATACTTCCCTTGATATATTAATGCGAGATTTATTTGAAACCGCCAGAGAAATGGGACTAACTGTCCCTAAAGTGCGCCCTTCTAAAGCCAAAATCCGTAAAGCACTTTTGGAATTAGGATTTAGCTCCGACAATAGTGATGAGTGTGCCTAATTACCGGAGATTTATATTTTTACTTTTGAACCTGGAATTTTCTATCTAAAATCCATCTTGGAAAGTCTGATTGAAGGAAATCTCCAATCAGACTTTCCGCAAAATTTAAAATCTCATATTGAGTGAGGTTTCAGATTTTATTATTTGCCGCGATAAGGAACGGAACGTTCAATATCAATGTTTTGTACAGAAAGACGTTGAGGAGGGTTAACTTGGGGATTAATACTCCGCGCCATATCTAAGAACAGAGAGGGGCTACCAGCTTTGGGCTGTCTGTCTGGAGATGCGTAGGTGCGGACAGAAGTTTGCCAAATGAATTGAGGGAAGCCAAGTTTCGCACGATAGTATTCGTCGTAGCGAGGAGATGTGATGTTGAAAGGCCGTTCACCTTCTGAGCGTCCAGGTAGGACTCTACGACGTTGGTAAGGTACGATATCATACCCGAAAGCGTCTAGATATTCATCAGAGTTGAGTAGGTCATCAACGAAGCCTTTAATACCTTTGGTAGCTACGACAATTGACCAAGCTAATTTTTCTCGGTTATCATACACATCACGACCGAGAACACGCTGTACTGTTTGTTCTACAAAACGGTAGTTGCTGTTGAGGTCGTAGAAACTACGCTTGTAGGTGTTAGATAATAACAATCCGCGAATAAAATCACGTACTGTAATTTGACCACTACGCAGCTGAGATTCTAAAAAACGCTCTCTATCAGCAGCAAAAGCATGGAAGAAAATCTGGCGATAGGCGGCTTCAATCAGATTATCTAAATCAGTAGAAGAAAGCAGGTTTTCTGTAGAGTAGACCCTTGGTTGTTCATCACCAGGAACTTCATAACCGCTTACTCGTTGGTTTTGAGACTTAGGGGAATATTCTAAAAGAGGAAGTGCCACGGATACAAAATCTCCCTTTTCCTTAACGAAATCTTACAAAGTTATCATAATCATAAAGGAGAAGGGAAAGAATTATTCGATTTAGTTTGATAAAAATTACATAACTTAATTAAGTAGTTGCGAATGCCTGAAAGGTTGACGCAACAAGCTTTGAAAGCTTCACAGGTGAACCAAGGCAAGTACAATAGCACTTACCAAGTGAGGAAATTGGCGATCGCTCTCAATCACTCCAGATGAGAATTGTATCAAGATAGACTACAAAATGTTTGTATTGGACAACACTAAAAAGGGTCAATAGTCAATAGTCATTAGTCATTAGTCATTACTCCTACTTGTCTTCCTTCCCCTGCACCCTGCCCCCTGCCCTCCTCTTGCCCAATTCCTATCCCCAGAACAAGATATTGGCTTCTGCAAATAGAACAAACAGAACTGCCAAGGTGATGAAAAGGGCTATGAGACCAAAACTGGTATTCCAATTTGCCCTTTGGATGAAGGTATCAATATGAAATGGTTCAAATTCGTCAAACATACCGGTGGGAATGGGACGGACGGGACGACGAGGTAGGGGTAATTTGTTGCGATAATCTTCGCCGTAACGTGACATCCGTGCAAAGGGTAGTTCACCTTGAGCATGTTGTGGTAAGATGCGACGGCGTTGATAGGGAACGGTATCATAACCAAAATTGCTGAGGTATTCTTCTGTATTGATTAAAGTATCAATGAAACCTTGTAGCCCTTTGGTAGCTAGTACAGTAGACCAAGCTAATTTTTCGCGATCGCTATATACATTACGACCTAAAAGTCTCTGAATACAAATTTCTACAAACCGATAGTTATTATTGCTGTCGTAAACTAGTCGTCGAAAGGAATCACAACTAACTAGTCCTCGGATAAAGTCTCTCACTGTAATTTGACCAGCTCTTAACTGAGACTCTAAAAATCGCTGGCGATGATTATCTAACATCTGCTGTTCATTAAAAATCTGCCGATAGGCTGACATGATTAACATATCCATATCGGAAGCAGTTAGCAGATTCTCTGTAGTGTAAATTCTTGGTTGCTCATCGCCAGGAATCTCAAACCCTGCAACACGATGATTTTGTGATAAAGGTGCGTACTCTAATAAAGGAATCGACATAACCATCCTTCCTAATCAGCTAAATCTCAATTGTTGACTGTTGACTAATGTCCGGACGGGTTTAAGCAAAATATCTGTTGTCAAGAGTAAATGTCGTATCAAACCCGCCCCTGTTGACTGTTGACTGGGAAGAGAGAATTTAAAGCCAATTTAGACGCAAATTGCCTATTTTCGCCACTATTGTCTTAAATCAGATGAAGAGTGTACAAAATGGCTTAAAAACAATGCAAAATTACTTAACGTTGACTATTTTCTCAATGCAGAGAGTCAACGCAACGGAAAGAATTACTTCCTTCTCTACAGCCTCTCAGCCTAGATCATCTCATACCATCAGTAAGGAAACTGGTGAGAAAATGGTAAAAAAATCGGAAATAATTGGCAAAATCAACAAATCTTGATGTTTTGACGGTCAAAGGTCAATAGTCCATAGTCCATAGTCATTAGTCATTAGTTAGTAGGGGCGGTTTTTGTAAGATTTTTACCTATAAATACAGATATTTTGGTTAAATAAGCCCATAAAACAGTCATTAGTTAACAATCAATGAATTTTCTTCAAATTGTCATTGGTGAGCTATCCTTACAAGCATTAAAAATTAAGCTGATAAGAGTCTCTGCTAGTTCAAACTTGGAATTTCCTAGCTAATCCCTAGTTAGGTTGAACACCAAGTGGAATTATGGGTGGCTGTCTTTAATTTTGAATTTTGAATTGATTCATGAGGATTCTTCTGGTTGAAGATGATGTCATTCTGGCAGAAAACTTAGTAGATGCTTTGACTTCTCAGCGTTATGTGGTTGATGTTGTGCATGATGGCGAAGCAGCTTGGCATCAAGTGAAGGCTCTGAATTATGATTTACTGTTATTGGATGTTATGTTACCTGTGTTGGATGGGATGAGTTTGTGTCATCGTTTGCGATCGCACGGTTATCATTGGCCTATCTTGATGCTCAGTGCTTGTAACAACATCAACAATGAAATTAATGGTTTAGATGCAGGTGCGGATGATTACTTAGTTAAACCATTCGATTTACAAAAACTATTAGCGCGGATTCGTGCTTTGCTACGTCGAGGATTTCTGACATCACCACCGATTCTGACATGGGGTGAGTTACATCTGAATCCTAGCACCTATGAAGTTACCTACGACTCAACTCCTATTTATTTGACACCCAAAGAGTACAGCATTTTAGAATTACTATTGCGAAATGGTCGGCGTGTTCTCAGTCGGCGTGTGATTATTGAACATATTTGGGCTTTAGAATCTTCCCCCGAAGAACACACTGTGAAAGTTCACATTCGCAGTCTACGGCAGAAAATTAAAGCAGCCGGAGCAAAAGAAGACTTAATTGAGACGGTTCACAGCATAGGTTATCGTCTCCATCAGCATCAAGATAAAATCAGCTAAGGGAACAGCTTAGTAGGGTGCGTCAGTATGAATAATCTCTTGGTATAGTTAGCTTTTCTCACACTGACGCACCCTACAGTTTGGATATTTTTTGATCTGGAAGTCCCTAAACCACATTTAGGTTTGAGAAGAATTTTGCCTTTTCCACGAAAAGTAAAAGTGCAAATCTTTGCTACTTGCCATATATATCAAAATTACGGCACTCAGAGCAGCCATAATTAAACTTCCTACGATGAGGACAGTAGAAAGCTTTGCTTTTAGTGCAATCACCATTGCAACTAGAGCAACCACCAAAAAACTACAGATAGCCATCATGAGCCACTTCGCCCATTTTTGCCCCTGTAGAACAAAGTACATAACTACGATGGTGAATAAAATCCGTCCAATCGCCCATCTATCCCGTGCTAGAAAAACTAGCGTAGCATCTAGAATACAAAGCACCACAAACATAGCCATTAATGTATTGCGTGCTTTCAAAGCAGATTCATCGATTTGGAGCATAGGTTTCTACATCACAAAAAAATAACTTCACGCTTGTGCGTCAAATCGGGTGCGAAAGCTGCCGTATTTCAGCCAATATTGTTTCAAGTTATGGCAAGGGGTATGTAAACTTGCCTTAGCCTGATAGAGAATTACTTGCCGATGATCACCCATCCAAATTTTGTCAATCGGATCAACTGATATGACTGTACCTCCTAAAGCTTCCACACATTGAGAAAATCTCTCAACGGCACTGTAATCTACAGTTTCAAACACAAAAAAATTACCTGAACAAATTAAATGCCTGCTGCGAATCCAGCACTGCATTTTTTTCTGCGCTTCTGGGGGCAGCATATTTGGTTTGAGAGATTCCAGATCCGGCAGGGAAAGATCATAGGATATTTGGGACTTCATGAGCGAAACTCTCCCGCTTTTTAAACCGCAATGGCCCATGTGTAGATCCCCAAACTTGTTGGTGGGTGTTGATGTCAAGACCTTTATCGAGACTTACCCAGGTGCTTTCTGTGATTTCCACATAGCTATCTAAATAAGTCTGACAGCCATTTTTTTCTATTAAGCAGAGGTTGCCGGGTTCGACACTACCTTGAAAGCGATCGCCTTCTCGTTTAAAAATCATTGAGCAGTGATATCGCCGTTCAATACAGTCGGGAGTAATGGTTTTCAGAATATTTAAATCCCGCGCCGCACCCGCATAGAACATGGCATTTTTTAAGCTGTAGTTTTCGATATAAATTTGATCACCTTGCTCAACTAGACGATGCACACCCTGACGATACGGTCGCCACAAGTCATAGTCATAAACTTGTTCAGAATACATCCCAATGCCAGAGAAGAATTCAAAAGGTAAGGGACGAAAAAAAACGTGAATATGGGCGTACTCTTTCGGACTTTCAAATGCCTGTTGTTGATTGCTGAAATCCCCTGCCATCCAACGAGCTAGGGTAATTAAATTATTTGACGTTGTTGCACAAATAGGTGTGATGGAAGAAGTCACTTCACTTTACTCCAAATTCAAAATTCAAAATTAATTACCTTCGTTTTCAGGCGTAAATAAAAACAATTCGCAATTCGCAATAAACAGAGAAAACAATGAAAATCTATGATTTTAACGGTATTTTTTTGATACTATTGTGGGTTGGAATTAGCTGTAATTTAATTCTGGACACCCTGCCGAATTTCTGAAGAAAACGAGGCGGTAACAACTCCTGTTCCAGCACTGGTTTTAATCAAAGAAACCCGACATCGGACATTAGGATTGACAAACCAAATTTTTTCCTCGGCGGCGGCGCGTTCGTAGGCGGTAGTTAAGACAAATGTACCGTCAGCTGTTAAGTAATAGTCACCGGCGGCGGCGATGGTTTCTGCATAGCCTTGATCACGCAGGAGTTTACCGCGATGAGCCGCATCATCAGGATCAGGTATAGGAACTAGAACACAAGTACCTTTGACTTCTCCATCATCCCAATCTGATTGACCTTCCCAACTCATACGGAATGGGGAAACTGCTGTCTGGGGGTCGATGTCATAACTTTTGCACAAGTCAATGACTGCTGGATCATCAATAGAAAGAGCCTCAATCTCAATTTCTGACTGTACAGCTTCAAAGTGACTGAAGGCTAAATGATGTGCGCTACGTTGCGATCGCCAACGTCCAATGGAATTTTTAACAAACTCTTGAATATCCATCAATTTTTGATTTTTTTATAGTTATTCGCTTTTGAAGGCAGTATAAAAAATTGGGTTTCTTAAATAAGAAATCCTGGTTGTAATGTAAGACAAAAAGAAAAGGTAAAAAGGCAAAATAAACAGCAATAAAATTTCTCAACAATCGTACTTTGATTGTAATTGATTTTATTACTTTTGACTTTTTACTTGTTAATTACCACTCATCGATGAAGGTGTAATCACCGGATTGAAAAACTGCGATCGCTCTAGGTTTTTGCTCTGGTGAAACCGTAATTAATTCGTTCTTTTCAGATGTTGTATCAGGGTGATTTTCTACCTCTACTTGAGGTGCTAATTCAGTAGGATGTACTGAATCTAGAATATCCATTGCAGCTATTGTAGATAGTGGCTGTTCTTCGCACTCAATTTGGGAAACTGGAGTCTGGGAAGTTAATAAGGTAATTTGGGTAATTTTTCCCCCAAGGCGATGAATACTCTGAATTGTTTGAGACAGACAATTATAAGGAATTGTCTTTGTATATTTGCCTTTCCTCATTATCCCTTGATCACAGCCACCTGTGACTGTAATCTTGACTCGGCAACTACTGTATTCACTAAAATTGCCAGGAGCAATAATTGTGGTTGCCATACAAATCACCTTTAAATTTGATGTTGTCAGCAACTTATCATCAACTGTAATTTGTGGACAAGCGAAGCAATCACTAAATAAATTGCTGCTTGATCACCAGTGATCACAATGCCAAATTCACTCATTAAGAAATTTAACAAAATCTAGCTTTTTTCAGACTTAGTGTATGTGAATGAATTTTGCCAAACTGTGATTGATTAGCAGTAGTTTTGTCAGTGGCTTTTTGGTAACAAACCATCTATCTACAAACTTTTAGCGGTTCTGCCCTAAGCTATTTCTGTAATGCTCAGAATCTTACCGCCAGTTTTTTGGATGCTCTGAATTTTTTGTGATAGTTGGTTGTATCCCACATCAAAGGTAGCCATGCTTTGAGTTACCCGACGACCAAAATTAGCCTTGGATACAGCCACACGGAATCTTTTTTCTCTGTTACCTACAGCACCACCGCCTAAAGGGGCAATAATTTTGGTTGCGAGGTTACTACCAATATCACCAATTAATTTGGCTGATTTACCCACATCGTTAGCAGCAAATCCCCGCATTAAAGCAAAGGTGCGATTGAAACCAACATTCTTCACCCCAGTTTGGGTACGATTACCACGGGCAGAGGGTGTAACATTATCGCCAAAACTTCTGACATATTCATCACTGTCTATGTAAGAGTTGATTTCAGCTTCGTAGCCCTGGGTGTTGTAAATCTGTACGTGTTCTGCAATTTCTGCTTGATCTTGTGGGGCGCGTCCCAACAGATGTTTGAAATTCAATTCAATGAAACGGTAGGGCGAAGAAGTTTCAAAAAACAAAGAGCGATATAAGTCAGATTGAGCTACCGCACGGACAAACTCTCTGACGGTAATATCGCCATTACGTAATTGAGACTCTGCATTGGTGAGGCGTTGGCTATCAAAGATGTGAGCATTACCCAACACCTGCCGATACACGGCGCGGATGATGGTTTGTAGATCATCTTCGCTGGCGTTGGCGCGTAATTCTACGGACTCGGCTTCTATCCAAAGTGCCATATATCAGCCTCCTAAATTGAGGATTGTTTATTTGTGTTTTATTAAAAAAGCATGATTTGAGGATGGGCTACGCCCATCCTGTTAAATTTTACGCAATTTCAGTAATGCTGACGATTTTGCCAGAAGTACGATTAATGCGTTGAATTTGTGGGGTCATTTTACTCGCAGGGACGATGTACTCATTGGTACTGATGCGTCGGGGACTGTCGAATTTAGAACCTTTAACCACAATTTTGAAGCGTTTTTCAGTGCCAGAACCAATGACAGTAGCTGAAGAAGGTTTAATGTCATTTGCACTGTTGGTAGCAACTGCGTAGACTAATTGAGCAGATTTGACTGCGCTATCAATCTGAGCAGGGCCGCGATCGAGGGCAAATATGCGATTGTAGCCAACTTGCTTGCTATTGGCTTCGCTGTTTTTACCACGATAGTAGGGGACTACGTTTTCACCAAAGGCGGCTTGATATTCAGCACTATCGATATAAGAATCGATTTCAGCTTCATAGCCTTCAGCTACAGTCCGAACGATGTGTTCAGAAACTTCTCTTTGGTCTTGGGGTGCGCGACCAAGTAAGTGGAGGAAGTTGAGTTCTACAAACCGATAGGGGGCGCAAGACTCGAAGTAGCGGGTACGATAAAACTCAGACTTGGCAACGATGCGGACAAACTCTCGCACAGTGATGGAGCGATCGCACAATTGTGATTCTGCTGTCACCAACCGCTCACTCTCCATGATGTGAGGATTGCCTAACACTTGTTTGTAAACTGCACGGATGATAGTTTGAACTTCTTCTAAACTACCACTAGGCCACAGTTCCAGGATTGTCTGGGTTGCCATAGGAATCTATCTCCTCAGTATGTTATTAGTTTGCAGCCGATTTATACAGCAGTAATACTGGCAATCACGCCACCTTGTTGGTGAATGCGCTGATACTCTTGAGAGAGCTTATCGTATGGCACCAGAAATACTTGGTTGGCACGGCGGAATTTAGAAATGTTATTGAAGGTTTTGGCACGATAACCTGTGACTTCAATGCGGTAAACTTTACCACCTGCACTCGCATCAACACCATGACGGCTACGAGAAGCCACAGGCGGTGTGCGGAAGGTTGCACCATCGCCAGCAGGAGAAATTACTGGTGTAGCTGTAGATTGAATCACCAAAGCATTGAGTTTGGGACTCTTACCTGCGAGGTCTCCTTTCAAGCTACTGCTAGCAGCACCCCGTACCAATTGGAAAGTATGGGTAAATTGCACCATGCTTGTGCAAGCTTCTGTTTTGTAACCCCGAATGTAGGGAACAATGTTTTCTCCAAAGGTAGATTGATACTCATCGCTGTCGATATAAGAATCAATCTCAGCTTCAAACCCTTGGGTGTCAAGAATGGTGCTATGTCCGCGCATTTCTTCTAAATCTAGTGGCGCACGACCCAACAGATGGCGGAAGTTGAGTTCAATTGCTCGGTAGCGCGCACAGTTTGTGAAAAAGCGAGAGCTATAGAGTTCGGATTTAGCTACTGCGCGCACAAACTCACGAACGCTCAATTCACCCGATTTAAACTTGGATTCTGGTACGGAGAGCCTTTCACTTTCCATGACATAGGCATTACCCAATACTTGCCTATAGACTGCGCGAATGATTGTTTCGGCTTCTTCTTGTGAGCGGCCGGGTACCCACTCAACGGGAGGGGTTTCATCAAACAGGCTGACTCCCAGACGAGAAGCTGGTCCAAATGGCATTAATTCTATCTCCTGTTAACGAAAGAGGTTCAGAAAATTGTTTCAAAATGTAAAGAAATTTCAGATTGTGCATCCAGACAAACCAGATCAATCGATTGATTTGCTTGAACCTGAACGACTATTTTCACGGAAAATAGCAATTCTAATTCCCTAGATGCTCAAGCCTTTTAGGCGTTTTATACGCTTTGTTATGATCAATTTTCTTATGAGGAAGCAAAGATGAGCGTCAAGATTTGTAAATATTGATATAGTTGTAGCGTTTTGCACTTATTTTGCACAAACGATTTTGATCTGGGGGATTGGGGATTGGGCATTGGGCATTGGGAATTGGGCATTTACCCCTGCGCCCCTGCACCCCTGCCCCCTGCCCCCCTGCCCCCCTGCCCTCAAAACTCCTTGGGCAAACTCCCCTCCAGGGCGGCGGCGACAACGTAATGATTTTCGTCTTGTTGGAGTTGGGCTAGTAATAGTTTGGCTCTGGGGTCTGATGACAAACTCAGGGCTGTAGCGGTTCGCCAGCGATCGCGCCAATCTTTTGCCTGTGCTAATTCTGTAAGTAAATCTAGGGCTTGTTGCTGCAAATTCCCTTTGAGTAAACTGCCCAGTGCTAAAATTCCAGTTTCTTTGACTGTTTGTGTTTCGTCTTGTAAAGCTTGGCGAATTACGGCTAGCAGCACTTCGTCTTGATTGGCTTCCATGAGAATCGAGATAATCGTCTGGCGAGTCAACCAATGGCGATCGCGCTCAAACAACTGTTGTAGTAACGGTACAGATTCATTACCAAATTCAAACAGTGAATTGGCAATTTCCGCTAGTACATTATGGTCAGACTCTTCTTGTAGTAACTCTTTGAGGATTTGTAAGGATGCGGCTGTGCGATGATTCCCCAAGCCCATCACTGCCAAACGACGACACAGAAAGTCTTGATCAACCGCCAGTTTTTGCAAAATAGGCAGAGCTAAATCAGCCGGACATTGTGCTAATTCATCTAAAGCAGCTTTACGCTGGTCAAGCGCGCCAGACCTCAGTAAAGTTTCTAGTTCAGTGAGGCGATCGTTATTCATAAATTGTTACATGATTAAAAGCCTACCCTTAACATCCCCCTGCACCCCTGCCCCCTGCCCCCTACCTCTTCACTCCGTCGCCCCAGCTTGAATTAACAATTCCACTGCTTGAGCAGAACGAAAGGAATTACGAGCTTCACTCAAGGCTGTTGCACCCCAGCGATTTTGCGGACGGAAATCTGCACCATTGGCTAACAACAGTGTCATAGTTTCTAAATCGCCCCTCGCAGATGCCATCATTAAAGGAGTCCAACCGCCCAAGTTTGCGGTATTTACTGTTGCGCCCAGTTCAATCAATGCCTTAACTGTGTAAGTATGACCATTATCTGTGGCTAAGTATAAAGCTGTGTCACCGATTTTATTTACGGCATCCACCTCAGCACCCATTTTTACTAGACGTTGGACAATATCCGTTTGACCACGGCGCGCCATTGTCATTAATATAGTTTCCTCGTAGGAATTGCGATCGCTAATATTCGCGCCATGATCTAGGAGTAGCGAAACAATATTGCGGCGATCGCACTCCGCCGCAAACATTAACGGTGTGTAACCTGCGGGATTTTTAGTATTGACATCAGCATTATGTGCCAACAACAATTCCACAATTTCCAGATAACCTTCTGTAGCCGCCCACATCAAAGCTGTATTACTAGCTCCCACGGCTGTCACACCCCCCGTAGTATTGGGATCTGCGCCTTGAGCTAATAAGCTTTCGACAGCAGCAGTATCACCTTTGACAATCATGCGGATGAGGTTTTCGTTAAGAGAAGCCATTTTTATAAAGGAAAAAGGAAAAAGGCAAAAGGTAAAAGTACAGAAAGCTGAGTTTTGATGAGATGTTACACCCATAAGTTGCATAATTTCATTAGTCGAGAAAAGCTGTAAACTCTCTCCCTTGCACCCTGCCCCCCTGCGAATATTAATATGCAACTTAAAAGTACAACAGCTTGATCTTAGACTGGGTGTCAGACCTCTTTGAGTTCAACTTTGAAAATACTATCGGCTGGTTTTTGGGCAATGGTAGAGTCCCAAGCGATTCCTTGTAAAAATGCTGCACCAGAGTTAGTTTCTACCACATCTACGCCCCAGTTTCCTGGTTGGAGTGCATCAGGAGAATCACTGGTGGGTGGTGTCGTTTTAATCCCACCTAAGACTAGGATTTCTGGAAGCGGGGCTGTGTCTGTTTGCTGCGATCGCCTTTTTTCTGCTAAAGCTTGCGCGCAAAGTTTTCCGACTTGCTCAGGGGAAAATTCGTCGGTAGGGAATAAAATTTCTACAGTCCAATGGGGATGATTCACTAATCTACATTGCAGAGTTTTATAGTTACTTAAACCCACTTGAAAAACTGCGGCAAATTCTTCTCTGCTGAGGGCTGGTACGCTGTCATCAGCAACATTAAAATTATGGGCAAGCAGCATCCGCCCCGTAATATCTGTATTCAAAATAGCTAAATTTGTTGATAAAAGTTTGTAGGTTTCATTCTATATCTATTTAGCGATCGCTGAATCATCAACAAAAGTAGCGTTAACGTCGTGGTTTAGAATGTCACATTCATTCAGCACACAAGCTAATCTTTCAATATCCTGCGACGACATCCCAACGTAAACGGGAAGATAAAGCAACTGCTCAAAAAACTGTTGAGCTGCTACTGGATTCATCTCAGGACGATGGGCTGGCGGTTCGACCACAGATAGACTAGAGCCTCCCTGAGTTGCATCAAAACCTTGACTCCATAAATAGTGCATCAACTTTTCTGGAGAATCGCACAGTATGGGGAAAACCCAGTGAGTATGCTTGATTGCTTGACTTCCTGGACGTTGTAAAGAAGGTGTGAGTTTGATTAAATACTCGGCCAGTTTGGCGCGTTCTACAATTTTATCGGGGTCGAATTTGCGGATACGACGTTCCATAAGTGATAACAAAGCAGAGGAAGGTCTTTGACGAATCTGTCTCAAGAAGTTGTCGCCGGAAAATCCCCGCACACTTTGACTAATCAGGCGATCGTGATTCAGCTTGAATAAAGAGCATGAAGCAAGAAAAATGCTGTAAGTCAAGCGATAAGAAAGGAATATTAATATAGAATATTTCAAAATTCTGGTGAGAAAACGCCAGCGACTTTGTACAGGCCACTGTTCCTGATATAAACGGGTTGCATGACAAAGTGAAGCATCTCGAAACTGGAGAATTCCCCCAGCTAATGCTGTTGCAGTCTTGATAGGGCCGAAACTAAATAAACTCACATCACTTTGGGGATGTCCCCGATACTCATTACCTACATAAGCCTGGGCGCAATCTTCAATGACGAGGAGATTATGCGCCTGAGCAAACTGTAGAATCGGCTCCATTGGCATATAACTACCAAACAAGTGAGCCACTAAAATAGCCTTTGTGCGGGGAGTTACAGCTTTAGCCATTGACTCAGGACGCACTATCAGGTGCTTGCAATCGATATCTATGGGAACAGCAACCAGCCCGTGAGCCTCGATAATGCGCGTCATTCCGCGAATGGTGATAGCTGAAACTAAAATCTCCGTTCCAGGTTCAAAGTTAAGTGCTTGTAAGAGTGCGTCAAAGCCACTACGCACCGAAAGACAAGGGAGAATAGACCCTTTCTCAGACCATAAACGCTCAATTCTCTGCTCAACCATCTCACGGTTTGGCGATCGCAGACAATATCCAATTCCTGACACCATATCAGCCCAAGTAATGTCAAGACGTTTACGGGGAATCACGGTTTCATGCTCCTTTCAACTCAGTTCTGACTAATACAGCTAAATTTTAGCGATCACTCAATCACGTATAGAAGCGACTTTTGCAAGGGTTGCTTAAACTCACACTGCTTTTAAAGATTAATTAGCCACGGACAAATTCAGACTACTGGCAGGTAACTTCAAGGTCAGTTAACCTTGAACACCGAAAGAAGGATGTAAAAACAACCGTAATTTATACTAGTGTACTTAAGTAAGGCTGTAAAGCTGTTCATCGTCCGTATAAGATTAGGTCGTCAGGAAAATATATCAGATATGATATAAGTAACGGCATGGATGAAGCAGATAAACCTTTGCTCTGGTTGCATGGTGAGATTAAAACACCTCCATTTAGCCAAGAAGCCCGAATAGAAACTGGGGTACTATTGAGACGGTTGCAGCAGGGTGAAAACTTGGGACTGCCTCACTCAAGACCAATGCCAAGTATTGGGTCACGCTGTCATGAACTACGGATTCGGGATGCAGACAAGAATTGGAGAATTATTTACAGAATTGATGATGATGCGATTTTGATTCTGGAAGTGTTTAACAAAACAACTAGAGCAACACCAACCAGTGTGATCGATACGTGCCAAAAACGACTTAGCAAGTACGACAAGGACACTCAGAATTAACGTTTATGGAAGAAAGCAAAAGAAAAAAGCTTGAAGAGAACGGTTGGAAAATGGGAACTGTTTCAGAATTTCTAGACCTTACCCCAGAAGAAACGACACTCATTGAAATTAAGCTGGCTCTGAGCCGCCATCTCAAAGAACGACGACAACAATCAATGACCCAAGCAGAACTAGCAGGAAAATTACACTCCAGTCAACCCCGAATTGCTAAGGCCGAAAATGGGGATGCTTCAGTTTCTATCGAATTACTAATTCGAGCAATGCTAGCCACAGGCGCAACTCCTCAAGAAATCGGGCAAGTTATTGCACAAGTGAGCTAGAGCCGGAGAAAATAGAGACCATAACTAAAGTTATGTTAGCCAAATGTTAAATTTTCCAACATTAACTTTATAAAATTTGAAGTTTTGATCGCTTAAGTAAACAATGGAAATGTCCCCCTGAAGTATGGATGTAGGTGTCTAAACGTTCTTCTAAGCGGCACTCAGGCGCAAAAAAATCTCAACATCACCAAAAAGCTTACAAGCGTCTGATTAAAACTTTGTTTCAGAACGCCCATGATGCAGTTGCGCTCATTGATGATCAAGGTTGTCTGATTGAGATGAACAATGCTGTTTGCAATTTGCTAGGGCTACCGCGTAAAAAGCTGAAAAAGCAAGCCTTATCTAATTTCATTGTTGCTGGGGATAACTTGGAGAGTTTTCCACTACCACAATCATTGATGGGAGAACTCTTAATCTCATCTGCTAGTCATGTTCAGCAAGAGGTGGAATATACCTTAACACCAAATGTTCTACCCGACTGTCATTTACTGCTGTTACGAGATATTAGTCAGCGTCGGGAATCTATACAAGCAGAATTAAAACAGCAGCAGCAGCGAGTGGAACTATTTTCGGAAGTCACGCTCAAAATTCGCCAGTCGCTACAACTTAAGGAAATCCTACATACCACTGTTACGGAAGTGCAACGGATTCTCAAGGCCGATCGCGTGTTAATTTACCAGGTATTACCAGACGGTACAGGTAAAACCATCAGTGAAGCGGTTGTTCCAGATTATCCCTCGCTGATAGATATGGAATTTCCGCCAGAAGTGTTTCCCCAAGAGTATCAACAACTGTATGCTCAAGGCAGAGTCAGAGCCATCACCGATGTTCATGATCCGGCGGCGGGTTTAGCAGATTGTTTGGTGGAATTTGTCGAGCAATTCGATATTCAAGCGAAGCTGATTGTCCCCATTGTGCAAAGTCTCAACACTGCTCAAAATCATCTGTGGGGATTATTAATTGCTCATCAATGTAACAGCGATCGCCATTGGGTAGATTTTGAGTTGGAATTGATGCAACAATTAGCCGACCAAATCAGTATCGCTCTATCTCAGGCGCAATTACTAGAACATTTAGAAGAAGTTGTCGCAGCACGCACCGCCGAATTACAAGAGGAAATCAATGTCAGAATGCAGGCGGAAGCAGCTTTGCGCCAAAACGAAGAGCAACTGCGCCTAATTACCAACGCCTTACCAGTATTGATTGCCTATGTAGATGACCAACAATGTTATCGCTTCAATAACCAAGCCTATCATGATTGGCTGGGGCAGTCTCCTGGCGAAATTTACGGTTTTCATTTGCGACAGGTGTGGGGAGAAGATTGTTACCGGAGAATGCGCGTATATGTGGAAGTCGCTTTATCCGGGCAAGCCGTCACCTATGAGAATGAAATAGTCTTGAAAGATGGGAATTTGCGATCAGTTGATGTTACTTATATCCCTCATCTAGATGAGCAGAATATGGTGAAGGGATTTTTTGCCTTAAGTAGTGATATAAGCGATCGCAAAGCCATTGAACGCATGAAAGACGAATTCATCTCTGTGATTAGTCATGAACTGCGGACTCCCCTGACATCATTACATAGTGCGTTGAAAATCTTGGCGACAGGCAAATTAGGCAATCTTTCCAGTGAAGGACAACAAATGCTGTCTATTGCTGATGAAAGTACAGAAAGACTGGTGCGATTAGTCAATAATGTGCTGGACTTACAAAGGATTGAATCCGGTAAAGTCGTCATGGAACGACAAGCTTGCAATGCGGCGAATTTAATTACCCAAGCCGCAGAAGCAATGCAAGCAATGGCACAGCAGCATGAAGTCACTTTAGTAAAACAACCACAGGAAATCTCTGTTTGGGCTGATGCTGACTATATATTGCAAGCCTTAACCAATTTAATTAGCAATGCCATTAAATTTTCATCACCAGGAGGTACTGTTTGGCTAACCGTTGAACAGGGGGCTAGGGATTGGGGACTGGGGATTGGGGACTGGGAAGTTATTTTTCGGGTGCGGGATGAAGGACAAGGTATACCAGCTGATCAACTAGAAAAGATATTTGAACGCTTTCAACAAGTTGACTCATCAGATTCTCGCAAAAAAGGCGGTACTGGTTTAGGACTAACTATCTGTCGCAAAATTATCGAACAACACAATGGGAGAATTTGGGCTGAAAGTAACCCAGGGTGTGGGAGTACCTTTGCATTCACATTACCCAATTCGGTGAGGAGTGTGGAGTGAAGAGTGCTGAGTGCTGTTAGCGGAAGCAGGGCGTTTAGCCCGTGCTGAGTGAAGAGTGGTGAGTGAAGAGTGGTGAGTGATTTAAGCAGCTCTTTAATTTTGAATTTTGAATTTTGAATTTAGTAGAGGGGTGTTATGGCTAAAAGAATTTTAATTATTGATGATGAGGAAACTATTCAAACTGTTGTGCAGTTTGGCATCAAAATGGCGGCGGGATGGGAGGTTTTCACCGCTAGTTCTGGTTCAGAAGGTATTCAAACTGCTCAAACCGAAAAACCTGATGTCATTTTGTTAGATGTAATGATGCCAGAAATGGATGGTATTGCTACATTTAAAGAACTCCAGTCACGCACCGAAACAGAAAAAATTCCTGTCATCCTCCTAACTGCTAAAGCACAAACTGCGGAAAAGCGTCAGTTTAATGATTTGGGAGTCAGTGGAGTGATTACTAAACCCTTCAATTCTTTGGATTTGCCAGAGCAAATTACTAGAATTCTCCATTGGTAGCTTCATTAATGAAAATCTTGCTTGTGGAAGATGATGATTTACTAATTAAAGTCCTCACCAGAAATTTAACCGCCCATCACTATATTGTGGATACTGTTAAGGACGGGGAAATGGGATGGACTTATGGGTCTACTTTTGAGTATGACCTCATTGTCTTGGATATCATGTTACCCAAGTTAGATGGTATTAGCTTGTGTAAGCGTTTCCGCACACAGGGATACACCCTGCCAATCCTTTTACTCACGGCTCAAGATACAATCACAGCCAAAGTCCAGGGATTGGATGCAGGCGCAGATGATTATGTAGTCAAACCTTTTGATCCTGTAGAACTCATAGCGAGAATTCGCGCATTAGTGAGGCGAGGTAGTGCTAATCCTTTTCCTTTGCTGACTTGGGGTGATTTACTCCTCAATCCCAGCACTTGTGAAGTGAGTTACAATGGTCGTCCTTTGAACTTGACGACGATGGAATACGATTTGCTGGAAGTTTTGTTACGAGACTGTCAGCACGTTTTCAGCACTGAAGAACTTTTAGATAGATTATGGTCTTCAGAAGAATTTCCCTCCGAAGCCACGGTACGTTCCCATATTCGGCGGGTGCGACATAAATTAGTCGCTGCGGGTGCGCCCCATGATTTTATTGCTACTATGCACGGTCGGGGTTACTATCTCAAAGCACCCAGCACGGAAGAATCAACTAATCGTGCTACGACAACTCCAGAACAGAATCTGCGGGGTATAGCTAAATCGAAAGCAACTCTGAGTAATTCCCCACAGCATCTACCGCCACCAGATTCTCAGCAACAATATCTGGCTTTTCTCAACGAAACTTGGACAACAACTAAACCCAAAAGTCTTGACCAGATGACATTTTTGTTACAAACTGTCAGAGACTTACAAACTAATCAACTTACCTCTCCACAACAAGCACAGGCGCAACAGGTAGCACATAAACTTGCAGGGACTTTGGGAGTCTTTGGTTTAACCAAGACGATGCACATCGCCCGTCAATTAGAGTATTGGTTGGGAGGACGCGAACCTCTGCAACCGAAACACGCGCCATTGATGAAAACTCTGGTGACATCTCTCCAACAAGAAATTGAGCAGACAAACCTGATTCAAATGTCTCAACTTCCCTCTGGACAGTCACCCCTGTTACTGATTGTGAGTGGAGATATTGAGTTTAATCAATCTATAGTCAGTGTGGCAGCTAGTCGAGGAATTCGTCTAGAAATTGCGCCGGTGTTAGATGCGACTCAAGCTTTGCAGGTAACAGAGTCAGCTTTTGACACTTTAGGTCAAAATCCCGATGTCGTTTTGTTACGCTTTTCTCATACATTATCCCCATCAGCAGTAACAGAGCAATCAGCTTTTGAAGTCAGTAATTTTTGGGAGACATTGCAGACATTCAAACACCGTTATCCTGAAACACCAATTATTGTTATGGGCGATCGCGGGGAATTGAGCGATCGCTTGCAGGTCATGCGCCAAGGTGGAAAGCTGTTTTTAACTGCCCAAACCCCACCAGAGAAGGTAATGGATGCCGTAGTTAATTTGTTAAGAACTCCAGAAGTTCCCCATAAAGTGATGATTTTAGACGATGATCAAGAATGGTTACGCACTCTACCCACCCTCCTCAAACCTTGGGGATTTAAAGTCACCACCCTAGCCGATCCGCAACAATTTTGGAATGTCCTGCAAGCCGTTAGTCCTGATGCCTTAGTTTTAGATGTAAATATGCCCCAAATCAACGGCTTTGAACTCTGTCAGATTCTCCGCAGTGACCCCCATTGGCAGAGGTTGCCTGTATTATTCTTAAGTGTGTTAACAGACTCCAGCAGCCAAAATCAAGCTTTTAGCGTCGGTGCAGACGATTATTTGTGTAAACCCGTCATGGGAGTCGAACTAGCTAACCGCATTCTCCGGCGTTTACAAAGAGTCAAAGCATGGGCAAGTTAAACCAATTCGCAATTCGCAATTCGCAATTCGCAATTCGCAATTTGCAGTTCGCAATTCCTTAGTTCTTCTATATTGTCTTCCCATGCCCAATGCCCAATGCCCCATTCCCAATCCCCAATCCCCAGTCCCCAATCCCAAGAATGCACACATTTTGCACGAACAATAAGGTAAGTATTAATCCTATACTCAATAGAGAAGCGTATGTTGAATTCTATGCAAGCGTCGTTAAGAAGCCGTCAGCATCGATTAATCCACAAGTTGGCGGATTCCATTGAAGAAATTTGGCAAAAATACCTGGATCTCTCCCCTTACTCGATTCCAGAAGGTTTGGGTTATGTTGAAGGTCATTTAGAAGGTGAACGGCTGATCATCGAAAATCATTGCTACCAAACCCCCCAGTTTCGCAAACTGCATTTAGAATTGGCTCAGGTCGGTAATGGTTTAGATATTCTGCACTGTGTGATGTTCCCGAATCCTGAATACGCGATTCCTATCTTTGGTACAGATTTGGTAGGTGGACGCGGTGGGGCAATTAGTGCGGCGATCGCGGATTTATCTCCCATTAGTAGCGATCGCACTCTCCCAGAACGCTACTATTCACAATTGTCGGTTTTGTCGGAACTCCCGTTTTCCCAACCGCGAGATTTACCAGCTTGGGGTGATATTTTTTCAGAATTTTGTCTGTTTGTCCGTCCAGGAAACCCTGATGAAGAAGATATGTTTCTCAATCGGGTGCGGGATTTTCTCACTATCCATTGTCAAATCGCTAGTACAGAAACACCCCTAACCTCAAATCTCGACATCTCCAAGGTGTTAGCAGGACAACGCCACTACTGCACAAAGCAGCAACAAAATGATAAAACTCGGCGTGTGCTGGAGAAATCTTTTGGTACAGAGTGGGCAGATCGCTACATGACTACTATGCTTTTCGATTATGTAGCTTGAGATTATCCCCAATGAATTTTTTTCATACCAGGGTGGCTATCACGTTTGAGGATAGCTCATCGCCATCCTGGTAGTATTGCTTTGGGAGATTAATAAAATAGTTGTATATGAGTAGTAACTTGAATGACACTCTAGTAGAAAAAACAGTAACCTACACACTTGAGATGAATGGTAAATTTTACCTAATTGAAAATGTCCCTGCACGCATAAATCCCGAAACAGAAGAACAATTTTTTTCCCCATCTACGGTAGAGAGATTACAGCAGATTATTTACGACCAACAAGAACCTATCCGCATTGTGGAAACGCCAGTGTATAATTTTGCAGCTTAATATCAGACAACAGGTCGTAACCCTATATTGAAATCAAATTACATTTAAATTAAAAAGACATAACACAGCCATATACCCAAACACTTACAGCATTTGTTAATCAAGTCAAATAAAAATCATCCCAAGGGTGCAAGATATTGCGTCCCTATTCGTGTATTTCATCACCACGAGAACTGCTTATTGAGTCTTTCAGTCAGTGAAAACTCTGTACTTTTTAGACACAGAGTGAAATTGACATGACTTTACATATTCATATATAAATATGACTAAATGTAACGATATTTTAAGTCTAAAAACTCCTTTAAAAATAGCAACTCTAAGCATCAAATCAAAATTGTGTCTAAATATTGCCAATTGTAACGATAATTAAAGTCTGAAGACAAAATGAAAATAAAAACAATCCTTGAAATATAAGGCTTTCAGACTTTACTTAATATTTTTTAACCTATTCTGTGGCGATACTTTAGAAATTGCACAAAATTTGCACAAATGTATTGCTTTAATCAAATTCAGGTTCAAACGACTTCTGAACTCGTTGCCCCTGATGGAAAAAGTTCAGTGTCTTGAAACTTGATGAACAACTATTTCATTATCTGGGATTGTGAGTCTTAGGGAAATAGTTGTGAAAAAGCTTCGCAATATTGATTTATAGCTGTGCCGTAAGTTAATGGGAACTAGCTAAAAGTTAAATGGTGAATTCTGCCCTAATTCGCCGACTATTTAACTTGCTGATAACTTTTGGCCTGCTAATTTTCGACGAATGACGAAGCTGAAGTGACATCAAAGACTCAGACTTTGAACCGACGTGGAATAAACAGCATAGTAAATAGTGATTAGGAGAAGCTGGAATGCTTGACGCTTTTACCAAGGTAGTTTCCCAAGCTGATACTAGAGGCTCATACGTTAGCGATGCAGAAATCGATGCTCTCAAAGATATGGTAGCTGCTGGTGCTAAACGCATGGATGTAGTTAACCGGATTACAGGCAATGCCTCTACAATCGTTGCCAATGCTGCACGGACATTGTTTGAAGAGCAACCCCAGTTGATTCAACCAGGTGGTAATGCTTACACAAACCGTCGCATGGCTGCTTGCTTACGCGACATGGAAATCATCTTACGCTATGTGACCTACGCTGTATTTACAGGTGATGCTAGCGTTCTAGACGATCGCTGCTTGAACGGTCTACGGGAAACATATCAAGCATTGGGTGTTCCTGGCCCCTCTGTAGCGACTGGCGTGCAGAAAATGAAAGACGCGGCGATCGCGATCGCAAACGACCCCAATGGTGTAACCCGTGGTGATTGTAGCTCCTTAATGGCTGAATTGAGCAGCTACTTTGATCGCGCTGCTGCCGCAGTTGGCTAAATACCAATTCAAAATTCAAAATGATTGCTGAATTTTGAAGAATTGAGAGACAACGCCGACCACTAAAATCTTTTGTCTGACGCATAACTTTACATATTTGTTGAAAGGATCATCAGCATGAAAACACCTTTAACCGAAGCAGTCGCTACCGCAGATTCTCAAGGACGCTTTCTCAGCTCCACAGAACTTCAAGTTGCCTTTGGTCGTTTCCGTCAAGCATCCGCTAGCTTAGATGCAGCTAAAGCATTAAGCAGCAAAGCTAGTAGTTTGGCTTCTGGTGCTGCTAACGCAGTTTACCAAAAGTTCCCCTATACCACCCAAATGCAAGGTAAGAACTTCGCATCTGACCAACGTGGTAAAGACAAGTGTGTACGTGACATCGGTTACTACATTCGCATCATCACCTATTGTCTAATTGCTGGTGGTACAGGCCCATTAGATGACTATTTAATCGGTGGTTTGACAGAAATCAACCGCACCTTTGATTTGTCTCCTAGCTGGTATGTTGAAGCTCTCAAATACATCAAAGCTAATCACGGTTTGAGTGGCGATCCTGCTGTAGAAGCTAACTCCTACATTGACTACGCTATCAACGCTCTGAGCTAGATTTTGCTTTCTGCCCAGAACAACTAAAAGCTGTGAATGCTGATTTGCTAGCAAGGGCAGTTTTTTGGGGTTCTGGGTATGTTTTTTTCCTTGCAAAAATTAAGGAGATTGACTCATGACTAGTTCTACCGCAGCCAGTCAGCTAGGATTTGAGCCATTTGCCAGCACACCCCCCACAGAGTTGCGGTCAAATGAAGATGTCAAAGCAGTAATTCATGCTGCTTACCGGCAGGTGTTTGGCAATGAACACTTGATGCAAAGCGAACGTCTCACCAGTGCAGAATCGTTATTGCAGCAAGGTAATATTAGCGTTAGGGATTTTGTGCGATTGTTAGCACAGTCTGAACTGTATCGCAATAAGTTTTTTTACTCCACGCCCCAAGTTCGCTTCATCGAATTGAACTATAAGCATTTGCTTGGTCGTGCGCCCTACGATGAATCAGAGATTACCTACCACGTCAATCTCTATATAGAAAAAGGGTACGAAGCTGAAATTGATTCTTATATAGATTCGCTGGAATATCAAGAAAACTTTGGAGAATCAATAGTTCCCCATTATCGCGGCTTTGCTACTCAAGCAGGACAAAAGACTGTAGGCTTTAACCGGATGTTTCAGATTTATCGGGGATATGCCAACAGCGATCGCTCCCAAGGTAAAAATAAATCTGCGTGGCTAACTAAGGATTTGGCTCAGAATTTAGCTAATCCCGTGCAGACTCCTAACTTCGGCAAGGGACTGACAGGTACAATTGCAGGCGATCGCGGTCAGCTTTACCGCATCCGATTTACCCAAGCAGATAGAGGACGAAATCCTCAAATCCGTCGCAGCATTAAGGAATATTTAGTCAGCTATGACCAACTCTCACCCACTCTGCAAAGACTCAATCAGAGAGGTAGTCGAGTAGTAAATATTTCTCCAGCCTGATTGGAAGAGGCAGGGGGCAGAGGAGGCAGGGGGGCAGGGGAGCAGGGTGCAGGGGGAGAATGATTTTTATTAATCCCCAGTCCCCAGTCTCCAATAGTTTTGCAATATTCAAGGAGTCCTATTCGTGCCAATTACAACCGCCGCATCTCGTTTGGGAACTACAGCTTTTGACCAAACACGCCCTGTGGAACTGCGTCCCAACTGGACAGCAGAAGATGCCAAAGCTGTGATCTGGGCTGTTTATCGTCAGGTCTTAGGTAACGACCACCTGATGCAATCAGAACGCCTCACCAGCTTAGAATCCTTGCTGACCAATGGCCAAATCAGCGTCCGGGATTTCGTGCGAGGAGTAGCTAAATCTGAACTATACAAAACCAAGTTTTTGTATCCCCATTTTCAAACTAGGGTCATCGAATTAAACTTTAAACACCTGTTGGGACGCGCTCCCTACGATGAAGCCGAAGTGATTGAGCATCTCGATCGCTACCAAAATCACGGCTTTGATGCAGACATCGATTCTTATATCGATTCTGTGGAATATGATAGCTATTTCGGAGATGCGATTGTTCCTTACTATCGGGACTTCGTCACTACAGGAGTAGGTCAAAAAACCGTTGGCTTTACGCGGATGTTCCGTCTTTATCGTGGCTATGCTAATAGCGATCGCTCGCAGTTAGCAGGTACAAGTTCTCGCCTAGCCACCGACTTAGCTAGAAATAGTGCTTCTGCGATCATTGCACCTTCCGGTGGAACTGAAGGTTGGGCTTACCAAGCTGCGAAAAAAGGCACTGCACCCGCCCGCACCTTTGGCAGATCCTCTCAAGGCTCTACTCCCCGGCTTTACCGCATTGAAGTTGCCGGAATTAGTCTGCCTAGATATCCCAAAGTACGTCGGAGCAATAAAGAGTTTATCGTCCCCTACGAACAACTATCCAGCACTTTGCAGCAAATCAATAAACTAGGCGGTAAGGTTGCTAGCATCACCATCGCACAATAGGAGGTCAAGCATCATGTTGGTACAGCCACGGATGAAAGCATCAACTTCAACTTCAGACAGTCGTGTTTTTGTCTATGAAGTAGAAGGATTAAAACAGAACGAGCAAACCGAGAACAATAAATATCAAGTTCGCAACAGCAGCACTGTTTTAATTCAAGTCCCCTACAGTCGTATGAATGATGAAATGCGACGCATTACCCGCTTAGGTGGCAAGATTGTCAACATTCGTCTCCTAAGTGAAAGTGGAACAGCAGCTGAATCAGAAAATTAACGGATAAACGGCAAGATTAGCCACAAAGTTTAGCCGTATATCATGCTCCTTTGATATTTGCGATTTTTATAGGTGCTGGTGCAGAAAAGTAAAATTTTCTGCACCTTTTTTATGGAGTGAAAGCAAGCCCCTATATCAATTTTGGATTTTAGATTTTGGAATGGTTTACTGGTGAGCTTTTCAGAAATCCATTTGTCGCAATCATATCTCAAATTGGTATGAATTTCTTAATTACGAATTGCGAATTGCGAATTGCGAATTGCGAATTGGTGTTACCTATTCCCAATGCCCCATTCCCCATTCCCTCCCATTAAGGAATTTTCGCTTCTTGGAAGATTTTTTGAGGTGTAAGTTCTAGCCCTTCGAGGAGGGAATCTGCCAAACTATCATTACCGCGTTTAGTTTCAGGAAGTGCGTCTGGATAAAAAATAGTGACTGTTTTCGCTTTAGTATCAATAATCCACACTCGTTGAACTTGAGCCTTTAAATAATCAGTGGCTTTTTCGGTCATTTCTCCAAAAGTTTGTCCAGGAGAAATAATTTCAATGACTAATTCTGGTGCGACTGGACAAGCTGTATCTTCCATCCAATCGGCTGGAAGACGGTCATAGGAAATGTAAGTTAAATCAGCTACAGGAATCCAGTCTTGTTGATTGCGTGTGAGCTTAATTGCCCATTCAATTACGACTCTTCCCTTGGCTTGCGCCCATGTAGATAGTAGTAAAAACAACGCACCTGTTACTGAGCTATGAAAAAATTTTGGTGGCATTTCGTCGTTTTTGAATTTAGGAATTGCTTCACCGTCAATTAATTCGTAGATGATATCTCCTTGGGGAAGTGCGAGAAATTCTTCCCAGGTAAGCGGCGTTTTTAACTGGGTCATAGTTGCTTTGGCAGCAGGGGGATAACTCTATGTTAAATTTTTAAGAATGAATAGGGCTAACACCCGATTTTTGCCGACGAAATGAATCAACACAGTTTAGAACAAATTGCCGCACAGTTAAATAGCTCAAATGTGAGCGATCGCATTTTAGCGATGATTGAACTGCAAAAAGAGACTATGCCAGCGCAAGATGCCTATCCATTAATTAAACAGGCGATTTATGATGAGAATGTGCAGGTGCGTGGTATGGCCGCTTTCTCTTTAGGTGTGAAACAAACTCCTGAAAATCGCGCAATTTTGGTGAATGTGCTGGAAGCTGACCCTGACTATAATGTGAGAGCAATGGCAGCCGGGGCTTTAGGATATTTAGAGGATCAGCAAGCTTTAGCTCCTCTAACTCACGCTTTCTATGAAGATACTAGTTGGTTAGTTCAATTTAGTGCGGCTGTGGCTTTGGGTAACTTAAAGAATGTCCAAGCTCAAGCAGTTTTACTAGAAGCCCTGAATAGTAAAAATCCCCTATTGCAAGAAGCTGCAATTATGGCTCTAGGTGAGATTGGTGCTATAAGTGTGATTGATCGTCTGTTGCAATATGTAAATGCTGACGATTGGATGCTACGGAAACGGTTAGCAGAAGCCTTGGGTAATCTTCCCGTTCCCCAAAGCCAAGCCGCACTGAACGACTTACAGCAAGATAGTAATCCCTTAGTGGTCGAAGCTGCTGTGCGATCGCAGCAAAAGTTAGCGAAATTGCTTTAATTGCTCAATCAAATGCTCAAAATAAGGCGCAAGGGTTGCTTGCTGCTCTGGTTCTGTACGCTTGAGGCTGGCGGCTTTAATACCTTCTAGTCCTACTACCATCGCATCTAATGGTACTTGCAATTCTTTATACAGTAATTGCATATAATGTAAACCTTCGGGGCTTGTGTAGTCGGTATGTTGACCAGCGATACCATAAGTAATGCAGCGTAGGAAGTGCCAAAAATCACGCCAACAGGCATCTGCCCTAACTGCTGGGTAGAGTCCACCACCTGGTTGAGTAATATCGGGAAATTTAGCTAAGACATCATTTCTGGCTTCATCCACGATTTCCGTGACGCGATCGCGCAGATTTTGAGTAACTGTGATCAATGCTGTAGTTGCAGGTGCTAGCTGTTGTATTTGCTGCAAATCTTCATCAGTGAGGTAACGTCCCTCATTATCTGCACTCTGAAAAAGCTCAATCGCCTCTGGTGGATGGGTATTTGTCCAAGTAGCAAAACTGACAATCCGCGACTTCTGGATAAGTTCGCGTACTTTGTCACTCAATTGTGGCTGAGTCATAGAATATAAATCGACTTACTAAAAGTTAAAACCCCTGGCAAATTTGAGGAGTATGGAAATAGTTCTGTTGGTTTAATTAACCTATGATTAACACTGTAGCGGTAGTTTCTTGAGAAACTATGAACAATTCAGAAGACTACACATTTAATAATCTAGATTTCTACAGAAAACATCATGGTCAACAACTTTACTATCGATGGGAAGGGGAAATCTGGTGGCAAGAATCGAGCCAGAGTGAATGGCAGAAGTTATTTTCTATCATCGGCATGAATGCCACCAAGGTTTTCATTCGTCCCGATTCTGAGTTTGAGCAAGTAGGTTATCGAATTAATCGGGAATTAGGTTTATTTTGTCATCCACAGACACAAGAAATCCTGCACACATGGCAACCCGACGCAACCCGTCCGGCTGTACCCATCGTACATATAGCCAATCGTATAGTACAAGGCTCTGTCAGACCAAGGCTGACGGTAATTCCTCAAGGGCAAGACTATGTTACCTCTGTTGTAGAAATCCCCTTAACTTATCCTCATCCCTTAGCAGGAGATCCCCAATACCGAGATTATTGTCCTGGTGAAACCTTTAATGGCACGGAGTATTTCACCAGCCACATTAGTCGTCCAGAAGTCAAGGATCTTCCTCCCGCAACTTGGGCGCGAAACTGTCCTTGGCTACCCTGGATGAAACTAGGCTACGGTCATCCAGCACGCTTAAGATTTGAGACGACAACAGCTCGTATTGACTCCTTTGAACAATTACATCCGAATTTAATACAACTAATTCGTCAACAAGTGCCGATTTATGAATTTACTCCCGACCACAGTGATGAAGCAAATATGACAAGTACGTTATATTTTAAGCAACACTTTGACGCTTACTTACGAGGAGAAAGTTTTCCAGTTGCAGAATAGTCATTAGTCATTAGTCAATGGTCATTAGTCATTAGTCATTAGTCATTAGTTTTTGTCCCTTACACCCCTATACCCCTAAACCCTTACACCCCTACACCCTTACACCCCTACACCCCTATTTCTTACTCTTATGGATCTCAGCCAAATTGAAACTAATCTGCAAAACGCTGATTTTCAATATCGTCTCAAGGCTATCTCTGCTCTTCAAGATTATCCTACTGATGTTGCTGTACCTTTACTCAGTCGCCATGTCCAAGACCCTGAGTTTTTGGTGCGAACTTTTGTTGCTAGGGAGTTGGGTAAGCAAAAAACATCGGAATCTTTTGCGGCTTTGTTGCAAATCATGAAGTTAGATAACACGCCTAATGTCAGGGCAGAGGCGGCTAATTCTCTCTCTTTGTTTGGGCGAATTTCTGTGTCTCATCTAGTGCAGACGTTTGCTCGTGATGACCATTGGTTGGTACGTCGCAGTATTTTGGCTGCTTTGGTAGAAATGGATTGTCCTGAAGAGGTTTTAGAGGTTTGTGTGATTGGGTTAGCAGGGGATGATGCAGCAGTACAGGAAGCCTCTGTGGATGCGTTAGGAGCATTAGTAAATTCCCGTCAGTCACAGGCTGCTTTATCTCAACTCCTGATTCTCAAAAATTCTGAGTTTGAATATATTCGGGTTAGGGTTGCCTATGCTCTGAAAAATTTTGATGACCCGACGGCTAAGGCGGCTCTTGCAGAACTGAGAAATGATCCAGACTACCGTGTAGTAGGGGCTGCAATGGAAGATTTAATCCATTAGGGGTGTAAGGGTGTAAGGGTATGAGGGTATAGGGGTTGAAAATGTTGGGCGAGGATGGGAAAAGAACCCAACACGGTTGCCCCAATGGGCAAGGCTTTTAACCCTTGGATTGTTGGCTGTTCTTTCTTCCAATACACCCCTACACCCCTACACTCGCCCCAACGGGCTTGGTAATAGGTTTTTCTCCTCTGCTGCTTCCGTCACTCCATAATTGCGCGCCATCTTAAAAAATACGCCTCTCAGTCATGTCTAGCTGAGTTAGATGTCTCTATAATGTATCTAGGCTTGACAACAAAAAAACACAAAAGTCTAGATATACAGGCTGGCAGAATTGGACAATATCTCATCTATACCGAGTAGTTATATTTGCTCGACAGGAGAAAAATATGGCGGAAATTCCCAGTGGTGGTCAGATGCTCTGGAAATTGGAAGGATCTGATCGGGTTCTGCACCTGCGACATGATTCGTCAGAGCCGTGGCTTCCCTATGAAGAGTTCCCACAGTATGTACTACCCGATCCTCCTGGATTTTCTAAAGGAATTGCCACTTTTCTAGCGTTGCTCAAAAAAGAGTGGACAGTGATTAAATCTTAAGTAGTTAACTTTCTAGGCTGGCTCTTGTAGTTTTGCGAGTTAAGGCGTGGGGTGTATCTAATTCTTGTGCAGGCTGACTGAGAAGACGCGATCGCATTTCATCACTTAACCCTTGAACATGACTAAAGTCTGCACCAGCAATACTTTCTAACTGCTCAAATTCCACACCAGTCATATCTGCGGCACGCAAATCTGCTCCCGCTAAGTTAGCCCCATTTATTCGTGCATGACGTAAATAAGCTCCCGTCAAACAAGCTTTCCGTAAATCGGCTTGGCTGAGGCGCGCGCCTTGAAGATTCACCAAAGTTAAATCAGCACCCCCCAAATAAGCACCCAATAAACTCGCACCCTGTAAATCCGCATGGCGTAGGTTGGCTGTATTCAACTGCGCCCCATTTAAATTGGCCTTTGGGCCAATTGCACCTGAAGATTTATAAGCGAAGTCTTCAGGAAACAGCGTTTGACTATCGTACCTTGCTCCTAGCAACTTAATCTCAGTTAAATTAGCTCCCCGTAAATCTGCGCCACTTAAATCAGCTCGATACAAATAGGCTGCTTGTAAATTAGCATTACGTAAAATAGCTTGACTCAGATCGGCTCCTCTTAAATCGGCTTGGCTCAGATCCGCTTCCGAAAGATTAGCTTGGCTGAGATTGGCTCGAATCAAAGTGGCTCGATGTAGCTGCGCCTTCGATAAATCAAATCCACTGAGATTGAATTGATACAAATCTTCCTGAGCCAAAGCCAGTCCCGCTTTCAGGATAGCCAAAACGTCTTGAGGTGTCTTGTAAGTCTCCTTGCTGATCATAGATTGAAATTTAGAGATTATTTAGGGGTATTCTACCGCGACACATCTAGGGACTTCCAACTTAAAAAATATCCTATCACTGTGTAGGCAGAGGGGCAGGGGGCAGGGTGCAGGGAGAAAAGAACGATGTCTTATCTCGGAAATTGGATAATTCATTTTCTGGAAGTCCCCTACCGAAAATTTATAACTTTCGTCTACAGGATGGTAGAGAAAGATATTTTATCTGTTTGACTATGAGATTGATTTTGTCAGTATGTAGTAGCAAAATCACTGTTATCTCCAGTAAAAAAACTCAAGCATATGGGATTTTTCAAAGTATTTACTCAGAACAATTACTCTAATTTTTATTAATACTCAATTTCTACAAATATCTTAAAATCCACGGCAATTTTCTCAACTCTTAGATATACTCAAAATCACAACCTCAACAGACATAAACATTATGTTAGATTGGTTAGCTGTTTGGGGCATAACTCAAGCTGTCGGGTTTGCTTTTAAGTCGATTTTTGAAGACTTAGCCAAAGACGCTGCAAAAGACTGGGCAAAAGATTTATTAAAAAGTGTTCCTGGTAACATTTTACAGCAACTCCAACCAGAAGATATTGACATTGCTGCTGGCAAAGCCTTAAAAGAATTTTTGCAACTCATGCAGCAAGAATTAGAAGATGCGGAGTTAGAAGAAACGGAACTACAAACATATAATCAGACTTTAAAACAATTTCTCAGTCATAAATCTGTTAGACAGATTTTAGGGAAACCTTTCGTACCAGACTGCCACACGCTAGATTTTCAAATCTTGACTAAAATTTGGTATGAAATGAAATTACCTAATCTTCCGCAAGAATTTGATTGGGAAAGATTAGCTAAACGTTATCTTAAAAAGGTGAAGGCGATTATTCGAGAATCTGATCAACTACGACCTATTTTAGATTCTCAGCATTTAGAATCAATCAATCATAACTTACTAGAAATTCAAGGCATTACCCCTGATTTTGACTTAAAAAAGTACCAAGAGGGAATACGTGAAAGATACGGAAATCTGAAATTAGATAGTCTGGATACTACGGGTTACGCCTATAATGAATTAAAGCTATGGCGGATGTTTATTCCTCAACACGTCCGGGAAGTGCATCAAGTGTTAGCACAGGTACATGAACTACCTAAAGAACATCTCAAGCAGCTACGAGAAAGTCAGCAACTAGATGAAGAAATTACTCCAGAGGCTCTAGAATACTACAAACAAATTTACTTTGAACAGCCTACTATTTCCGTTTTAGATATTATTAACGATACGCAATCTCATAAATATGTAGTTATTTTAGGAGATCCAGGTTCAGGGAAATCGACGTTACTGCAATTTTTAGCTTTAAACTGGGCAGAAACACCCCTAAATAATGTCATCTCTTCCCCAATCCCATTATTAATTGAACTGCGGACATATATCCGGCGCAGAGAAAATAATGAATGTCAGAATTTTTTAGAATTTTTTCATAAGTGTAGTGGTATAGTTCATCATCTCAACCAAAATAAGCTCCATGAACAACTCAAAGCTGGCAATGCTTTAGTCATGTTTGATGGTTTAGATGAAGTTTTTGATATTGGGAAAAGGGATGATGTGATCACCGATATTCATCGTTTTACTAATGAATATCCTGATGTGAGGGTAATTGTTACATCTCGCGTGATTGGCTATAAACCACAAAGATTGCGAGACGCAGAATTTCGGCATTTTATGTTGCAAGATTTAGAGCTAGAACAAATTCAAGACTTTGTGCATCGTTGGCATGAGTTAAACTTTAAAGAAATGGGGGATAGACTGCGAAAAAAAGAGAGATTACAAAGGGCGATTGATACATCAAAAGCGATTTCTGAATTGGCAGGTAATCCCCTTTTATTAACTATGATGGCAATTCTCAATCGTAACCAAGAATTACCTAGAGATAGAGCAACTTTGTATGAGCAAGCATCACGAGTATTGTTACATCAATGGGATGTGGAAAGGGCTTTAGTAGAAGATTATCGGCTAGATCCTAAAATTATTGACTATAAAGATAAGCAGGCAATGTTGCGACAAGTCGCTTATCATATGCAAACTAGTGATAAGGGTTTAGTAGGTAATTTAATTAGTGCCAAAGATTTAGAAAAGATTTTAACCCGTTATCTGAAAAATCTGGAGTTTGAACAACCGACTAAAGTTGCTAGGGTGATGATGAATCAACTACGGATTCGCAATTTTATGTTGTGTTTTGTAGGTGCAGATTACTATGCTTTTGTACATCGGACTTTCTTGGAATATTTTTGTGCTTGGGAATTTGTCTGGCAATTTAAAGAAATACAGACTTTATCAATTCAGTCTTTAAATTGTGAAGTTTTTGGTAAACATTGGCAAGATGAAACTTGGCATGAGGTGTTACGTTTAATTATTGGGATGATTGAGCCAAGATTTGTCTGTGAAATCCTCGATTACTTAATGGAGGAAGATGGTGAATCAGAAAAATTTATTAACTTGTTTTTAGCAGCTAAATGTCTAGCAGAGGTGAGAAATCGGCTGTTAGTCGCTTCTGTATCGGCTAAATTATTAGAAAAAATTAAAGCTTTAACTAAATATGACCTCGCCTATTATTACAAACCTTATTTAGATGCAGAAGAAACTCAACTAGTACAAGAAATTCGCACAAAAGCAGTCATTTGTGTGGGAACAACTTGGAAGGATGATCCTGATACTCTCCCTTGGCTACAACAATTAGCCACAGCTGATAATAGTGATTATGTGCGCCGTGCGGCTTTACAAGAGTTAGCTAGAGGATTTAAAGATGATCCTGATACTCTCCCTTGGCTCAAACAACGTGCCACCAGTGATAATGATTGGACTGTCAGACAAGCCGCAGTACAAGAATTAGCTAGGGGTTTTAAGGATGATTCTGACACTTTAATTATTCTCCAAAAAAGTGCGATCGCTGATCATAGTGAATATGTCAGACAAGTCGCAATCCAGGAATTAGCCAGAAGTTTTAAAGATAATCCCAATACATTGTTTTGGCTGAAAAAACGTGCCACAGTGGATCAATATGGGACTGTGCGTCAGGTAGCGATTCAAGAATTAGCCAGGGGGTTTAAAGATGACCCTCATATTCTCCAATGGTTGAAAAATTTCGCCACCAGTGAGGATTGGATGGTACGCCAAGCTGTGATTCAGGAATTAGCTAGAGGGTTTAAAGATGACTCTGATACCTTAAGTATTCTCCAACAAGCTATCACTAGCGATGAAAATGAATATGTGCGTCAAGCCGCAGTCCAAGAGTTAGCTAGAGGGTTTAAAGATGAGCCTCATACTCTCTCCATTTTAAAACAAAGTGCGATCGCTGACCCCTATTCTGATGTCCGCCAAACTGCTGTGCAAGAATTAGCTAGGGTATTCAAAGATGATCCTCATACACTCCCCTGGCTCAAACAACACGCCAGTGCTAGCGAGGATAAATATTTGCGTCGTGCTATTGTGCAAGAATTAGCCAGAGTATTCAAAGATGATCCCGATACCCCCATCATTCTCAAACAGTGTGCTGTCATCGATACTTATTCTGATGTGCGTCGCACAGTTATTCAAGAATTAGCCAGACATTTCCAAGATGACCCAGATACATTAAGCATTCTCAAACAAAGTGCGATCGCTGACAATAACGAATCTGTCAGACGTACAGCTTTGCAAGAATTAGCTAGGGGTTTTCACAATCACCCCGATACTCTCCCTATCCTGAAAAAATGTGCTAAATCGGAAAAATATGCAGATGTCCGCCAAGCAGCGTTACAGGAATTAGCCACAGGGTTTGCTGATGATCCTGAAACTCTCACAATTTTAAAAAAACGTGCTGTATCTGATCAATATGCAGATGTCCGTCAAGTCGCACTACAGCAATTGGCGCAAGGTTTTGTAGAGTACCCAGAGATATTGGAAGTCTTCTACCATTGTGCAGTGCATGACCCCTTTAAGCGAGAGTACAATTTTCAGCAAAATCCGCGACAGGTAGCACTAGAAATTATCATCGAAAATTATCTTGATCATCCCCAAACACTACCACTATTACGTGATAGAGCCGAACTTGATCCAGATGAACAAGTGCGCGAGTTTTTGCAGAAAAAATTGCTAGGTTTTACTGTGTGAAAGACAAGATGGCTAAATATTTTAGAGGGTGTTTGTAATTTTTTGGAAACCTAACCCCCAACCCCTTCCCTACAAGGGAAGGGGAGCAAGAATCAAAATCTCTATGCTTGTAGGGAAAAGGTACATCACGTTTTTTTTGATTTTAAATAAACAAATACAGATTTATCTCCAATATCAGGAGGAATGGCTTGCAAGGCTTTACGTATAGCAAATACTAGAAATAAAATTGCCCAGGCTCCTAAGAGAAATTGCTCTATTTGGATAGGTAAAATACCGAGTAAATGACCTAGTAATAGTGTTGGTACAATCGCAGTTAAAAATTTAGTTTCCAGACGATGAAAGCAAAAGGCCTCTTTAAAATAAATTCCTGTTAAAGCTGCAAAAGTAAATCCAACACCAAATAAAGTTAGTGGTTGATTGTAAACAGTCATGGCAAAAGGCTGACTATCAAAATGTCCAATGACAAAGGAAGAAATAATCCCAATCAGCCAAAATGCTTGCAACACTCTGTGCAGAAATGCCATGTAAATGTGTATTGTTAATAAGCTCACACCCAAAGCCAGACTAAAACAAGTGTATAGCGGGGTGATGACTGGAATAACGCCGAGTTGATTGCTAAATAATACTAACCCAGTAGCGATCGCAAAACTCAACGCCGCTACCATTAACCCAGTGCGATAGATAATTACTCCAGTGCGATCGCTTTGAGTAATTGTAAATTCCCCAAACTGTCCTTGATAAACTTCCGCTTGAGATATTGTTTGTGTATTCACTGTTCCCTATTCCCTGTTCACAAAAATAGCACTTCCAATTCGTCAGACACATTGATTCCCATCTGCAAATTTGCATTACCCCCATTGATGGCAATTTCTACCCAACCGTGACTTCCCACTAAAGCAATAGCCTCTCCTAATGCTACATCAGTGTAGGTTTCACCCCCTGGAATTCGCACCCCTGAAATCTGCACACACCATTTTTGAGACTGCACACAACTTTCTGGAATATTACTTACTAAATTACCAAAATGATCTATATATTGAATGCAACCCCGTACACCAGTATTTGTTACGTTACATTGCTGGATATTTAATTTTATTAAGCTCGCTAGATCAATTTCTCTGCCTAATTGTTGTAACGCCACACCACTAGCAAGATGAGCCGCCACAGGTGCGAAAATATCTCTACCGTGAAAAGTCTTGCTAGGTTGGGGAGTTCGCCAATATTTGGGGTTAGTCAACTCAACTGCTGCAATAGCGGGACTTTCGGCTAATACACCGCTAAAGATGCCATTATCAGGCCCTACCAAAAAACCACCAGCAAATTCTACAGCGATCGCCCTTCTTTGACTACCCACCCCTGGATCTACCACAGCTAGGTGTACTGTTCCTGGCGGGAAATAAGGACAGGCATTCATTAAGCAAAATCTAGCTACAGCAATATTTTGGGCTGGAATATGGTGTATTAAGTCTACAGTCCGCAATTGCGGGTTAATTTGAGCAATTACCCCTTTCATTACCGCTACATAGACATCGCGATCGCCAAAATCGCTTAATAAGGTCACAAGTGACGACATACGAAGTAAGTTAAAACTATATTACATTCAAAAATTCTGTAACAAAGACTACGAAATTTATGCTATGTTAGGAACACCAGATATAAAGAAGAAGATTATCGAGGTTAGACATTATGAGCCAAAATAGACTTCGAGCAGTCAATGCTGCTAAAGAAGTACACAAACGAAATATTCAAAAAAACATCGAGCATCGATTAGAAGTAGCTAAAGCCCGTGGTGATCAAAGACTAATTCGCCAATTAGAAGTAGAGCTGAAGCACTTTAGCTAACGTCAAGATTTCATTGTTCATAGTGTTGTTGTGTGTAACCCCGCCAAAGCGCGGGTTTTTTATTTTTTACCAAGCCCCGTTGGGGCGGGTGTAGGGGTGTAGGGGTCTGGGGGTGTAGGAGGAAGAAGGAGCAACTGCGTTGGGCGGGGTTTCAATCTCCACCCAACACTTTCAACCCCTACACCCTTAAACCCTTACACCCTTACACCCCTAATGAACAATTCCCCAATCCTACAAACGATAGACTTGATGATCTCTAATTTCTACACCATGTGCAGCTAGGCATTTATGCCAACCTTCTCGCGTACCAATCTCAGTTTTTTGTTGCAGAAGTCCTAATTCTTCTTCCTGCTTGGTGAGTTGGGCAAATTGTTCGTGGAGATGATAACTGGGTGTAACAAAGGTTTCTTTGCGGTGTAGAACAGGGGGATTTTCTCTGTTACTGTAATCTCGATGGGTAATGTGTAGAGTTTTTAAGTCAATATTAATACTCGCTGCTAGGGCTGGGTGGGGGTCTGTGTCGAATTCTGGATAAAAAAGATAGGATATTTGCGGTTGGTCAATGTAATATTTGATTAAAGTAGCTCCATCGACACGCCCAATGGTACGACTGGCACAGCCTTCATAAATGCGTAATAACGGGTCAAGGGCAGCTAAAGCAGTAACATGGACGTAAAGCGCGCCGCGTGTGTGTTTGCCAATTTTACTTTTATCGCAGGCGGTTTTGACAATTCCTGGTTTACCGAGACTAAATAATTTTTGATCAGCCACTTCACAAGCTTCCTCATAACTGCCGAAAAATGCTTTGATGTCATGGCGCATTTCGGGTGCTAACTGGGAGAATTTAGGGCGTTGATCAAAATGGGTCAGGGCGAGGTAGACTTGAATATCTAAAGACCGACGATAGGCGATCGCATCCCATTCTGCTTCATCGGTAGCTTGTAAAATCACATTAAAGGCGCGGCGGAAATTGCCAAATTCTGTGAGTAATTCCTGTTCTGTGGCTAACTCACCTTTGACTGGTAGTCTTCCCCGTTTAGTGAAAAACTCCATTAAAGGTTGCAGTTGTTCTTGATAATCTTCAAACCGCTTCACAGGAATGCGGATGCGTGGTGTAGAGGTGCGAGAAAAGAAGCGAATAGCCTTAAAACTTTCCTTTTCAGCTTCATCCCGAAAGACAAAGTAGACACCCAAAGCCACAGGAACAGCGTCTACATTTAAAACCTCATCAATATATTTTTTCAGTTCTTCTTGTTCGTAATACTTCTGAAATGTATTCCGACTGGTGACAATACCATCACTGTAAGCTAATTGTGCCTTACTAGGAGCATTAATCAAGACTTGCGCCGCCACAATCAAAACTTTACGGGTGAGTTCCCACGCCTGGATGAGACTTTGACGACGTTCAGCGATATCTTCAATCACATTCAGAATGTAACCCAAATTCACCACATCGGCGGCATTAATTGGTTCATCGGGGTAGTAGTAAGGATCCCAACCTGAACTGTGATAACCAAGATTAGCTACACGTTGGACATCCCCACCATAACCACAACCGTAGTCAAAAAAACTGGTGTCTTGGTTAAGAATTGCCCATTCTATAGCCAATCGTACAGGACGAGAGATTTCCGTGCGCGCGATCGCAGCTCGATGACGCTCAATTTCTACCGTTTCAGGCATAATACTAACCAACAGTGATCAATTACTGTTAATTAATATCTTTTCTCTGAGCGATCGCCAATGCAATTAAATCTTCAATTTTCTTGATATTTGTGTCACCCGCCAAGTAACCAATGCCACGATGTAAATGCAGGCGGAATTGAGTAGCTAAAGTCTCTTTATCAGTCGGATAACCATCATTATGACAGCGTTGCTTGAGAGCCAGCAACAGAATATCCGCCATATCCCCACCAAAAACACGCCAAGTCATTTCCACATTACTATCTTGGGGAATGGGAACGGGAGAAGGTGGAGTTACTTCCGCCAGAGAACGACAAAAAGCCCAACGACAAAGAATATTCCACTGTTCAATCTTAGTATTACGCTTCAACTTCAGCAGTTGTTCCTTAGCCGTTTGCGAAAGCCTAATCCTCTCAATAGGGGATTCCATCATCGTACTCAATCTTCCTACTCATCCCCTATATATTCCCACACCTCATAAAAATTCTTCGCGTACCTCTGCGCCTCATTTTGCGCCCCTTTGCGTTCCATCCTCTCCACCGAACCACTCACCAAAGCCTGCAAAACTAGTAAAAATGCCCCCTAAACTATATTTCGCGAAATTAGTTGAGGATTTACTATTGAATTGAGGTGATATGGCTGCCAGAAGCTTAACATTTGTCCGCCGACTTGTTGAGGATAAAAGTAGTGAAAAAAATGATAACCTTTGGGGCATTCCCAAAGATAATCTTCTGGTTTCAAAACTTTTAACCAACCTTCTAATGTAGGTAAATTAACAATAGGATCATTCTTACTCCCGCAGACCATCATCGGTAGAGAAACCCCACCTTGCGGTAATTCAGTTAACTTGAAGAGAGAATGTGCTAGGGGGGATTGGTCTAAATCTCTATCTAAAACTGCCATTAACTTTTTAGTAGTATTGTGGGGTTGTTCACCGAAGAGATGACGAACACTAGTAGCCAAGACTTGTTCCCGACTCATCGTAAATACTTGTCGTTGTAGATAATAGTGGACGTGCCAAGTATTTGCGGGTTGAGAACTGACCGCTAAGAGGGTAAGCGATCGCACGTTTTCGGGATAGCGGCGTGCAAAAGTGAGAGCGATCGCACCACCCGCACCATGACCAGCTAAGTGTAGGGGATAAGAAAAATCAGATAAAAACTCAGCCAATAAATCTACAGCTTCATCTATAGAAGCAGCTTCATCTTTACCATGACGATATTCCCACTGAGCCACGTTCATATATTGTGATAAATATTGCAACAATGGTTTATCGAAACGTTGCAACGCAGGACTAGAACTCACCCAAAGCACATCAAGATCATCTGACATAAATACCCTAATATTTTGCAGCAGTAATTTTCGAGAGAATCACAAATACAGATAGATAACCTGTATTTGTGAAGTTTGAGCATCAAACTATGCAAGCTTACAAACCAAATTCTTGTTTTACCTGAGCCACCCAGGTTTTAATGCGATCGTCTGTTAAATCAGATTGATTATCTTCATCAATTGCCAGACCCACAAATTTACCATTTCTTAAAGCTTTAGAGTCATTAAAATCGTAACCATCGGCTGACCAATAACCCACTGTTTTACCACCGCGTTGGGAAATCTTTTCTTCTAGTATGCCTATTGCATCTTGGAAATTATCTGCATACCCTATCTGGTCGCCAGTACCAAAATAGGCAACCATCTTACCATTGAAATCTATATCATCCAGTTCTGGAAAAAAGCCTTCCCAATCGCTTTGGAGTTCGCCAATATTCCAAGTCGGACAGCCCACAATAATATATTGATATTCCGAAAAATCTTCAGTGTCAGCTTGAGAAATATCATGCAGTTCCACTAAATCACCACCAAACTGATCCCGAATAATTTCGGCTACAGATTCAGTTTTACCAGTTTGAGTCCCGTAGAATAAACCGATTTTTTTCGCCATTTTCACACCTGATATTTAACAGAACAAACTACTGTTGGTTAACAACAAATCAGCAAACAATGCTCCCCCACAGCCACCGACTAGCCAACCTGCATTAAATTCACTCCCAGACTTAGGGGTTTGCAGATTTTCTAGGAGTTCTCCTTGGGGGGCTTTTTTCTGGGAAAACCAAGCTCTGCCATATAGCCACGAACAAACGGATAGTCTCTGCATGGGCAACGTGCGCCCCTAACAGTCGTCCTGAAAGATTAGTTAACCGAGCATTCCCCGAACACCAGGGGACAGACTCCAGGTTATGCACAGCCATGCTTGTCATTGTGTGATGTCCTGAAATTTATCTAAAGTTAGCCCTTGAACTTATTGACTATATATTGCAATAAGCTTTGAAAATATCCTACCAGATTTATTGCAAAAATCTCGCAATTATTTCAAATAAATTTTCCTACAGTAAAAGTTATGCTATCGATAGACTGTCTAAACCAGGGGTTTAAGGCGGAAATTGGGAAAAATATTTTTATGCTGTCATTTAAGCTACTGCAAACTAGGCTGCTAGATTTTATCAATAAATTACTGTTGAGTCGAAACGCTAATCCAAAATCCCCAAGCTGCATCCCTTTTATGTGTGCAGTCAATCTAAAATCTAAAATCTAAAATTGATTGACTCTGTAGCTAATTGGGTTTTCTATTGGGGATTGAGAAAAATAGGACTATATCAAATGAACCAGCAAAGTATTCCCAGGTGAGTAGCTGGGAAATTCCCGATGAAGAATTGAGAACGCATTTGCTATGAAGAGAGGATTTATTAACTTCTTTAAGAAAGACTTCAAAACAGAAGACTTTAGTAAGTATGTAATATTATATCTATCAGATAAAGATACACTCAATCAAATCACTAGAAGTGATTTGTCCACGATGATTCATGATGCTCATTAGGGAATTGAAAGTTTTCATAAAGCCATCAAACAAGTATGTGGAATTTGTCTACTTATGGTTAGCTCTCAATTCAGTCTTCCTGGCTATCAAGTTAGCGATATCATTTATGAAGGTTACAGAACCATCGTTTATCGCGGATATCGAGACAATGATTCATTACCAGTAGTAATTAAACTGCTGAAAAATCCTTATCCCAGGTTTAGCAAACTAGTCAACTTTCGTAATCAATATACCATTACCAAAAATATTCAATTCCCTGGAATCATTCAAACTTACAGTCTTGTAGCTTATCAGCATCGTTATGTATTAATCATGGAAGATTTTGGAGGTATTTCTCTGTCAGAGTGGCGTAGACAAAGAGGAAACCAAATCAATTTGAGAGATTTTTTAGAAGTTGCTATATCTTTATGTGATACTTTGAATTTTCTTTATCATCAGAAAATTATTCATAAAGATATTAAATCTAGTAATATTCTAATTAATCCAGAAACCAAACAAGTTAAATTAATTGATTTCAGTATTGCATCTTTATTACCCAGAGAAACACAAACGTTAGTCAATCCTGAAGTTTTAGAAGGAACATTGGCTTACATTTCTCCTGAACAAACGGGGAGAATGAATCGAGGACTTGATTATCGCACAGATTTGTATTCTTTAGGTGTAACTTTTTATGAACTATTGACAGGAAAACTACCATTTCATTCCCCAGATGCGATGGAATTGATACATTGTCATATTGCCAAAGCAGCACCATTAGTAAATGCGATTAATCCAGCAATTCCAGATGTCATTGTAGAAATAGTCAACAAGTTGATGGCAAAAAATGCCGAAGATCGCTATCAAAGTGCCTTGGGACTCAAGTATGATTTAGAAAAATGCTGGGTGCAACTGCAAGAAACAGGTAGAGTTGAAAGTTTTACCATTGCACAGAGGGATGTGTGCGATCGCTTTCTGATTCCTGATCAATTGTATGGACGAGAAACTGACGTAAAAACCCTACTGACAGCCTTTGAGAGCGTCAGTCAAGGAGCGACTGAAATCACGCTAGTCGCAGGTTTTTCTGGGGTTGGTAAAACTGCGGTAGTGAATGAGGTACATAAGCCGATTGTACGACAAAGGGGTTATTTTATTCAAGGCAAATATGACCAACTGAATCGTAATCTTCCCTTGTCAGCATTCGTGCAAGCTTTCCGTGATTTAATTAGGCAATTATTAACAGAAAGTAATGCGAGAATCCTGAACTGGAAGCAAAAAATATTAACAGCCTTGGGCAATAATGGCCAAGTCATTATTGAGGTTATACCAGAATTAGAAAGGATTATTGGTAAGCAACCACCAGCTATAGAATTATCAGGAGCAGCAGCCGAAAATCGCTTTAATTTATTATTCCAAAAATTTACTCAAGTTTTTACTAGTGCTGAACATCCTTTAGTAATATTTTTAGATGATTTACAATGGGCAGATTCCGCATCATTAAAATTAATTCAGCTATTAATTACTGACACAGTTTATCTGTTATTAATTGGGGCGTATCGTGATCACGAAGTCAATCCAGGGCATCGATTAATGTTGACGTTGAGTGAGCTAAAAAAAACTTCGGCAACGATTAATATGATTACATTAGCACCACTCAATTACATACAAATCAATCAATTAGTTGCTGATACACTCAAATGCTCAGAATTCTCGGCATCTCCTCTTTCTAAATTGGTATTTCAAAAAACCCAAGGTAATCCATTTTTTGCTATCCAATTTCTCAAAGCATTACATCAAGATGAATTAATTCAATTTAACTTTGAGTTAGGTTGTTGGCAATGTGACATTGCACAGGTAACAACTCAAGCGGTAACAGATGATGTTGTGACTTTTATGAGTCAACAACTACAAAAACTATCGCCCTCAACTCAACATCTGCTACAGTTAGCTGCTTGTATTGGCAATGCTTTTGATTTAGATACTTTGGCGATTGTTGCCCAAATATCCCCAATTGAGGCATCTAGTGATTTATGGCAGGCGTTACAAGCGGGATTGATTTTACCAGTTAATGAAGTTTATAAATTTTATATTGAGCAAGAAAATTTTGTATGTACATTAGACAATTCCCATTCAGTGTCATACAAATTTTTACATGACCGAGTACAGCAAGCTGCCTATTCCTTAATTACTGACGATCGCAAGCAAGTCACCCATCTACAAATAGGTCAACTATTACTACATAATTCTACCGTCAGTGGACGAGAAGAACGACTTTTTGAGATAGTCAATCATTTGAATATCGGCAGTACCTTGATCATAGAGCCATCGGAACGGGAAAGCTTGGCACAGTTAAATCTAGCTGCTGGACGCAAAGCTAAAACTGCTACTGCCTATGGTGTGGCAATCAACTATCTAGTAACAGGAATTCAGCTTTTACCTGCCACTGCTTGGCAAAGCCATTATCCCCTGACTCTGGTACTGCATGAAGAAATTACGGAAGCCTGTTATCTGCACACTGATTTTGAGCAAATGGAACGGTGGGCAAATATCGTATTACAAAATAGCAACGCCTTGCTAGACACCATTAAAGTTCAACAAACCCGAATTATGGGAGCTAAAGCTCAGGGAAAGTTGTTAGAGTCCATACAAATGGGATTAAGCTTATTACGTTCCTTGGGCATTGAATTTCCAGCACAACCCACTCAGGAAGATATAGAACAAGCCTTTTGTGTGACGCGATCGCTGTGGGCAGATCAACACCCCCTCAGCTTACTAGATTTGCCCCCGATGAGCGACCCCCAACTGTTGGCAGCAATGGAAATACTGACAGTTTTAGTATCTGCCGCCTATATGTCAGGTTCTAGCTTCATGCCATTGCTGATTTTTAAACAAGTTGAATTATCCATCCAATCAGGCAATAGTCCCGTTTCTGTATTTGCTTATGGTGACTATGGGGTAATTTTATCTGGTCTGATGGGCGACATTGAAAATGGTTATGAATTTGGGGAATTGGCATTAAGCCTGCGAGAACGATTGCAACTGAAATCCTTCAAACCCCGAACCTTGTATATAGTTTATGCTTTTATCAAACATTGGAAAATCCCACTATCAGAAACTGTTCTCGGTTTGCACGAAACCTACCGTAGTGCGCTAGAAACTGGCGATATTGAGGTTGCTTGCTTAAGTGCGGCGATATCCTGTGGCTACGGTTTTTATCTAGGACAGGAATTAACCGAACTGAATCAGATGATCAATATCTATTACCCAACTATTAAAAATTATAAACACAGCACTTCTCGCCTTGAACACGACATTCAGCAACAAGCTGTCTTGAATTTACTGGGACAGAAGGAAGAAGGAGTTCCTGATCAGTTAACGGGAACAGTGTTTAATCAAGAAATACACATCCCACAGATGCAAGCAAGCAATCAACGGACTGCATTGTGGATTTGGCATCTGAATCAATGCTTTCTCTATTATCTGTTTGGCAAATATGCAGCAGCCAGCCAAATGTCTGCTCAAGCTGCTCAACATTTAGATGGGGCGATCGCTACTTTTTTAATTCCTATCTACTCATTCTTGGATGCCTTAATTCAGTTAACCCAGTATGCCACTGCATCTTTCCCAGAACAACAAAACATCCTGTTAAAAGTTCAACAATATCAAAACCAATTGCAGTATTGGGCAACATTAGCTCCCAGCAACCATCAGCATCGTTGGCAACTGGTGGAAGCAGAACGGTGTCGGGTATTGGGAAATACAACCGATGCCATAGAAGCTTATGATCGCGCCATTTCCCTGGCTCAAGCAAACAAATTCCCTCAAGATCAAGCCTTAGCTAATGAATTGGCTGCTAAATGTTTCCTTGACTGGGGCAAAGAAAAAGTTGCCGCCGGATATATGCAAGAAGCTTACTACTGCTATGCTCGGTGGGGTGCCAAAGCCAAAACAGATGATTTGGCAAAAAACTATCCCCATTTACTGACACCAATTTTTTACTTGACAAAATCTGCGATTGGTGAATCACTATCAACTAAATCATCCATATCTGCTAACAAAGTTTCTGCCACACTGGACTTAAATACAGTTCTTAAAGCCTATCAAACCCTCTCTAGCGAAATCCAACTTGATCGACTACTACAGAATCTCATCCAACTTGTGATGACTAATGCTGGTGCTGACAAAGCTGCCCTGTTCCTCAACTATGAAGGCACTTTGCAATTAGGGATTAAGTATTTTGATCATGCTGTGCAATCTCTGGAACGCAAACCTATAGATCAGTGCCAACAGATTCCCCACGCGCTCATTCATTATGTTGAACGCACCCTACAAACAGTGATTACCGACGGTAAAAACCATGTCAGCACCATTAATGACCCCTATTGTCTTCATTACCAACCCAAGAGTTTATTGTGTACACCAATTCTCAATCAAGGGCAGTTGCTAGGTGTTCTGTATTTAGAAAATGCCATCACCTCTGGAGCTTTTACCGATGAGCGAGTGGAATTACTGAAATTGCTCTGTTCCCAAGCAGCCATTTCCCTTGTCAATGCTAGGTTGTATGAGCAATCCCAATCCTATGCCCAACAGTTGGAGCGATCGCTGCAAGAACTACGTGAGAGTGAATCCCGCTTCCAAACTCTGGCGCAAAACATACCAGGAGTTATTTTTAGGGCTGGTATTAACCTCAAGGATGGATCGAGATTCACCCCCTATGTAAGTTCTGGTTGCTATGCTCTTTATGGTGTCAGTCCTGAAGCTGTAATGACAGGAGAATATCTGTTAAGCGACTTTGAACATCCTGATGATCGCCCCAGAATTCAGCAAGCCATCGAGCAATCTATCAAGAATCTCAGCCTTTTTCGAGAACAATTCCGTATTATCTCGCACACAGGTAAGATAAAATGGATTCAAGTAGTTGCCCAACCTAAAATCTACCCAGACGAATTAATAATGTCGGACGGTGTTGTGATCGATATCAGCGAACAGCAAGCTGCACGTCATGAACGCCAACAAGCAGAAATCGCCTTAGCAGAAAGTGAAGCCAAATTCCGGGGCTTGGTAGAAGGAGTCACCGACGTAATTTGGTCAGCAGAAACAAACGGCATATTGATTTATCTCTCCCCGCAATTCCAGACCATGTTTGGCTTAAACCCTGCTGACTATGTGGGAAAATGCTTCTTAGATTTGATTCATCCCGATGACTTAGAAGGAATTTTAGTATCGATTAGACATCTAATTGAGAAAGGTGGAAAAATTCTCAATCAAGAATTTCGCCATTTGTGTCAAGACGGTAGTTATTTGTGGGTGACAGTCAACGCTACCCCGATTTATGATGCTGAAGGTCATGTGATTCGACACCAGGGTATCATTCGAGATATCAGCGATCGCAAAAAACACGAAGAACAACTCGAAAAAACCAATGCAGAACTCATTCGTGCCACCCGCCTCAAGGACGAATTTTTAGCTACCATGAGTCACGAATTACGTACCCCCCTAAATGCAATTTTAGGTATGACCGAGGGATTGCAAGATGAAATATTTGGGGAAGTTAACGAAAAACAACTGCGAGCCTTAAACACTATCGAGCATAGTGGTAATCATTTACTCGAACTAATTAACGAAATTCTCGATCTCTCGAAAATTGCATCAGGGCAAATTCAACTTAACTGTGCAAATACCGCAGTTATACCTTTATGCCAACAAAGTCTCGAATTTATCAGACCCCAAGCTGCAAAAAAATCAATTCAGATAGAAAGTAAATTACCGATTGATTTGCCCCAATTGTACATAGACGAACGACGCATTTGCCAGGTACTAATTAATTTACTGAATAATGCCGTCAAATTTACTCCAAAGGGTGGTTCTATTACCCTAGAAGTTATTTTCCCCAGTGCCAACGAGCGGCAAAATTATCTCCAAATTGCCATCACTGACACAGGGATTGGTATCGCTCCCGAAAATTTCCAGAAAGTATTTGAACCATTCATTCAAATTGATAGCAGCCTCAATCGCAACTATGAGGGTACAGGATTAGGATTAGCTCTCGTTAAACGCATCGTTGAACTACACGGAGGTGAAGTGACGTTAACTAGTCAACTAGGGGTAGGTAGTTGTTTTGCAATTTACTTACCCACGTCTGTATGAGGGGTGTAGAGGAAAGAAGGGGCGGAGCATCGTCACCTTCGTAAAGTTTCTTAATTACAAGTACCTGAATACCTGCCATTTTTTCAACTAGGCGATAACCTAGCAGAAAGAGGAAGGAGGCAGGGGTGCAGGGGGCAGGGGAGAAAAACTAATAACTAATGACTAATGACTAATGACTAATGACTAATAACTAATAACTAATAATTTGATTATGATAAATCCGCTAAATTGCCAAAATTATATTAACGGTCAGTGGTTGAGTGCTACCGAGGAAAATATCCTAGCTAGTCATAACCCTGCTAATAAAACTGAAGTTGTCGCAACTTTCCCCCGTTCTCAAGTGGAGGATGTAGATTTAGCTGTGGCTGCTGCTAGAGAAGCTTATCAAAGTTGGCGAAAAGTCCCCGCCCCAGCTAGAGCCGAATACATCTTTCGTGTAGGAGAATTGTTAGCTGAACATAAGGAAGAACTAGCACAGTTAATTAGTCGGGAGATGGGTAAACCATTAACTGAGGCTAGGGGTGATGTACAAGAAGGGATTGACTGTGCTTTTTATAGTGCTGGGGAAGGAAGGCGACTGTTTGGACAAACGACACCTTCGGAAATGCCCAATAAGTTCGCTATGACGGTGAGAATGCCCATTGGGGTTTGTGCTTTAATTACACCGTGGAATTTCCCTGTAGCTATTCCCTGTTGGAAAGCAATGCCGGCTTTAGTATGTGGAAATACAGTCATTCTCAAACCGGCGGAAGATACGCCGGCTTGTGCAACTAAATTAGTAGAAATTTTCGCCGCCGCAGGTTTACCACCAGGAGTAATTAACTTATTACATGGGGTGGGGGAAGAAGTAGGAAAAGCTTTAGTTGAACACCCAGACATTGATTTAGTGTCCTTTACCGGTTCTTCGGAAACAGGTGCTTATGTAGGTGCAACTTGTGGACGGACTCACAAACGCGTCTGTTTAGAAATGGGTGGTAAAAATGCCCAAGTTGTCATGGAAGATGCAGACTTAGAATTGGCTTTGGATGGTGCTGTTTGGGGTGCATTCGGCACAACTGGACAACGTTGTACGGCTACTAGTCGTTTGATTTTACACCGCGATATCAAAGAAAAATTTACGAGTATGCTGTGTGAACGTGCCGAAAAGTTACGTTTGGGTGCTGGTGATCAGCCAGAGACAGAAATCGGCCCGATAATTAACCACAGACAATTGCAACGGGTCAGTGATTATATGAAAATTGCCCGTGAGGAAGGTGCAGAAATATTAATTGGTGGGGAAATTGCTACTGAGGGTGATTTAAAAGCGGGTTACTTTTTTCAGCCGACGGTTTTAGATCATGTCACACCTCAAATGCGGGTGGCGCGAGAAGAGATATTTGGCCCTGTGGTGGCGTTAATTGAGGTGAGTACCTTTGAAGAAGCGATCGCCATTTTAAATGATACCAAATATGGTCTTTCTTCTTCAGTCTATACTCGCGACATCAACCGCGCCTTTACTGCTATGCGCGACATTGCAGCAGGTATTACTTACATTAATGGCCCTACCATTGGCGCAGAAGTACATTTACCTTTTGGTGGTGTCAAACAAACAGGTAACGGACACAGAGAAGCGGGAACGACTGCCTTAGATGTTTTTACTGAGTGGAAAAGTGTTTATGTTGACTTTTCTGGCAGTTTACAACGCGCTCAAATTGATAATCGTTAGTTGGTTGCATACTGATGATATGAACTGAAGTAGTGACAGGTGATGTCGCTAACTTCAGTTTTTTAGTTCCAGATATGGGAATACTAAATCCAGAGATTTTGAGCATGAGAAGGTATGGTTAGCACTTTGATGGGTATTCCTGGATATCAAATCACTGAAGAAATTTACAATGGTGCAAGAACATTAGTTTACCGGGGATACAGAGAACTTGACTCATTACCTGTAGTCATCAAAGCTTTGAAAAATCCTTATCCCAGTTTCACTGAACTCTTATCATTTCGCAACCAATACACAATCACGAAGAATCTCAATTCACCTCTAATTATCCAAACTTATAGCTTGGAACTATACCAAAATGGTTATGTGTTAATATTGGAAGATTTTGGGGGCATTTCTCTAAAACAGTGGCAAATTAGAGAAACCCAAATATCTCTCCAGCAATTTTTAGAAATAGCGATCGCACTATGTAATATCTTAGATTTACTCTACCAAGAACGCATTATTCATAAAGATATTAAACCCAGCAATATATTAATTAACCCGGAAACTCAAGAAGTTAAATTAATTGACTTTAGTATTGCATCTTTATTACCACGAGAAACCCAAAACCTAATTAAAAGTAATGTTTTGGAAGGAACATTAGCTTACATTTCTCCAGAACAGACAGGGAGAATGAACCGGGTAATTGACTATCGCACAGACTTCTATTCCCTGGGTGTAACTTTTTATGAGTTACTCACGGGAGAGTTACCTTTTCCGGCTAACGAGCCGATGGAAGTAGTGCATTGTCATATTGCTAAAGCAGCACCATTAGTAGATAAAATTAACCCACAAATTCCACCTTTATTCTCAGCCATTGTCAGCAAGTTAATGGCGAAAAATGCCGAAGATAGATATCAAAGTGCATTGGGATTGAAATATGATTTAGAACAATGCCTATCACAACTGCAAACAACTGGCAAAGTTGAGAGTTTTACAATTGCTAGTCGGGATGTGTGCGATCGCTTCATCATTCCTGATAAACTCTATGGCAGAGAAACAGAAGTAAAAACCCTACTAGAAGCCTTTGATAGAGTCAGCCAGGGTACAACAGAAATGATGCTAGTAGCTGGTTTTTCTGGAATCGGGAAAACAGCCGTTGTCAATGAAATACATAAACCCATTGTTAAACAACGCGGCTATTTTATTAAGGGCAAATTCGACCAGTTTAATCGCAATATCCCTTTCTCTGCCTTTGTGCAGGCCTTCCGTGATTTAATGGGGCAATTATTGACCGAAAGCGATACCCAATTACAACACTGGAAAACTCAGACTTTAGCAGCACTGGGAGAAAATGCTCAAGTGATTGTAGAACTGATTCCTGAACTGGAACAGATTATTGGCGCACAACCCCCAGCACCAAAATTATCAGGAACCGCAGCCCAAAATCGCTTTAACTTGTTGTTTCAAAAGTTTATTCAAGTCTTTAGCATCCGCGCACATCCGTTGGTGATGTTTGTGGATGATTTGCAATGGGCAGATTCAGCTTCATTGAATTTGATTCAGGTGTTAATGTCTGAGTCGCAAACGGGCTGTTTATTACTGTTAGGCGCGTATCGGGATAATGAGGTATTTGCCGCCCACCCGTTAATATTGACTCTGAATGAGATGGAGAAAACAGGGGCAAAAATCCACACCATGACCCTGCAACCCCTGAATTTTAACAGTCTCAATCACCTGATTGCCGATACCCTTCATGCTCCCACATCTGTAGTCAAACCACTGACAGAACTGGTCATGCAGAAAACTCAGGGTAATCCCTTCTTTGCTACCCAGTTTTTGAAAGCATTACATCAAGACCAGTTAATTACCTTTGACTGGGGTGCCGGACATTGGCAGTGTGATATTGTGCAAGTGCGAGACGCGGCTTTGACAGATGATGTGGTGGAATTTATGGCACAGCAATTGCAAAAGCTACCAGCAGCCACCCAAGAGATTTTAAAACTAGCAGCTTGTATTGGGAATGAATTTGATTTAAAAACATTAGCTTTAGTTAGTCAAGAATCTATAGTAGAAACTGCAACTTGTTTATGGAATGCTTTGCAGTCAGGCTTGATTTTGCCGCAGACAGAGATTTATAAGTTTTTTGTGGGTGCAGAAAACCAAGGTGTGAATCAAGACAATGGGGAAATTTTTATTTATAAATTCCTGCACGATCGCGTCCAACAAGCCGCTTACTCATTAATCCCAGAAGACCAAAAACAGACAACCCATGTCAAAATCGGTCGTTTACTGTGGTCAAATACCCCAGAAGCAGAAATAGAGGCACAGGTTTTTGCGATCGCCAATCAATTAAATATTGGCATTGAACAATTCCGTGAATCACAAGAACGCCATCAACTATCCCGATTAAACTTGATTGCTGGCAAAAAAGCTAAAGCCTCAACGGCCTATAATGCTGCACTAGCTTACCTAAAAATCAGTATTGATTTACTCCCCACCAACCCTTGGCAATCTGACTATGATTTCACCTTAAGCTTATATAACGAAGCGACCGAAGCCAGTTATCTCAGTGGCGAACTAGACTTAATGGAAAACTTGGCTCAGGAAGTTTTACAACAAGCCACAGCAATTATTGATACAGTCAAAGTCTACGAAGTCAAAATCGAATCCTCCACAATCCAAAGTCAGTTCTTGGCAGCTATTGATACAGCCATGCAATTTTTGCGTCCCATTGGCATTGAGTTTCCCCCAGAACCAACAGATGAAGATTTTTTTCTGGGTTTACAGGAAATTCAAGCTCTTCTCAGTGATCAAACAGTAGCTGAGTTAGCTGATTTACCAGAAATGCAGCAGCCGGAATTACGTGCGGCCTTACGTGTCTTAGTTAAAGTAGACACCCCAGCTTATTTAGCAAAACCGCAACTCCACCGCTTGCTAGTGCTGAAGGAAGTGCTTCTATCCATCAAATACGGTAATAGCTCCGCTAGTACCTTTGTCTATTCAGGGTATGGACTGATGCTTAGTGGTCAGTCAAATAGTATCCCCCAAGGTTATGAATTTGGTCAGTTAGCCTTGCAACTGCTTTCCAAGTTTTCAAACCATGAATATGAAGCGAGAGTTCTAGTAGTTGTTCATGGTTTTATCACCCATTGGAAAGAACCTCTAGCCGCTACCCTCAAGCCCATGCTGCAAGCCTATGCCAGAGGTTTAGAGATTGGAGACTTAGCTTTTGCCTGTCACGGTGCATCTGTTTATTGCTACCACGCTTATGTCGCTGGTCAAGAATTAACTACACTAGCGAATGAATTGGCGATTTATAGTGCAGCTTTAGCTAAAATTCACAAACAAGCGACACTAAATTACCACAATATTTATCACCAAATAGTCTTGAATTTAATCAAAGCAACAGCTGCACCTTGGGAATTAGTTGGTACAGCCTACGATGAGAAGTCAACGCTGGTATTAAATGAGCAAGCTAGCGATCCTAATAGTTTATGGCATTTTTGTGTCAACAAACTGATGCTTTGTTATCTGTTTCAAGTCCTAGATTTGGCAGTGGAATATGCGATTAAAGCTAAACAATGTCAATATTCTGGTTTAGGATATGCAATGACTAACATCTCATTGCTCAACTTTTATGATTCTTTAGTGCAACTCGCTTTATTTCCTACAGCATTACCCACACAACAACAGGAGATTTTACAGCAGGTAGCGGAAAATCAACAAATCATGCAGCAGTGGGCAAATTATGCACCTATGAATCAGTTGCATCGATTCTATTTAGTGGAGGCAGAAAAACATCGAGTTTTAGGTGATAAAGCCACAGCAATAGAATTTTACGACCGAGCTATTTCTCAAGCCAAAGCCAACGGCTATATTCAAGAAGAAGGTTTAGCCAACGAACTAGCCGCAAAATTTTACCTTGCATGGGAGAAAGAGAAAGTTGCCGCAGGCTATATGCAAGAAGCCTACTACTGTTATGCTCGATGGGGAGCAAAAGCGAAAGTAGAGGATTTAGAAAAACGCTATCCTCAGCTACTCAAACCGATCATCGAACAAAAAGAGATCAATCTTAATCCTTGGGAAACCATTATTTCCCTTACCCTTCCTCTAAAATCTGTATCGACTCAAAACGATACTACTAGCACTAGTATTTCCAATGTTCTGGATTTTACCAGCGTACTCAAAGCGGCTCAAACTATTTCTAGCAATATCGAATTAGATGAGTTAATTACCAACCTCACGCAAATTATCCTTCAAAACTCTGGTGCTGATAAATCTGTATTAATTCTCAATCAGGATGATGTTTTACAAATTCGTGCCATTACCTCAATTCATGCAGAAATAAATTCTCCACAGACAACAATCTGCACACAATTACTTGACGATTGTCAAGATATTCCTAGAAAAATCATTAATTATGTCAAAAACACCCAACAAACAATTGTGATAAATAATTGCCAAATAGATATTCCTGGGCTAATTGCAGAATATATGTTGAGATATCAACCCCAGAGTGTCTTGTGTACACCGATTATTAATCAAGGTAATTTGATAGGCATACTATATCTTGAAAGTCGTGCAGCAGCAGGAGTATTTACTGAAGAACGTCTCCAAGTTATTCAGATACTTGCTGCTCAAGCAGCCATAGCATTAGACAATGCTCGACTTTACCAACAAATGCAACAAGCAATGGAAAAAGCGTTGCTCAATCAAATTTCCATTGATCAGGCAAATATTTCTGTCTGGTGGATTGAGCCAGATGGTCGGATTTTCTATGTCAACGATGCGGCGTGTAAGGGACTGGGATATAGCCGAGAAGAGATAATTGGTAAATATGTTGCTGATATTAATCCGGTTTTTCCTCAAGAATTATGGGCGGAGCATTGGGAAGCAATTCGCACTCAAGGTTCGTTCACTGCTGAAAGCTATCATAAACATAAATCTGGCAAGATTTATCCAGTTGAAGTCAATGTTAACTATGTAAAATTTAAAGATAAAGAATACAATTTCGTATTTACTAAAGATATTAGCGATGCCTATCGGCAAGCTGCACAACGCAAGCAAGCAGAAGCCGAAATTCAACAAAAATCTCAAGAATTAACCAAAGCATTACACGATTTACAACAAGCAAATTTACAAATTGTCCAAAGTGAAAAAATGTCTGCTTTGGGTAGTTTAGTTGCTGGGGTTGCTCATGAAATGAATAATCCCCTGGGCTTTATTTCTGCTACCCTACAACAAACTAAACCAGTGCTTGCAGATATTTTTGAACACCTGAAACTATATCAAGAAACTCTACAGCATCCAGGCGAAGCAATTATCGAACACGCTGAAGAAATTGATTTAGATTATAGTTTAGAAGATTTACCCAAGATGCTTGATGCAATGGTCATGGCTTGTGATAGATTAAAAAACATCAGCACTAGTCTTCGTACTTTTTCACGGGCAGATAAAGATTACAAAGTGCTGTTTAATATTCACGAAGGCATCGACAGTACGATTTTAATTCTCAAACATCGCCTGAAAGCTAATGACGAACGTCCAGCGATAGAGGTCATCACTGAATACGGAGATTTACCCCAAATAGAATGTTTTCCTGGGCAATTAAATCAGGTATTTATGAATATTCTCGCCAATGCTATTGATGCTTTGGACGAATCAAATCATGGTAAGAGTTTTGCAGAAATTCAGGCACATCCCAACCGCATTAAAATTACCACATTGATGGCAGATAAATATGTCAAAATCTCAATTGCTGATAACGGTAAAGGGATGAATGAGGAAGTTAAACAAAAAATCTTTGACCATTTATTTACTACTAAAGGAGTTGGTAAAGGGACGGGATTAGGTTTGGCTATCGCTAAACAGATAGTCGAAGAAACTCACGCAGGAAAGCTAATTTGTAACTCTACATCAGGCGGAGGTACAGAATTTATGATAGAAATTCCAGTATTAACTTGACTATTAACTAGAGGATTCCTATTTGATTTTGGCGAAGCTAGGTACACTTTGATTTTTTCTTTCCTGTTCCCTGTTCCCTGTTCCCTCCCTACGCAAATAATTTCAGGAATCAAAGCGGATTCCTATATCACCTATACAACCAAACCCTGAGCAAAGATAACAATTGTTCTGTATCTACGGGTTTAGTGATGTAATCTGAAGCACCGGCTTCAATGCACTTTTCGCGATCGCCTGGCATGGCTTTGGCGGTGAGAGCGATAATAGGGAGGGTGCGAAATTGTGGTTGCTGGCGGATACAACGGGTGGTTTCATAACCATCCATTTGTGGCATCATGACATCCATTAAGACCGCATCTATTTTGGGATTTTCTTGTAGGGTGGCAATTCCATCTTGACCGTTTTCTGCAAATAAAACTTCCATTTGATAGCTTTCTAACAGGCTAGTCAAGGCGAAAATATTCCGTAAGTCATCATCAATAATCAAAATTTTGCGGTTAGCTAAGACGGTATCTGTTTGTTGTAGTTGTTCTAAGATTTGGCGTTTAGCTGGGGGTAGGTTGGCTTGGATGCGATGTAAGAATAAGGCTGTTTCATCTAACAACCTTTCTGGCGATCGCACATTTTTGATAATAATGGTTTCTGCTAGTCTTCTGAGTTGAGTTTCTTCGTGACGGGAGAGTTCTTTACCGGTGTAGACGATGATTGGTAGTTTGAGGAGGTTGGGTTCTTGTTTGATGTATTCAATCAGTTCTAAACCCGTCATGTCAGGCAAACCCAAGTCTAAAACTATACAGTCAAATTGCTGTGTTTTCAAAATTGCTAAGGCGGCTGTTCCTGTCCCTACGGCTGTACTTTGTACGTCATTATTACCAATGAGTTCAATAATACTTTGAGCTTGCACAGGGTCATCTTCTATGATTAACAGATGTTTGACTTTTCTGGCAATAAAGCTTTTCATTTCGGTAAATACTTGATCTAGTGCTTCCGCAGATACAGGTTTTTGTAAGTAAGTAATTGCGCCTAGGTGTAGACCCCGTTTTTGTCTGTCGTCTACAGACATGATATGAACAGGGATATGTCTGGTTTGGGGGTCGTGTTTTAGTCTATCCAGTAATGTCCAGCCATCGACATCTGGAAGATTAATATCTAAAGTAATTGCTTCTGGCTGATATTGCTGGGCTAAGGCTAAAGCTTGTTTACTATGTGCTGCTACGATGACTTTAAAGCCTTGTTGCTGCGCCATGTCTAGTAAAATGCGCGCAAATTTTTCATCATCTTCCACAATTAACAATACATGATCGCCTGGCTGAATATTTTGGCGATCGTCGGGAATTTGACTAGGGATGGTATCAACTATTTTAGCTACAGGGGTTTCTCGTACAATCGGGGTGGGAGGTAAGGTTGGAGGGGGTGTTTCTTCTTGGTGGGGATAGGCTTGGGGTAAATAAAGTGTGAAGGTACTTCCCTGGCCTGGTTGACTGACAAGTTCTAACCTACCGCCTAACATCTGCGCTAGTTCACGGCTAATAGATAAGCCTAAACCTGTTCCTCCGTATTTCCGGCTATTTGTACCGTCGGCTTGTTGAAACGCTTCAAAAACAATCTGTTGTTTATCTACAGGAATTCCAATCCCTGTATCACTGACAGCAAAAGCAATCATGGGATGATCAAGATTGTTTGTCTCCATCCTCACAGTTAAATTGACACTACCTTGTTCGGTAAACTTAAAGGCGTTAGCTAAAAGATTTTTGAGGATTTGTTGCAAGCGTTTAGGGTCACTGAAAATTGCCGTGGGTAAATTTTCATCTAATTGAATGTTAAAGTTTAATCCCTTGTTATGGGCGATTTGTGCAAAAGCTCTTTCTAAGTAACTACGCAAATCAGTAAACTTGATAGTTTCTAAATTAATAGATAAAGTCCCAGATTCAATTTTAGCGATATCTAAAATATCATTAATTAATTCTAATAAATCATTGCCAGCCGAGTTGATTGTTTGACTATATTCAACTTGTTTACTAGTTAAATTACCTGTAGTGTTATCTGCTAAAATCTTCGATAAAATTAATAAGCTATTGAGTGGTGTGCGTAACTCATGGGACATATTAGCTAGAAACTGCGATTTGTATTTAGACGATAAAATTAACTGTTCAGTTTTTTCTTCTAAAGACTGTCTTGCTTGTTCAATTGCTTGATTCTTACGAGCCACTTCTTGGTTTTGGACTTCTAACAACTCGGCTTTTTCTTCTAATTCTTCATTGAGTTGCTGTAGTTCTTCATTAGATTGTTGCAATTCTTCTTGCTGCTGTTTGAGGAGCAATTCTGATGTTTCTAATTCTTGTGTTTGCTGCTCTAATAGTTGATTACTTTGCTTAAGTTCTTTAGCTAAAGCTACGGATTCATCTAATAAAATCTGAGTTTGTAGATTAGCCTTGATGTTGTTGAGAAAAACGCCTACTATTTCAGAGAATTGGTCTAAAAATTTTAATTTTAACTCGTTAAATAACTCTAAAGAAGCTAGTTCGATAACGGCACTAACTTTGTTTTCAAAAACTATTGGTAAGACAATAATATTCAGTGGTTTGATAGACCCCAGTCCTGAGCTAATCCGAATGTAATCTGGAGGAACTTCGGTGAGTAAAATTCTCTGTTTTTCTAAAGCACATTGTCCTACTAATCCCTCACCTAAGCGAAACTGATTAGCTAGATGTTTACGCTCATTATACGCATAGCTACTTAACAGTTTCAGTGTAGGTTCTTGGTCAATTTCTTCCATGATGTAAAAGACTCCTTGCTGCGCGCCAACTAATGGAGCCAGCTTAGATAAAATCAACTGTGCTACACTTTCACGATGGCGTTGTCCTTGGAGAGTTTGGGTAAATTCGGCTAGGTTAGATTTGAGCCAATTCTGTTCTGCATTTTGCTGATAGGAGACTCTTAAATTCTCCACCATTTGGTTAAAAGTGCGGGTCAAGACACCAATTTCATCCAGGCGATCGCTATGTGGTAAAGTGATTGACAAATCTCCATCAGCCATCGTTTCTGCGGCTTGAGAAATTTTCTGTAGGGGGATGGAAATATGGCGAGTTAACCAAAATCCAATTGCAGCTAAAATTAGAGATATTAAAGGAATACTATAGACAATACTATCCAGAGTTCTGTTAGCAGCAGACTGTGCTTGATTGGTTCGCAATTCTAACAGGCTCTGTTCCTCTTTTTTCATCTGCTCACCCAAGTCAGAAATTTCTAGCATGAGTCGCTGACCTTTATTTGTCAGTATAGCTTCTCTAGCTGCTGCTAACCCCTGTTTTCGTCGCAAGTCAATCACTTCTTGCATCACAATCATTCTCTGATTGATTAACGGCTTTAATCTCTCAATCAGGCGTTGCTGTTGAGGGTTATCTTTAGTGATTGCTTGTAATTCTGTAATTGTTTGATGCAAGACTTTATTAGAAGCTAAATAAGGTTCTAAATAACTCTGTTCTCCGGTAATAATGTATCCTCTTTGTCCAGTTTCAGCCTTAGTTAATTGGCTACTCAGTTCTTCTATTTTACTTAATACTTGATATGTGTGTTTCTCTTTTCGAGATGAGCCTATTAATTCTTTGATACTTCCGTAAGAAAAGAAACCGATCGCGCTCAATATTACTATACTTAAGGTAAACCCTGAACCAATTTTTGAGCCAATTCTTAGACGATTTAACATTATTATTCGAGATTTTAGTTTTTTGTTACTAAATTAAACGGATATGGATAATATTAATTAGACAGATCGGGAGTGAGATTTATTTGTATATTTCTACTTCTGTAAAAAGCGACTGAATATAAATCATACATGATAGAGAGTTACACTCAAAAATATTCTAACTTTTTCTGAACAAGATACGTACGATAACCTAAAAAATAACTACTGGTATTTACTGTTTACATCTGATTGTAATGAAAGTTACAAATTTGGTTGTAAGCATGGAGATAATTTTGACGAAAAATCCTTTGCTTACGGAAATTCATAACCAATTATAAAAGTTTGTGGTGTATCAGATGTTGAGTAAAATTTGCATATTCATGCTAGGAAGTGTATTAGTATTTTCTACTAGCTCCCTAGCAGCACCGAATGTCAGCACGGTATCAACAGTTAATTCTGTTCTGTTGGCAAAGAATGATTTTATGTCACCTTTGGAACAGCAAGTAGTTCAAGAAATGAACAAAGTGCGGACAAATCCCCAGGCGTATATTCCTATCATGACAAATTATCGTCAACGTTTCCAAGGCAACCGGGTAAAAATTGGTAATAATACGTATCTGGTGACAAACGAGGGAGTCAAAGCTGTTGATGAAGCGATCGCTTTTTTGAAATCAGCCCGCCCTGTAGGAAAATTAACTATATCTCAGGGTATGTCGTTAGCGGCTAAGGATCACGTTAAAGACCAAAGTGTTAAAGGCTTAACTGGACATAATGGTAGCGATCGTAGCACACCAGGGTCACGCATTAATCGTTATGGCAGATGGCAAATCACCGCCGCCGAAAATATCAGCTACGGGCCTAGCACTGCTCAAGATATTGTCATGCAATTGATTATTGATGATGGAGTCCCATCACGAGGTCATCGCACCAATATTTTTAATCCTGATTTTAAAGTAACTGGTGTGGCCTATGGCACTCACAAAGTTTATCGCACTATGTGTGTAATTACGTATGCTGGTGGTTATGAAGAGAAATAGGAGAATATCTTGAGTGGTCTAGTTTAGTTGAAAAGACAAAAATAAAGGCGGAGTTATCCGCCATTGTTATTCACCATTCTTGATTAATTAGGTCTTTACTATTTTCTGATATGGATGTGAAGAATGTATGACAAAAATATGGCATTTGTGTATTTGCAGTGTAGCCTTGATCAAAACTGAGAAACATCGTGTATTTGTGATTGGTACATTGAGAAGACCAATTTTTTACAAAATTTTATATTTGATTCTCATTTAAGTATATAAAAATTTATCAAATTCTCTCTCTTTTAGAGCTTGATACTGGAAAATTCACCGTTGATTAAATACGCCATTTATAAAATATCATAATAGTTTATATAATTGAATTCAAATAAATATCTGTATTTCTGGATATAGATTGAAGCCTGGCAATAAATTTTGGTAATTTTACAATATATCTGTCAATTAGTAACTATTTTAGTAAACCTTAACTTTTTTCTAATTAAAAATATTGAACATAGATTAAAAATAATAACTAACATAACCAATTATGAATTTTATCGGTCATCATTGAGAGTAAGCTTAATGATTGAAACCTAGTGGAAAAGTTAAGTAAATAAGTCGCAAATCAACTTAAAAAATTGTTAGTTTTTGAGTCAATTACTCTTGAGTAGAGTATTAACAGCTAATGATAAACAGTTGATTGTTGCTAGCTTAATTACTAGGTTGTTGAGCAAAATGGTGACAATCTCATCAGCATCAATTACTAAAGATTCAACACCAAGCAACCTTAACAACAAGAAGTAACAATGATAGAAAAAATTTTGCTAGCGGTTTCTGGATTAGGACACGCTGAAGAAATGCTCAAAACTTTAAAGGAAGTACCGTCAATCAAAGATGCAAAAGTGACGGTTCTGCACGTTGTTCCTCCCCAAAGCACTTCAGCCGCCATGACAGATAAATGGGAAGAAGGCGGTAAGATTCTCGCGAATGCTATTCAAACCTTGAATTTAGATCCCTCCCAAGTATCTTCTATTTTGCGTCAAGGTGATCCTAAAGATGTGGTTTGTCAAGTAGCTGATGAAATCGATGCTGACTTAATCATTATGGGTTCACGGGGACTCAAACGTCTGCAATCAATTTTATCAAACTCGGTGAGTCAGTATGTTTTCCAACTGTCTTCTCGCCCCATGTTGCTGGTTAAGGATGACATTTATGTTAAAAGAATTAAGCGCATCATGGTGGCAATGGACAACTCTGATGCAGCTAAACACTGCTTAAATTTGGCTTTATTCTTATTACGGGGTATTCAAGGTAGTCAACTAATCTTAGCTAATGTTACTACTGATTTGCGTGGTAAAACTTCCGAAGTCACAGAAATTACTCCCGACAAGAATCCAATTTTAGCCGCAGCAGTCGCAGAAGCGCAAAAATACGGAGTGTCAACTCGCTGCTATATCAGTAGTGGCAGACCTGGAGAAGAAATTTGTCGCCTCGCAGAAGATTTGAGTGTAGACCTACTATTACTGGGTTCGCCCGATCGCCGTCCATCCGTAGCCAAGAGTTTTGTCGATATCGATAGACTCATCGGTGCTTCCTTGTCAGACTACGTGCGTGTCAATGCTACTTGTCCTGTCTTATTAGCGCGTACCAGTGGCGCATAAAATTTGAGGTTGAGGACTGTTAATTAATTTGTCATCAATAAAAACCCCTGTACCATTCGGCAACAGGGGTTTTTTACTTGGAACAAAAAATGATCAAGTATCTTTTTTACCTTCGCGGCTGGCAGTTTGAATGTAAAGAATTATTAAAAATACAGAGGGAACTAAGACGAACAGAATGCTCGCTACGAACCCCAGGTCATTAACTTGCATGGCAAAGAAGCCTCACTTTAATTTCCAGTCAACAATTTTAGGATAGCATCATCAACGCCTGTGTTAGCTCTTTTTTTTACTGACTTCACTGCCAAGACTGATGTCAAGAAAAATCAACAATATTAAGGCTTAGTTACCACGCTGACAGGGCCATTAACTAAAGTTTGACAAGCAAGACGATAATTGGCGGGTTTTTTCTTCAACATCCGGTTTTCTACGGCTGTGGGAGTAGAAAGATTTTCGATTCCTTCTACTATTTCGACGATACAAGTACCGCAGTTACCACCGCCACCGCAATTTGTGAGTTTGCCAATAATTTTATAGATGTCAACTCCATTTTCTATTGCTTTGAGCCGCAAATTTGCACCATCTGCTGCTATGACTTCCTTATTTTCTTTGACAAATTTGATGTTACCCATAACTGAATAGTTCCTCTTTCACTGCAAGCTAGCCGGGTGATACACCTATCTTAATGAGCTTCCCTTAATTTATTACAAAAAGTTAAGAATTATCAAGATAGAATAACTGCAAAAAAATAGGACAGGTAAGCCACCTGTCCCATTAATTAATCATGTCTTAACTTACCTGAATCCCACTGCTGCTTGCCATACAAACGCAAGTAACAAAAAGAAAACGGGAATAATAGGGAGAACGTCTACCAAAGGATCAAAAATTTGGTATGCTTCAGGCAATTTTGCTAATAATAATGCTGCTTCCATGTTTGTTTAAATCCACCTAATCCAACACAGCTTTCATAATTGAGATGTATCTTAACATGGTTTAGTCAATAGTTATTAGTCAATAGTCAATAGTCAATAGTTATTAGTCATTAGTTATTAGTCTGTACCTTGTCTCCAACATTCCCCAGTCCCCAGTCCCTAGTCCCCAGTCCCCAACTCCCCATTTTCTGAGGGATTTAGCCAATGTCCAAATTCTGCCATGAAGCGATCACCTAAGATTGCTTCTCTGATTTTTTGGGTAAACCGAATTAGTTCGGTGATGTTATGAATGCTCAATAAGGTGTAGGCTAAAATTTCTTGCGATCGCACTAAATGGGAAATGTAAGCTCGACTAAAATTTTGACAAGCATAACAAGGGCAAGTTTCATCTAATGGGGCGAAATCTTCACGGAACTTGGCATTTTTTAAGTTCCAACGTTCGCCTTTAACCATTGCTGTACCGTGTCTCGCCCAACGGGTAGGAATGACACAATCAAATAAGTCTATCCCAGAAGCGATCGCAATCACCATTTCGCGATATGTCCCCACACCCATTAAATAACGCGGTTTCTCTGGTGGTAATAATGGTGCGGTGGCTTGGACAATTTGCGCCATTAATTCTGGTGGTTCTCCCACACTCACGCCGCCAATAGCATAGCCAGGTAAATCAAATTCCTTTAAAGCATGAGCAGCTTTAGCACGTAAATCTAAATACACACCACCTTGGACAATGCCAAACAATGCTTGATCTTGACGCTGATGGGCTACAATACAGCGTTCTAACCATCGGTAAGTGCGTTCTGTTGACGCTTCTACTTCTTGACGCGTTGCTGGGTAGGGTGGACATTCATCAAACGCCATGATCACATCCGCGCCTAAAACATTCTGAATCTCTATGGAACGTTCTGGCGTGAGTTTAATAATTTGCCCGTCATGGGGAGAACGGAAAGTTACACCTTCTTCCGTAATTTTTCGCATTTCGCTGAGGCTGAAAACCTGAAACCCACCGGAATCAGTCAATATCGGCCCGTTCCAGCCCATAAACTTATGCAAACCACCTCCACCCGCCACAATTGCTTCCCCTGGTTGGAGATGGAGATGATAGGTGTTAGATAGAATCATCTGCGCCCCAGTCTCTTTTAACTGGGCTGGGGTGACAGTTTTAACATTAGCTAGTGTTCCCACGGGCATAAATCTGGGAGTTTCTACAATGCCGTGCGGTGTGGAGAATACACCGACTCTAGCTTTTGTCTGGCTACAACGAGCCAAAGTTTGATAAGAAAAGATGGCACTCAAGGTAAAATCAGGCGATCGCTAATGGGAAAATTCAGACTAGACAAGAAGGCTTTATTTTCTAGATATACCAGCAAATAAATCTTCATGTTTGCTTGTAGCTTTTTGTGTAATCTCAATGCTTTGTTAACATAACACGTTGCTGCTGTGTTCCACTAGCCTCAAGCCAAGACTAGGTAAAGAAACAACTCGATTTCCGTTTTCTCATATTTCTGGAATTGATGCTACTGTCAGTGAATTTAACTAGTAAATCAGTATGCCGACGCAATTAATTGGTTAGGGATGCCATTCTCAAGTCAGCTAATCAATTGCCTCTAATTACTTTTAAATGAACTCCAAAAGATTTTCTCATCAACATGAAAGCTGTCAATTCCTTATTTATTTCTGGCTTATTATCCATGCCCTTAGTTATGGGTACAGCAGTTGAAGCTAAAGCTGATTTGATTGTCTGTAGTTCCGCGTCTGACAAAGCTTATGTAGCTAAGGCTTGGTATTCAGAGGGTAGTTGGGTAGCTAGTGGCTGGACTCACGTAAATCCAGGCGAGTGTGAAACAGTTCTTATCGGTGATATGAGACGAGTTTCTACTTATATTTATGCAGCTGATAACGAATGGCGGCCGTGGGAGTTACAAAATAGAAGCACAGCTATATTTTGTCTGAAACAATCATCTTTTAAAATCGTTGATGCTGACGGCAGTTGTTCTTCTAGTATGCTTCCTAAAACCTTTTACAAAGTAGTTTCAGATAGGTATGATTACAGACTCAATCTGAGATAAATTTTGCGTAGTGGACTGTCTAGATTAAATACTATTGTGGTGCGGGCTAGAAACCCACACCACAAGAAATATACTTCTGCGCTATTTTAGTCTTGACACGCCCGTTGGGGTATGACATGACTAAACAAATTATGCTAAAAGACTGGTTTGCCTAATTCGATATGAAATAGTTGGAATAAGATTTGGGTAAGCTTGTAGCTAGAAGGTATCAGAACAGTCGTCATCAAATTCTGCGTCCCATCTAGCAGCTAGCACTTCATCCATCATGGCTTCAATCGCACTGACATTCCATTGTCTTTGTTTACGCTCCTGCAAAGGAGTTGATAAAGGGATCAACCGCAAACACATTCCTTCTTGCATTAAATCAAAGAAGGTCTCTTGTTGCGGGGATTGTTTCAGTTCTAAATAATCAAAACTCTCAACATTGAGATAAAGCGCACTATTCGCGACTAAGGTAGACCTTTGCGGGTTCGCAAATACTTCCATCACATCCCCTTCACCCTCGCTCAGTAACTTGTCTTCTTGGGTGTAGATGTAGTGGACTCGACCTAAATCAGCCAACAGTCGTTTCATGTCGAGTTTGTTCACAATAATGCCCGTGTTAACAATGCACGGAGCAGGTATCTTGGTGTCGGGTAGATGATGACTCATAGAAGAATTGAAAGCGAGCGTAAGTAAGTCCAACTCAGCCAGACAGTTGCTGTTATAGCTTGTTGACCCTCTACATAAAAATATCAACTTTTGAGAGCGATCGTCTAATTACCTAGAGTAAATTATTAATTTTCGCTTGGCTATCGAAAATAAATTTTATGGAAATTTACTGTGTGGCAATTTTAGCTAGTTGAATCTCTCTAGTATTTACATTACAGTGAGTACGTAAACAACTAGATTACAGAGTCCAGCATAGCAAAATTTGCTGATTGATTTCTTATATTAACCGCAATCTTAGCTAAATATTTAAAATCAACTAATGTTAACTGTGACGGAAAAATTAGTGTCAACTTTCCTGAAATTGTTTATTGGATTGAGTTTTGCCGATTATTAGCACATAATGTTTCTGGAAGCAAGTCTACTTTAATGGCGATCGCTGTGAGATAATCAAGACAGTGCGACAATTTTGGAAATGTCTGCATTAATTGGCTTGAGTATTGACAGATGTTTGTAGAGCAAAATTAAATCAAGCTGCTCAATAACAGTCACGCCAAATTTGATAAAACTCTTGATAATTCAAGTTTTCTGCACAATGCCAAATGAGTTTATAGGCATCACAATATAAGTGTAAATTTTTCTCTGGCGCAACAATAAAATATTCTTTTAAGGCTGTAATCACCTGGGGAAACTGTTCATAAACAATAGTTTCTTTAATGTTATCTGCTGCACGCTTGCGTAAAGACTGATTTTGAGTTGATTTTAGCACTGTTAATAAAGTCGTTAATGCGATGTCATTACCTGGATCAATTTGTGCCAACTTATAAGCTCTACGTCTTCGAGTATCTTCATCATCAACCAATGTAATGCCTCTAATTAATGACGCAATAGTTGTAGCAGAATTTGAGGATAATGCTGGAGTTTTGGCATCTTTTTTCTTTTCTGGTGGCGTTGTAGTTTCTCCACGACGCAACACAATTAAATTTTCTTTGGCTTGTCGTTGTTGTGATTTATCTGTGGCGGATGTAGCTATCGTTTCTAATGTAGAAATAGCGATGACATTACTACCATCTAATTTTCCTAGAGAATAAGCAGCCTTGCGACGCGTAGCTTCATTTTTACTAGATTCTATCACCTGCACTAAAGCCGCGATCGCAATAGCATTACCAGGATCTACTCTACCCAAACTATAGGCAGCTTGCCACCGGATAGATTCATGTCGAACGGTTTTGACTAAATTTTCTAAAGTAGCGATCGCAATTTGATTGCCAGGGTCAAAAGTTCTACCCAAACTATAGGCAGCATTCCAACTATCAAACTCATTTTCGCATGATTGAATAAATTGTTCTAGGGCTGCGATCGCTTTGACTCGATCAGTTTTAAGTAATGCTATGCGCGCGCCTTCCACAATTGGTAGCGGGTATCTGAACCACCTTTGTTTCCCAGGTTCAAAGTAACCAAAACGCCACTTAATTAATTGCTGAATAATACCATCAGTGTGTTGACAATCACTAAACTCAGCTACCCCTTGCGCTGCTAAAAAGTAGGCTTGATAACTATAAAATCCCCCACATTGATCATCAAAATTAATTAAAGCTTGGATAAATGCTGTTTTATCTGTTGGTGCTACGTCATTTCTCCCCAACCATAATAAAATTACTTCTCGCCATTGTGGTTCAAAAATCCGATAATTATCTACTGCTACACTTTCACAATTGGAATTGCAGAAAAAACTCCAATTAGTGACAGCTTGAGCAGCAAAATATTCTTGAAAAGTAGGATGGTAAAACGCATACACTCTTTCGCTAGAACTATCTGCGATTCCTACTTGATTGATCCACCCCAATTGCAATGCTAATTGAAATAATCCATCATCAGGATTACCCAATACCTGACAAACAAAACTATGTTGCAGACGAAATTTAGTCTTTTCTTGAGTGATTGCTAATAATGCTAACTTTCCTAATGCCTGATTTAACTGCTGTCTTTGGGTTAAAGTTGTAGGAAATCTGTCTTGCTTCCACTCATAAATTGCCTCAACAAATTGCTCATATAAAATAGCTTTTGTTATCGGGAGACTGCCTTTTCCTAATCCCCAAATCCGACATAATAATGCTAATCTTAAGGGATTCTTCACGGCATCCCTAATTCTTCTCCGTTCAGGTTGATCTAGCTCAAAACGCAGTTTTTCGCCTATAGTTACATCTGTGCGAAACCAGCGTTGAATAAATTGCCCCACTCGGTCTGGTGTCTGACTATCACCATAGGTAAAATGCAAATTACAATAGGTGTCAAAATTCTCTAAAACGTTTTTTCCCGCATCCCAGACATTTCGCCGACAAGTTAAAATTATTGTGGCATCTGCTACCCAACCTTTGAGATAACTGGCAATTTTTGCTAAAGCCAGAGTAGATGCGATCGCCATTTCATCTACTGCATCTAGTAATAGCCATACCTTACCTTGATTAAACTGTTGGCAAAATTCCTCCTCTACCTCTGGAGAGACACGTAACTTGCGGGTAGCAGCAGGTAGCCAAACTTGAATTAAATATTGCTCTAAACTTTTACCTTGTAAATCTGCTAAAGAAATCCAAATTGGTAAGTCAGTAGTATTATTTAATATCCAAGTAGCAATTTTTTGCAGTAAAGTAGTTTTGCCTGCCCCTGGTTCGCCGATAATAGCAATTCGTTTACTTTGTTTTGCTTGTATTATCTGCTGTATAAATTCATCATGGTCAAAAGTTTGAGTGACTTCCGTATCTTCTGGTTCATATAAACGAGAACCATTTTGAGGGTTAACATCATCACGATAACGCGATCGCTGTTTTTGTTCTACCAATCCCAAGGAAACGTAAACTTGATTTAAGGCAAAACTTAACCCATCAGCGATTGTTAGGGGATTAGTTGTCAGGCGTTGAATATTGTTGAGTTCTAAATCAGCACGACAAATGTGTTGCCAATCTATAAGTAAAGCAGCAGTCTGTTCCACAGTTGCTTGTGGTTTTGCTACTACTGGCTGTGATCTTTCAGAACGGCGACGTTCCCATTCTTGATCAAATTGTTGCAAGTTGCCTGCTATATCTTGGCGTTTATGCCACAAATTAAGAGTAAAGTGCCAAGTTTCTGAACCACTGCGAGAGGGACGATTATCCTCTAAAATTTCCAAAAAATCAGCAAACCGCTTGAGGGATTCCTTAATTTGTTCTGCATTGAGTTGAGTATCGCCAGCAATCAAAGTTGTTAGTGCTTGGAGAAACCTGACTTTGGTTCTGACAACCAGCCGATATTCATTTAGCCAGCGAGTTTGAATCTGCGGACGTAAAGCATCTAAAGCCGACTCATCACAGTCCATTGCATCATTAGCATAAGCCAACAGTAACCCTAATAAGTGCCGCGATCGCTTTTTTGCTTCTAGACCGTAACTCGCTCTTGCCATTGCTGTTGTCGCCAAAATCAACAAAGTTCGGGGATTCCCCTAAGTTTAGCAACTTCCCTCAGCTTGAATATATTGAGTTTACAAGTGTTTGCGGCGATGGATACCCTAATTCGCTTCGGGGAAGTACCTCCGCATATCCTCAATTCATAGACAAAGCAACTCCACCATACAAATAAAAATATCAATCCTAAATCACTATATGTTAAAACTAACTTACACAGAAAACAGCTTTCACCTAGAACATCTCAACGCATCTTTACCAGATTGGGTAAGCAAAAGAGTAACCTTAGCTCTGTGTTCTGCTACAAAACTTTATATTGAACCCACCACAGCTACATTTCTGATTGCCAACGACTCATCTCTCATTGCCGACTTAGCACGGCTATCTCAAGAAAATATCTTAGAAATTTACCCTTGTGATGCCTCCTTTGCCGAAATTATTCTTAAAGGCACTTGGCTAACATCCAATTTAGAAAGCGCAACAGGAATTTTTGTGACCAACTTAAGTCAATCTGCTGAACTATTGTTAGAATCTCTCTCCCAAACCCAGCCACAATTAACAACACTCTGCGCCCCTCTGCGTTGACTTAGCGTCACTCTGCGTTGAAAAAACTTACATAAAGCTTGCTGTTCGCGGGACTATGGTACAACTTCCGAACCCAGTCTTTACCACTGTTATAGCTAGTTGTGCCGCCTTTCCCCGAACCGCACCCCTTCAAAATATTGACCAAATTTTCAGTCTTGCTGTTTGCGGGACTTTAGTATGACTTCCGTTCCAACCGGTTAAGTTGTCTGACCTAGTTGTACTGTTTTCTCCCCAAACAGCATCCTCATCAATTTTTATTATTATGACTACTAACCGTTCCGACCAAGTTGCACAAGAAGATTTGGTCATGTTTATCAATGCTTGCCTTGCTTGCACAGGACAACGTGAATTTTATGATGATGCTTACGGTCAAAGAGTATCAATTGATTTTTTACATGACTATATTCTCGGTAATTACCGCTTACTATATGCCCGTTCCTTAGCCGCAGGTATCAATCATTTCAATCAAGCCCAAATCATCCTGAAACTACTGGCAACAGGGAAAGACACACTTCCCCAACATCGAGAAGAGGAAGGCGCTCTGATTGCCCATACACTCAATACCCTACCACCCCAGAGAGCTTGGGGAGTTTTGCAGCAACTACGCCAAAGAAAAATTAATAATCGTCGTAGTAGAGCGATCGCACGAGATTATTTAAGTATGCGACGTGATATTAGTTTTGATGCGGTGAAATATCGTGCTAAAGTACGAGCGATCGCCACCCACGCCCACTTAAAATTACAAGGGGAATTAGGTAATTTCTTATTTCACAACTGGCAAAAACAAGTTTACACCACTGAGTTATTTGAGAACTTTCGCCAAGCACATTACAGCGCAGAAGCCGTTTATAAATTACCTTTCACTGTCGCCGAAGGTTTAGCAACAAAACATAAAATTCCCCGTGATGTTTTTTTATCCCACATTCAAGAACAAATGACCTTGGGTGAAAAGTTGCGTTTTCAAGGTGCAGCAGAACGGAGTGAGAAAGTAGATATAGATATAGATTTAGGTCGTCTTCCCCTCACCAAACTAGCGTTATATATCCTTTCCTTACCTTGGAAAACACGAAAACAGCAGCAAACAATTTTAACCCAAGCTCTAGAGCGATCGGCACAATTAACACTCAAAAAAGCTCCTCTAAAACTAGGAAAAGTTGCCGCAGTCCTAGATTGCAGCTACTCCAGTTCCGGTTCTAGTGAAAAACGTCGCCGTCCCTTGGGTGTCGCCTTAGCTGCACACTACTTCCTCAAAGCAGCCTCACAAGAATATCGCTCCTTCTGGACAGTACCCACACCAGAACCATTACTAGTACGTCCCTATGGACAAACTGATTTAGCTACACCATTACTAAACGCCTTAGCATCCGATGCAGACTTAGTAGTGATTATCTCTGACGGTTGTGAAAATGACCCACCCAATGGTGCGGCACAAGTGCTGCAAATTTATCGCACCAAATTAGACCCCCAAAAACGAACTTCTATCATTCACTGCAACCCCGTATTTAATGCTGAAGACTTTTCATTACAAAATCTCAGCCCCAGCATCCCCACTGTCGGCCTCAGAGATGCAGAAGATTTACCCACCATGCTGGGCTTTGCCCGATTTGCTGATGGTTCTGCACCTTTATCAGAACTAGAAGACTATTTAGCCTCCAGAGTGCAACAGATGTTAAGCAATTCCATCAGGGTCTAGATATGGCACAAAAGAAAAGATTATTAGCAGATATATCCCTAAAAGGATTAGACATTGCCCCTTCACAAGTAAGAGGTGCAGTCCGCATTGTGCCACTTATCCGGCGGAACATACGCGGTGATTTGCGCTTAAACCGTCGTTCCTATGAAGAAGATATAACAATCGTCAATTTAGAAGGGAAATTTACAGACCCAAGCACAAAATATTTTTCCTATGTTCCCCACGGCTTAGTTATGTCGTGGACTGATGATGGTAGTCCCGTCGTCAGCTTTGGTGGACAAATACTCAAACCCGACGGACAACGTCAAGAATATGGTTGTGCCAGCGTGCGTTTAATGCACCGCATGGCTAAACGAGAATCAGCTAATCAACTCAGATTTTTACCTCTTCACCTAGCGATGGAAGGTTTTCTCTCGCTGTTTTTCTCAGGACCGACAATTGCTTGGCGCGAATATTCTAAATATGCTCTCTCTCATGGCTTGGGTTCGCGCTACGAAACTGCTGTGAGTGGACGTTACATTGCAGGTTTGGAAGATGCTTTACGTGTGTTTGAAATTCACGAACAACAAGTTGGGGTGTTAGTTTTTGTTGCCGAATCATTAGCATCAGCTTTTGTAGTTCCCACCCCAGAAGACTACCGTGCCTTGCATACCAGCCTTTTAGAAGACTTTTATGGAGAATTGATTTACCAGTACAGCTTGCTGTATGACACAACTTGGCCAATGGAAACCACTGTAGATGAGTCCAATATTAATAGTTTGGCAGATTTGAGAGGAGCGATCGCCAAAATGCGACAAGACTGGGCATCTTTTCAAGGCTTTATGGCAGAGGGTTTACTACAACGCCAGTTAAATTCTCAGATAGTTTATACTGCCGGTTCTTTTTTACTGCAAAGGTTCATCACCGACTTACAACCCAAACACGAAAACTATATCGGCGAAGCCATCATCCACGAATCAGGAGAACTAGAATATCTCAAAACTTACCGCCTATCAGAAGCACAAACTCGCCGAGCCTACTTACTGAGCAAATTAGCCGAACACAACTGGAATCTGGAAGCCACAGCCAAAGCACTCTCACACACTAGCGAGGAATTCATTGCTCGAATAGAATCTGCGGGTTTTGGGTACCTACTCAATCAAGCGGTGCGTGAAGCTGCACTCAAAAAAACTAAAAAATCCCGGAGATAACCAGCTGAGGTCGGTAGATTATGAGGAAATAGAAAAAAGCTAAAGGCTGGAATCCTTATTTAGTAAGGATATTGAGGGGGGAGAGAAAAAAAGAGACGAAAAAGTTTGGAAAAGGTGTTGACACACCAAGTCGGATTAGCTATATTGAGTAAGTGCCTGAGGGACGAGCGCGACGAAGCGCAGTCCGGGCGACCGAACCTTGAAAAAATTATAGTTTGAAAGCCAGAAAAAAAACAACTAGCCTGCGTCAAGAAAAATACACACCAGGCTGAGGTGTAAAAAGAGCAGCCAAAGAAAGAGCTAAACAAACAATCTAACAAAACGGAGAGTTTGATCCTGGCTCAGGATGAACGCTGGCGGTATGCTTAACACATGCAAGTCGAACGGAATCTTAGGATTCAGTGGCGGACGGGTGAGTAACGCGTGAGAATCTAGCTCTAGGTCGGGGACAACCACTGGAAACGGTGGCTAATACCGGATGTGCCGAAAGGTAAAAGGCTTGCTGCCTAGAGATGAGCTCGCGTCTGATTAGCTAGTTGGTAGAGTAAGAGCCTACCAAGGCGACGATCAGTAGCTGGTCTGAGAGGATGATCAGCCACACTGGGACTGAGACACGGCCCAGACTCCTACGGGAGGCAGCAGTGGGGAATTTTCCGCAATGGGCGAAAGCCTGACGGAGCAATACCGCGTGAGGGAGGAAGGCTCTTGGGTTGTAAACCTCTTTTCTCAAGGAATAATTCTGAAGGTACTTGAGGAATAAGCATCGGCTAACTCCGTGCCAGCAGCCGCGGTAATACGGAGGATGCAAGCGTTATCCGGAATGATTGGGCGTAAAGGGTCCGCAGGTGGCATTGAAAGTCTGCTGTTAAAGAGTGAGGCTTAACCTCATAAAAGCAGTGGAAACTACAAAGCTAGAGTGCGTTCGGGGTAGCAGGAATTCCTGGTGTAGCGGTGAAATGCGTAGAGATCAGGAAGAACACCGGTGGCGAAAGCGTGCTACTAGGCCGTAACTGACACTGAGGGACGAAAGCTAGGGGAGCGAATGGGATTAGATACCCCAGTAGTCCTAGCCGTAAACGATGGATACTAGGCGTGGCTTGTATCGACCCGAGCCGTGCCGGAGCTAACGCGTTAAGTATCCCGCCTGGGGAGTACGCACGCAAGTGTGAAACTCAAAGGAATTGACGGGGGCCCGCACAAGCGGTGGAGTATGTGGTTTAATTCGATGCAACGCGAAGAACCTTACCAAGACTTGACATGTCGCGAATTTCCCTGAAAGGGGGAAGTGCCTTAGGGAGCGCGAACACAGGTGGTGCATGGCTGTCGTCAGCTCGTGTCGTGAGATGTTGGGTTAAGTCCCGCAACGAGCGCAACCCTCGTCTTTAGTTGCCAGCATTAAGTTGGGAACTCTAGAGAGACTGCCGGTGACAAACCGGAGGAAGGTGGGGATGACGTCAAGTCAGCATGCCCCTTACGTCTTGGGCTACACACGTACTACAATGCTACGGACAAAGGGCAGCTACACAGCGATGTGATGCAAATCTCAGAAACCGTAGCTCAGTTCAGATCGAAGGCTGCAACTCGCCTTCGTGAAGGAGGAATCGCTAGTAATTGCAGGTCAGCATACTGCAGTGAATTCGTTCCCGGGCCTTGTACACACCGCCCGTCACACCATGGAAGCTGGTCACGCCCGAAGTCATTACCTCAACCTTTCGAGGAGGGGGATGCCTAAGGTAGGACTGGTGACTGGGGTGAAGTCGTAACAAGGTAGCCGTACCGGAAGGTGTGGCTGGATCACCTCCTTTTAGGGAGACCTACCCAAATCA